>CP009416.1:1835054-2171331 GCA_000818095.1 Jeotgalibacillus malaysiensis
TTTGTTTGATTAAATTTTACCTTTGAATTAAATTTACTGTCAATTGTTACGTTCACGCTCCGGCATATTCTTTTTGTGATCGACATATTTTCGCCATGAAACATAAAATAGAACGGAAAGAATAGAACTTAGTGTAAACAAACTGAACACGATAAACGGAATATTGAACACCGTAAGCAGCATAAGTCATTCCTCCTTGACCTATGCTATGCCTGTTATTCTTTTCTATGTAAAGACCTCTGCCATTCTTTTCGATATATTCCCGCATACCATGCGATTAACACCGAACAAACACTTAACCAGAAAGTGAAGTAACCGATGTGGTCAATCATTTCAGCTAACCTTGAATACACAGGATACTGCATATACACGTAGTCAATCACATCATTATGAAATGTCCATACAGCAGCCAGAACGATATGCCAGATCTTCATTCTGTAAAATGGAGCATATAAAAGACCCTGTACTGCCATCGCAGCATGTGAGAGTACGAGCATCCATGCAACGGCAGACATCTCACCCGTCACACCCCAGGTCAAAAAATTCATAACAACTGCCCAGATCCCGTATTTAAAAAGCGTAATGATTGCCAATGCTTCAATGAGCGGCCACTGCCTGTTAATTAAATAACCGAAAATCACAATGGTAAAGAAAAGACTGGCAGTCGGACTGTCAGGTACAAAGATTAAAAAGATCGGTTCTGTATCTGCCAATTGAAATCTGTACCAGTAGTAGCCGTAGATTGTACCAAGAAGATTTGTAATAAAAAGGATAATCAGAAAGTAACGGTTTGTCAGCCAAGAATAGATATATTCCTTCATTTTCCTACCTCCACAGTCAAATGGATCAATTGTTTATCATTTGTTTTGTTACTCGTGACTGTTGATTAAATAACAGTGGCCGACTAATGTGGTTACAGGATAGCAGACCATGTATTTTCAATCAGCAGCTATTCAGTATGCTGGAGTTAACTAAACAATATGATTAAAAAAAGAGCCGGATTATCCGGCTCTTTTAAATATTATTCTGCTGCAGGATCTGAGAGGAATTCAGCAAGCTGCTGAAGTTCTTCGTCTGAACCTTCAAACAGTCCGGCAGGCATATTGCCCTGTCCGTTAACTGCAATGTCAGCAATCTCTTCTGGTGACAGGCCTGATTCAGCTAGTGCAGGTCCTGCTCCACCTTCAAGGTTTTCACCATGACAGTTAATACAGCCCTGCTGTTCATAGATCGCATAACCTTCTGCTTCAGTATTGATCTCAACTTCAGCTACGATCTCACCCTGACTGCGCTGTGTTTCCCAGTCGTGATAAGCAACTGATTCCCAAGTCAGGAAGATCGTTGCAGCAACAGCAAGAAGCATAAATCCTGTTGCAAGCGGTCGCTTACCAGGACGGCGCGCCGGTCCGCGATCAAGAAATGGTGCAAGCAGTAAAGCGCCAAATGCAATACCAGGAATAACGAAAGCACCAATTACGTTGTATGGACCAGAAGCGAAATCATATTTCAGCAGCTGGTATAAGAATAAGAAGTACCAGTCAGGAAGAGGAATATATCCTGCATCCGTCGGGTCAGCTATTTTCTCAAGCGGCGGTTCGTGCGCTACGGTTAAAGCTAAGAAGCCAATTAAGAACACAGAACCTACCAACCATTCTTTTAATAGAAAGTTCGGCCAGAAAGCTTCCGTTTTTCCAGGAAACTCTGAGTAATCTTTAGGAATATTTGGTTTACGATTCGCCGGAACACGCGAGTCTCCGACAAACTTCATCCCTTTTCCACGATGCATAGTTTTCCCTCCTTTTCAATCCAGATGTTTTTACAGTGGTCCTGAGATACCCTGCTTACGAATCATGATAAAGTGGGCTGCCATCAGACCAAGTAGTGCACCTGGCAGGAAGAATACGTGAATTGCAAAGAATCTGGTTAATGTCTGAGCACCCAGTATGCTCGCATCCCCTGCTAATAGAACACGGATCTGCTCACCGATAAATGGTGTTGCAGCAGCAATTTCAATACCTACCTTAGTTGCGAATAACGCTTTCATATCCCAAGGCAGAAGATAACCTGTGAAACCTAGTCCAAGCATAACGAAGAAAATAAGTACGCCTACTACCCAGTTAAGCTCACGCGGCTTTTTGTAGGCACCTGTGAAGAATACCCGTAAAGTATGAAGAAACATCATGACAATAACAAGACTGGCTCCCCAGTGGTGCATCCCACGGACAATAACGCCGAAGGCAACTTCATTTTGTAAGTAATAAACTGAACGCCATGCATTTTCGATATCCGGCACATAATACATGGTCAAAAACATTCCGGATAAGATCTGTATAACGGTAACAAAGAATGTCAATCCGCCGAAGCAGTATACGAAAGCTGAGAAGTGGTGAGCGGGGTTAACGTGCTCAGGAACTTCGTGATCAGCAATGTCACGCCACATTGGGGTGATATCCAACCGTTCATCTACCCAATCATAAATCTTATTAAGCACCCATTACGCCTCCTTTACTATGCAATTGTGTTTGGAACAACTTGTCCAAGCTGCAAGATGCCATCGTCAGATACTCTCGTCTCGAACATGTCAAGAGGAGCAGTCGGTGGCGTTCCCGGTACGTTTTTACCGGATTTTTCATACAGTCCATTGTGGCAAGGGCAGAAGAATCTGTTAGGATCGCTTTCTCTTCCTTCCCAGTTAACTGTACAGCCTAAGTGTTTACATGTTGGGTTCAGTGCAACAACTTCCTGATTTTCATCAAGATAAACCCAAGCAGTCTGAGTTACTTCGGACGTATACCATGCATCTTTCTGTTCATAAGAAAAGTCTACACGGGTTGGTACGTCACTCAATTCATCAACCGAAGTACCAGTAGAGATGAAATCCCCTCCGGCTTCAGCAGTTAATACAGGATCAATCGCAAAACGCACCATTGGCATAAGCATACCTGCAGCCATGAAACCGCCTACACCAGTTAATGTATAGTTTAAAAATTGACGACGTGAAACACGCTGATTACTCATTAATTTCCCCCCTCTACCGTCAGGTCAGTCCCTCGGACATTTTTCGCACAAATATATAACTAGGACATATTCATGATATATCAATATATTATCAAGGTCAATAATCCGTTAAACCTTTTCATTTCAACTATGTGAAGTTTTTTTGAACGTTAGTTCGCCTGCCATTTACCGACAACAATTTTCAACAGTTGGCTGACCTGATCTTCAATGATTTTCTGCTTATACTTACCCTCCATATGTTCCATTGGAATAGACGGAAGCCAGATTAAATCCGCGTTCAGACCATCTTCAGCTTCCCTCCAGTAAGCATCAGACGTTACAAGAAATATATGGTCGAATCCGTTCTTTTTTAAATTATCTGCCCATTCAAGCATTCTGTCTTTTTTTTGTTCATTACTTTCCGAAGAAAAATAAGTAAAAGGCGGAAGCAGCATCATCCTTCCCTTAAACTGCTTTTCGAGCATAGCTGTTACAAGCGGGATGAACTCAGCCTGATCTGCTTCCTGTTTTGCCTGTTCTCCAAAGCTAACCGGCAAAAGCGGAACGACTGCAGTATCTATGTATTTTTGTTCCTGAAAAAATAATTCGATATCCTTTGTATTCCAAATCATATTTAACACTCCTTTGTCTGGTTCAACGTTTAAATTGTAGCATAAAAAAATAGACAGCTCACACTGTCTATCTATTAACTCAGCGTTTTTAAACGCTCCGTCAGCTGTTTAAATTTCTGCTCATCCTGCTCATCTAATGCTTTATCAATTTCTTTCATCAGCTGGTTTTTTAAATTTTCATGAATGCTGTCATTAAGAAACTGCTCAGCCATCTCTTTTTCTTTTTTTGATAAATGGATTTCTTTTGGTGTAAAAGGATTTTCTTCAAGCACTGCTGCATATTGATAAGAAGAATATGCAGATTCAAAATTCAGCTGAATATACAAATCCTCCTCACGATGTAGCCGGATATCATGAAATGATTTCTCAGCATCTGTTGTCATTACCTGCTCTTTGTAAAACCTGAATGGAACCTCATCACTGCAGGAAGTAGACATTACAATTCCACGCGGACAATATCTTGCATCCTCTACAAAATGCAAGTGCTCAATTAACTGGTCATGGCTCAGCAAATAATTCATAATCCAGACTGATTCTCTTTTTTTCAACTGATAATGCTGGAGAAACCATTTAATAAAATCCTTTTTTTCATCTGCTGAAATGGATGGGGCCAAGCCAATCCCTCCTTTATTCTTGTCTTAAATGTTCTATATTCATCTGCCATTCTTCATTAGCGGGGTCTCTATCAGATAACTTGAGATATACTTCGAGAGCCTCCTGTTGTCTGCCTTCTTCTAAAAGAAAGTTTCCATAGTCCTGAAGGAAATCGGTATGATCATTATATACCACATAAGCTTTTTTATATTCTTCAGCTGCTTCAGAAAATTCCTCTTTCAGTTCAAAAGCTTTCGCAGCATCCCATAAAAATTGCGGATCATCTTCTCCGGACTCTCTCACTGTGTGAATGATATCAAGACACTCATCAGGCTTTTCCTGTCTGAGTAAAATCTTATTAAGGATCAAGGCAGCTTCTAAATAATCCGGGTCAATTGCGATCGCCTCACGTAAAAATGTTTCAGCTTTAGCTTCATCTGCTGATTTTAATGCTAATTTAGCTGCAGTTAAAAACAGTTCTTTATTGAACGGGTCATGTGAAACACCTTTTTCTGCTGCTTCAAGCGCAAGACTGATCTCTTCTTCATGCTCATATGAATGTGCCAGCAATTTGTACGCACTGTTATACTCAGGGTCAAGCTCGATCAGCTCTTCAAAAACTTCAGCCGCTGTTAGATGGTGTCCTGCCTGGTAAGCGGTAAATCCATATTGAAATAAAGTCTCCGCATCTCTTTCATTTTCAAGTGCTTCTTCATAATAAGGCAGCGCTTCTTCAAAAGAACCTCCTGCACTGTAACATTCGCCAAGACGCTTACTGATAACGACCCCTGCAATTTCACTTTCAGTCAGCATTTTATAATATCTGATCGCTTCAAGAAATCTTCCCTGCTGAATATAGAATTCAGCAAGTGCAAACTGAATGACCTCTTCAGATTTATCGGTTTCATAGGCCTTCAGCAGTTTCTGCTCACTAACCTCATGAAGTCCCTGCATATGATAGAGATCTGCCGAGAGCAGCATCGCGCGGGAGAAAAATTCACTCGTTTCAGTTATTTTCTCAAGACATTCCATAGCCTCTTCGATCTGATCGAGCTCTGCATGTGCTTCAGCTTTTAATACAATAAGCTCTGTTTCTTCAGGATAAAGCTCTATCAAATCTTCGTAGAGCTCGATGCTTTTTTCCTGAAAACCAAGCCCGAATAATGCTTCAGCTGCATCATACTTTTCTTCGTCTGTAGCGGTTCTCTTTATTTCCTGAAATAATTGCATTGCCTCTTCAAGACTTCCGGCGTGAAGATGGTCAATCATTTGATCAATTTGATTCATTGTAAAACCTCTTTTCGTTCTTATCTCATAAAAGAATAAGAGAACTTGAGATCAGATTCAACTATAACCTCTTATTGCTTCAGCCGGATAAGGATGTCAGGCTCAGCTGTTAAACACTTTTAATTCATAACAGCTATTGGGTTATATTCACTTTTTGTACGTGAAAATCCTTTTTTTTTCAATTAAAAAGAGCAGAAATTTCTGCTCTTTTGGGATAGTTTTATTAACGGGATGTCACCTTTGACAAGTCTTTAAAAAAGTCCGGGTATGAAACACTAATGCACTCAGCTCCATCAATTTGAACTGGCCCTGTTGTAACAAGTGAAGCAACAGCGAGCATCATGCCAATCCGGTGATCTCCTCTTGAGTCAGCATGACCACCCTTTAACTTCACCGGGCCATTAATAATCATACCATCATCAGTTGCAGTAATATCAGCGCCAAGCTTTTTAAGCTCTTCAACGACAGCATCGATACGGTTTGTTTCTTTTACTTTTAATTCCTCAGCATCTTTAATCACCGTTTTCCCTTGTGCCTGTGTAGCAAGGAGGGCAATGATCGGAATTTCATCAATCAGCCTTGGAATAAGCTCACCACCGATTTCGCAGCTGGTGAGTGAGCTGCTGCGGATTAGAATATCCCCCTGTGGCTCTTCATCCTGACTGGTCGATGTTACTTCAAAGTCGGTATTCATTTCTTTCAGTACATCAAGAATACCTGTTCTTGTTTCATTTAATCCGACATTTTTCAACTTAAGACTGCTGTCAGCTGTAATAGCAGCAGCAGTCAGGAAAAATGCTGCAGAGGATATGTCTCCCGGCACATGTACATCTTTTGCTTTAAACGGCTGATTTCCAGTTATTCTGATAGTTGACCCTTCACGCGTTATATGTCCGCCGAAATGTCTGATCATTTTTTCTGTATGATCTCTTGTTTTTTCCGGCTCAACGATCACTGTTTCTTCATCAGACTGAAGCCCGGCTAAAATGAGGGCAGACTTTAACTGTGCGCTGGCAACGGGAAGTGTATAGTGAAAAGATTTCAATTCCCCGCCCCTTACTGCTAATGGTGTCAGGTTGCCATTGTCTCTTCCATCTATAAAAGCACCCATTTCCCTTAAAGGCACTGTTACACGATTCATAGGACGTTTTGCAATAGATTCATCTCCAGTTATCACTGAATGAAAAGGCTGCCCCGCCAGTATTCCGAGCAGCAACCTTGTTGTTGTTCCTGAATTACCGGTGTCCAAAATTTCTTCAGGTTCTTTCAAACCTTTAAACCCTTTCCCTTCAATCAGGATTTCATCATCTTTTTCAGTTATCGTAACACCCATCTTTCTGAAGCAGTCAATCGTGCTGAGACAGTCATCACCTTTTAAAAATCCTGTTACTCTTGTCACGCCTTCAGAGATCGCCCCGAACATGATTGATCTGTGTGAGATAGATTTATCACCGGGCACTTTAATTTCTCCCTGAACAGAAGGGTTATCAAATTGAAGTAAACTCATCACAAAAACTCCTCTTTACGTTTTTCGCTGCATTAAAGTGATTTGTTGATTGCAGAGTCGGATAGCTGACCTCTCACGCCTTGCATGCGGGGCATTACCAGTCCGGATTTTCCTTATGGGAGTCACCAGCTTCAACTACAATCATCAAGCAAAAGCCAATTTGCTTTAACATAACTGAGTTTTTAAACTGTAAATACATCATAGTCGGTCAAGGATGTAATACAGTCTGCACCTCTTTTTCGATCTTCTTCAGTCTGAAAACTGATCGAGAGGACACCATAAATATCTTCTCTGGTTTCCATGATTCTTAAGTTCACAATGCTGATCTCCTCTTTAGCAAGAAGTCCTGTAATCTCAGAAATAACCCCTGGATAATCAGGTACGTCTACAAACAGGTCATAAAAAGAAGGTATGGCTCCTTTTTGCAAAATCGGCATTGAATCCCTGAACTGCTTCGCTTCAGAAAAGTATTGATAAATGTCTTCTCCGCTATTACCGTCGAGCATATTGATCACCCGGTTCATTTCCTGTTGCCATTCTTTCAGTAAGTCCTTTAGCGTATCGATATTGTGTAGTGTAATATCTCTCCACATTGAAGGATTTGAAGATGCAATCCTTGAGATGTCTCTAAACCCACCGGCTGCCAGACTGGATACGAGCGGCTGTCTCTTGTAATTCTGCTTTACCTGATGAACGAGTGAAGAGGCAATAATATGTGGGAAATGACTGACCATCCCTGTAATGTGGTCATGCTCTTCAGGTTTTACTTCAAGAAATTTCGCCTTACTTCCATTTAACCAGGTTTTTAATTGATTAACAGATCCTATACTGGCAGTTTCTCCCGGTGTTAACAGGTAGAAGGCATTTTCAAATAAAAATGCCTTCGCAGCTGACACACCACTTTTGTGAGAGCCAGCCATCGGATGCCCGCCGATAAATGTAATCCCTTTTTCAGTCAGAACGGTACTTGCTGTCATGATATTTTTTTTCGTACTGCCTACATCAGTAATGATGACATCCGGTTTCAGATTAAAAGAAGCGAGCGATTTCATTAGATTTTCCGTTTCATTAACCGGTGTGCAAATAATGATTAAATCAGCCTGCTCAGCGTCTTCCCTGAAGGAATTAGATGTTCTGTTAATTGCCTTTAAAACTTTTGCAAGTTTCATTTCATCTGTTTTAAGATCATAACCGGTAACCGTTGCCTGAGGATGCTCCTTAAGGATCGATAAACCTATTGAGCCCCCAATCAGGCCGAGCCCGATTATAAATACATGTCCATTCATTCCCTCACAACCTTTATTGCGAAATGATCTCTTCGATTGCCTTCAGCGTTTTATTCACCTGCTCTTCAGTCCCTATAGTTATTCTTAAACTTTCGGGATAGCCAAGCGCGTGACCGCTTCTCGCAATGATTCCTTTTCTCATCAGTGCCTCAAACATTACATTGGCATCTTTATTAAAATGAACAAGAATAAAATTCCCCTGCGTCGGGAAAAAGCCGAGATTATGCTCCGTGCAGAACCGTTCAAACTTTTCAATTCCATTTCTGTTTTGTTCTCTGCAATGCTGAATGAATGATTGATCCTTTATAGCAGCTGCTGCCGCGAGCTGTGCCAGTGCATTCGTGTTAAAAGGCTCCCTTACCGGTTCAAGTGCCTGAATCAATGAAGGCTGTGCAATTCCATAGCCTACTCTGAATCCTGCAAGCCCGTAAGCTTTAGAAAAAGTTCTTGTAACAATCAGATTAGGATACTTTCTAATTAATTCCAGCGCGTCATAATAGTCAGCCGCAGTGACGTACTCAAAATAGGCTTCGTCAAGTACAATGACTACATGATCAGGAATCTGTTCGATAAAATGTTTCAGGTCCTGATCGCTGATGCTGACACCAGTGGGGTTATTCGGGCTGCACACCCATACTACGGCAGTGTCCTGATCAACAGCACTTGCCATCTTATTAAGATCGTGTCTGCCATCAATCAGTGGCACCTCAATAACTTTTGCTCCTTCAATAACCGCATTATGCTTATATTGTGGAAAGGTAGGTGCTGCCATCACTGTATTTTTAGAGGAATCAAGCATTGCTCTTGATATGATCTGTATGATCTCATCAGATCCATTTCCAAGGATGAACTGTTCTCCAGGCAACTGATAAAATTCTGTCAGCGCTTGTCTCAGCACTGAACCGCCGCCATCCGGATATATCGCATAATTCATCGCATGTGCTGTCAATTCTTGTCCAACCTTCTCAGAACAGCCAAATGGATTTTCGTTTGAAGCGAGCTTAATAATCTCACTCAGACCCAGCTCTTTTTTTACTTCATCTACCGTTTTCCCGGGTTTATAAGGTGTCAGTTTTTTCACTTGATCTTTGATGTACATCATGAATCCGCCTTTCTGTGTGCGCCGATCAGATCCGGTCTTAATTTTACAGCTTCGTGATGGTAAATATGCTGAACTTCTTTTTGGCTTAATTCTGTGTTTACATGTACCATGATTCGGATACAAAATGGCAGCGCATCTTTTACAGGAATTTCTCTCATACACATTACCGGTACAAATTCCCATCCTTCAATTTTTCTTAAAGCCTTTGCAGGAAACACTGATCTGATATCTTCGGTTGTAGAAATAAAAACTGAGGCAGTATCTTCAGGATCGATTTTGTTTTTTTTGATCATATCCTGCAGTAGTGTAAATGTGGCTTCAACAATTGCATCCTGCCCGTCATGATCGACTGTTGTTGCTCCTCTTATTCCCCGTATCACTGTATTTCCCCCTTCCGCTTAAGTGAATGATGAATGTATTCAAGTTCAGAAGGTTCGACCTTCGTTAAAACAGGTTGACCTACCGTTTTCAATAATACGAAACGGATCATTTGATTCAGGTTTTTCTTATCTTTTTTCATCAGTGCCAGTAATTCTCCAAAAGGAGCATCTATGTGAATTTCATAACTTAAAGACTTCACCCAACCAATAAACTCATCAGTATTAAAATCCAGGCTGGTTTTTCTTTCGCTCAATAACAGTGCATAAACCATCCCGATCATCACACTTTCCCCGTGCAGCTTATCACCAAATCCTGACCAGGCCTCAACAGCATGACCATAAGTATGACCAAAGTTCAGATAAGCTCTGACATTCTGTTCACGTTCATCCTGCCTGACAATTTCACCTTTTATCTGAATGCCTTTTTTTAATGCATATAATAAAAATGACTCGTCAATTTCTTTAAGATCTTTTACATGATCAATAAGCTCTTTCAGAAACTCAGGGTCTGCAATCAGCGCGTGTTTTATTACTTCTGCAAAGCCTGACCTGATTTCTCTTAAAGGTAAAGTCGATAGAAAAAGACTGTCATAGACGACTGCAGACGGCTGGTGAAATGCTCCCGTCATGTTTTTACCAAATGGATGATTGATTGCTGTTTTACCACCAACTGCACTGTCATGGGCAAGAATGGTTGTCGGGACCTGAATATATCTGATCCCTCTCATATAAGTTGCTGCAGTGAAGCCTGCAAGATCTCCTGCAGCACCGCCTCCGCATGCAATAATTAGTGAATGTCTGTCAAGCCCTGCTTCAAGCGCTGCTCCCATTGCTTTTTCATAAACTGAAAAGGTTTTAGCCTTCTCACCCTGAGGCAAAACGTAAAGCGCGTCGTGGGGAAGGTTCTGTTCAACAGTCTGCTGATGAAGCTGATAAACTTTTTCATCAATTAATAATAAAACTGAAGAGACTTTCGGTTGCAGATCCTGAATCAGCTTGTTCACCTCACCTAGAGCGTGCTCTCCTATCAAAACCTCATATGGCTGCGCTGCATGAATTGTTAGCCGTTCCATTTTAATAGTCCTTTGCGTAAGCTCTATGGTCTTCAACTGACTTTTTCAAATGATCAAACCTGTCACTGTCGAATTGTTCACAGATTGCTTTTGCAACCTCCCAGGCAACGACCGCTTCAGCCACAACTGCAGCAGCAGGAACAGCACAACTGTCTGAGCGTTCGATGCTTGCACTAAAGGCTTCTTTCGTATCAATATCCACGCTTTCAAGGGGTTTATATAGAGTAGGAATTGGTTTCATAACGCCTTTAACAACAATTGGCATACCTGTTGTCATACCACCTTCAAATCCTCCGAGACGGTTTGATTTTCTGTAATACCCTTTTTCATCCGACCAGGCGATCTCATCGTGCACCTGACTGCCAGGAAGTCTTGCCATTTCAAAACCAAGGCCGAATTCTACACCTTTGAATGCATTAATGCTCATAATTGCTGCAGCTATTTTAGAATCAAGCTTTTTGTCATAATGCACATAACTGCCTAATCCTGCAGGAACATTTTCAATAACAACTTCTACGACTCCACCAATTGAGTCACCATTCTTTTTGGCCTGGTCAATCGCTGCTTTCATTTCCTCAGAAGCTTCAGGGTCAATACATCTGACTTCACTCTGTTCGGATTTCTCCCTGATTTCATTTGCTGTAAGCACCTGCTCACCTGCCACAACACCACCAATTTCTTTAACATGACAGGCTACATTAATACCCAGGTCTTTAAGAAGCTTTTGCGCAAGCGCACCTGCTGCTACTCTGACAGTCGTTTCCCTAGCGGAGGACCGTTCAAGCACGTTCCGCATATCTCTATGTCCATATTTAATACCACCGTTTAAATCAGCATGACCGGGTCTCGGTCTGGTAATTTTTCGTCTTACTTCTTTTTCTTCCTCATCAGTAATTGGTTCTGCACCCATAATTTTAGTCCAGTGGGTCCAGTCTTTATTTTCAACGACAAGTGCAATAGGAGATCCAAGTGTCTTACCATGTCTTACACCACTCAGAATTTGTGCCTGATCGGTTTCAATCTGCATTCTCCGTCCACGGCCGTATCCTTTTTGTCTTCTTGCAAGATGTTCATTTATATCAGCTGCTTCCACGCTAAGTCCTGCAGGAAGACCTTCAATGATTGTTGTCAGTTGCGGACCATGTGATTCTCCCGCTGTTAAATATCTCATCATAACGCTTTCCTCCTTCAACTCGCTAAAGTGATATTTGTACAGTCTAACATATTTTTTATTTTGTATGTAGTGAAATTATCCGGCAAATTCAAATTTTCCGGTAAAAAAACGTATCGGCTGACTCAAAGCCATATTTTGCAGGATTGAAGATTTGTTCAGTGCTTCCAACAAATAAGATTCCCCCCGGTCTTAACGACTGGCTGAATTTATGATAAAGCGCCTCTTTTGCTTCTTCTGTAAAGTAAATCATGACATTTCTGCAGACGATTAAATCGTAGCTGGTGTCAAAACGGTCTTTAAGCAGGTTTTGCTGTTTAAAACGGACCTGGCCTTTAATACGATCGCTTACCTGGTAGAAAGAACCTTGTCTAGTGAAGTATTCCTGCTTAATTTTCGATGGCACTTCTGCAAGCGCTCTTTCAGCATATAATCCAATTTTTGCTTTTTCAATTGCGATTTTGTCTAAATCAGTAGCTAGTATATGTGAATAACTGCCCTTTGGAAATTGATTCAATACCATGGCAAGAGAATAAGGTTCTTCACCAGTTGAGCAGGCAGCACTCCATACTTTTAGCGGCTTATGCGTCTTTAATAGGCCGGGAATTATTTTTTGCTCCAGTATCTCCCAGCGTTTTTGATTTCTGTAAAACTCAGATACATTGATTGTCATCCGGTCCAGAAACTCATCAAGCAAATTTTGTTCTGAAGAGAGTGCGGTTGAGAAGTCTGTAAAAGAGCTATAGCCTTTCTTTTCGTATAGAGATGTAAGGCGCCGTTTCATTTGCGCTTCTTTATAAAGACTCAGATCAATTCCTGTTTTATTTTTAATGTATGATACAAAACCTGTATAATCATTTGACATCTGTTTCACCTCATCCTGTTACAGCTATTATAAGCTACTATAGTAAATCATTTTAAAAAATGCTATAAAAAAAAGCACCTGTTTAGGTGCTTTTGTTAATTAATATACCCATTCGTCACTGGATTTTTTGTATTCCAGTGCTGCACTCTCACCGAAGAAAAGAGCCATTTCACGTTCTGCGCTCTCAAGAGAGTCAGATCCATGAATGATGTTTTTACCAACTGTCAGACCAAAATCTCCGCGGATTGTACCAAGATCAGCCTCACTTGGTTTAGTCGCACCCATCATATGACGTGCAGTTTTTACAACATCTTCACCTTCCCAGATCATTGCAAAAACAGGTCCGGAAGTAATAAAGTCTACAAGTTCACCAAAAAACGGCTTATCTGCATGTTCACCATAATGCTTCTTAGCAAGATCATCTGAAATCACCATCAGTTTTCCTGCTGCAAGTTTGAAGCCTTTTCTTTCAAATCGGCTGATCACTTCACCGATTAACCCTCTTTGTACCCCGTCTGGCTTAACCATTAAAAATGTCTTTTCCATGTCATATTCCCCCAACTATGTATGTCGGTCTCAAGAAGACCCTCTAAAAGATTATCACTCATTTGATTTTTTGGCAACGTTTTCATTACTTATTAGTACTTTCTTTTGCCAATAAAAATCGCAATATCTCTTAATGACTTTTTAGCGCGGGAAGGCGGAAGTTCATCTAATTGTTCAAGCGCTTTAACAAGATAGCGCTGGCTGATAACAGATGATCGTTTAATGGCATCTGTCTTTAAGATGAGGTCAATAATGTCCTGCAAATCTTCCTTTGGCATATCTTCATGGATTTTCCTGATTCTATGACCAAGCTCCCGGTCTTCCATTGCAAAAAACACCGGCAGCGTAATGTTGCCCTGAAGCAGATCGCCGCCTGCTGGTTTACCAAGTTCTTTTTCAGTACCTGTAAAATCAAGAATATCATCAGTGATCTGATAAGCCATACCAACATAATAACCGAAGCGGTATAATCTTCTTTGCGCTTCAGCACTTGCTTCTCCTGCTACAGCACCGAGCTGACAGCTGACAGCAATGAGCAGCGCTGTCTTTCTCTTAATCCTTCTGAAATAATCCTTAATGCTTTGATTAAACCTGTATTTATCTTCAATCTGGGCAATTTCCCCAAGGCACAGCTCAACAATTGCATCAGACAGAATACGGTGTGCGGTTGCATCTTCAATGACCGTCATGTAATTAAGTGCTCTTGCAAACATATAGTCTCCTGTATACATTGCCACCTGATTATTCCACTCTGCCTGTATTGTTGTTCTGCCCCTGCGCATTTCAGAATTATCTATTACATCGTCATGAACGAGTGACGCCATATGAATCAGCTCGAGCGCCACTGCAGCGTTTTTGACACGATGGATATCATAATGACCTGTTTTCGCAGATAACAGCACAAAAACAGGTCGGATACGTTTACCTCCGGCCTGAAGTAGATGAAGTGATGCATTTTTTAATAATGCAGTCTCTGAATCAATTGCTTTACTCAGCTCTTTTTCAATTTCTTCGATATCCGCTTTTAAAAACGAATACAGCATCGTTAATTTCATTTAACTTCCACCTAATCTGCATGTTGAGCTTTTTTATAGCCGATATGCATTGCTGCCGCTCCACCACTGAAAGGTTTAAAATGCACACTTGTAAATCCGGCTTCCCCAAACATGTCTGCTAATTCTTTTGCACCAGGAAAATCTTTTGCAGATTCCTGAAGCCATGAATACTCATTATAGCTTTTCGCCAGCAGCTTACCAAAGACAGGCATAATATATTTAAAATAAGCATAATAAACCTGTCTGAACCCCGGAAGAGTAGGCTGGGAGGTTTCCAGGCATACAGCCATTCCCCCAGGCTTTAATACACGATTCATTTCCTTTAAGACCTGAAGATAATCCGGAACGTTTCTGAGACCGAAGCCGATTGTGACATAGTCAAAAGAGTTATCTTCATAAGGCAGTGACATTGCATTTCCATGGACCAGTTGAATCTGAGGATAATTTTTCACCTTCTCATGGCCGGTTTTCAGCATATTCTTGCTGAAATCAAGGCCAATTACTTCACCCTCTGTACCCGTTGCCTCAGCTAGCGCAATTGTCCAGTCAGCTGTCCCGCAGCATACATCAAGCGCCTTTGAGCCAGGTGCTACCTGCATTTTGTCCATCGTATATTTTCTCCAGCGAACATGCTGCTGAAAACTGATAATCGAGTTCATCTGATCATAGCGGCCGTGGATCTTTTCAAAAACCCCATGAACTTTTTGTTCTTTTTCTGTTTGCATAATTACCCTTCCTCTGCATACATAATCAATCTTTCGTAAAAAGAGCTGAAGATTGGCAGGTGCTTAGCAGATGAAGGAATGTTAAGTTCCTTTACCTGATCATCAATCTCTTCAGTAATCTTTTTAATCAACCTTTTATATACCCGTGTATAATCTGATGCTTTAATGTGGTGCGCCCCATGCTTGAAAAAATAAAACAGGCTTGAAAAGTGCCCTTCTGAATAAGCTTTATTTTCTCTTTTCAGGCGTTCTGCCAGCAGCAGGTTTTCTGCAAGCGGCACCATTTCCTGAAAACCAAGATGTTTGAAAAGACCTGAAATGATCGAGGATTCGATTTTTTTTAGACTATACAGGAATTCACTTTCTGTTAAAGCATGACCTGGTGAAATCTCTATTTTATGTTCGTTGATTTCTTCAATCGCATGCGCAATTTTTCTGATAAGTTCAATATCAGGTATCTCTGATAATATTTTATAATAGAGACCGCTGTAATAATCTCCTGCAAGTACCGTTAACTGCTTAATCCTGTGTGATTCATCATTTAATGAAACTTTCTCATGGGTGTCCAGTGCCTGCTGAATTAAAATGGCTGTTGCTACGTAAGACTGATCGAGTTTCGTGTATTTATTTTTTAGATAAAAGGGGAGTAAAAGCAGTGACAGCCTGTTCAGATCAATCTCAGGCTGTCCGATTGCTGCATGGAGGTAGGGATGATGAATTTGGTCGGTTATGTGTTGCACTGTCTCAGTCATCCAGCGCTCAGATTGTTTAAAGCTCATCGTCTTCTCCCCGTTTCCTTAGTTCATATGTATAAAATGCCTGAGTTATTTGCATTTACTCCAAATAAGGCATCATTAAATTCAAGCCAAATCTATAAATCCCTACCATTATAGCATATCAAATACAGAAGTTGTGTAGTCAAAAGAAGCCAGCACCTGCTGGCTTCAATTCACTACTTTACTTTTTCGTTTTTTCTTCACTCAGCACTTCACCATGTGCCGTCAAAATTGAAGCTTTGCCACGCACTTTTACAGCTGATGTATGTTCTGTAAATTGCGCGATCATCACTTCACCCTTATCCAGCTTCTCAGAATGATGAAATTTTGTGTCTGTTCCGCGCGTAAGTCCAATGACATTAACGCCATCTTCAAGTGCTTTGATACTGATGAAATTACTCTGGTCACTCAAAAAAATTCGCTCCTTTATTAATCCATCTTAAGAAGAGTCATTACTTCATTTCTTAGTACAGAATCTTCTTCGTATACACCGCGAGCTGCAGTAGTAACCGTTTTGGCTCCAGGCTTTTTAACGCCGCGCATTGTCATACACATATGTTCAGCTTCCACAATGACGTAAGCCCCGTGTGGAGCGAGCATTTCCATAATTGCGTCAGCAACCGTTGACGTAATTCTTTCCTGAAGCTGAGGTCTTCTTGCAGTTGTTTCCACTGCTCTTGCCAATTTACTTAGCCCGGTCACTTTCCCGTTTTTAGGAAGGTATGCTACATGCGCTTTTCCGTAAAAAGGAACCAGGTGATGTTCGCACATTGAGTGGAAAGGTATATCTTTAACAAATACGAGTTCTTCGTGATCTTCATTAAATACTGTTTTAAAATACTCTTTCGGGTCACTATGAAGCCCTGAGAACATTTCTTCGTACATTTTTGCTACTCTTTTTGGTGTATCAAGTAAACCTTCACGTGAAGGATCTTCTCCTACCGCCTCTAGAAGCATTGTAATTGCTTTTTGTATCTTTTCCCGGTCCACCCGGCCTGTATCAGTTATGGTTGTTAATTGTTCAGTTGTATGGTCCATTGTCCAATCCTCCTACACTGCTATATTTCACTTCATATTAGCATAACGGATGAAAAAGGCGCAAAGGCAACTGCTCAGTTAATGTGCGATCATTTTTTTATCATATAAAAAACCGCACGAAATGTGCGGTTTTCTCGCTAAAGATATGTATTATTTAACAGCATCTTTTAGCGCTTTACCTGGTTTGAAAGCAGGCACTTTGCTTGCTGAGATTTCGATTTCCTCACCAGTCTGCGGGTTACGGCCTTTACGGGCAGCACGCTCGCGTACTTCGAAGTTACCAAAACCGATCAGTTGTACCTTATCACCTTTAGCAAGTGCATCCTGTACTGTATCGAATACTGCATCAACTGCTTTAGTCGCGTCTTTCTTAGAAAGTTCAGCAGACTCAGCAACTGCGTTAATTAGTTCAGTCTTGTTCACGTCATTCACCTCCTCCCAAAAAAAGTATGGGCAAGTCTCTGTTGCATTGTGAACATTGAAAAGCATCTTCACGATTTTTAATTTATCGTTAAAAAGCCCATAGAATCAATGTTTTAGATCAATTCTGTTAAAAGATTATCACATTAAAAATACATTAGCAAGAATAATACGATAATTATTGGCAATCTCTTCTTATTATCTCCTGATATATAGGTTATAAACCTATATTTACGAATAAATCCCTTGAAACTAAGGTTTTTAAGGTGATTTGAACAAGGGCATCATTTTAAAACATCCATTTTACTAATGCCCATTTTTATTTACACAGTTATAATCAACAGCCAGCTTTAACATATACTGAATATGCATCATAGCACATTCAGTGAGCTTTTACGAATGGGAATAAAACAAAGCAGCCCACAAACAGGCTGCTTTAAGTCATTTACATTACAGGATAATGGTAATCATTCCGCCTGAACCTTCATTAATGACCCTTTCGAGTGTCTCTTTAAGCTTATACCTCGCATTTTCAGGCATGATGGCAAGCTTTGCCTGTATACCCTCTCTGACAATTGAGCTAAGACTTCTCCCAAAAATATCAGAACTCCAGATAGATAGCGGATCGTCTTCAAAATCCTGCATTAAGTAATGAACGAGCTCTTCACTTTGTTTTTCAGTACCGATGATCGGTGAAAATTCAGATTCAACATCCACTTTTATCATATGGATCGAAGGTGCGACTGCTTTTAACCTCACACCATACCGTGCACCCTGACGGATGATTTCAGGCTCATCAAGACTCATATCTGATAAAACAGGAGCTGCGATGCCATAACCGGTCTGTCTGACCATTTTCAGCGCGTCAGAGAATTGATCGTATTCTTTCTTCGCTTCTGTATAATCCTTTATTAATGATAAAAAGTGATCTTTTCCTGTTACACGTTCACCGATGAGCTCTTCTATCACCTGATCGTACAATTCTTCGGGAGCATGAAGGTCAATATTAGCTACACCGCCACCCATATCCATCCCTGAGAGCTGAGCTGTATCTACGTAGTCAAACTCCTCAAACTGTCTGACTACCCTGTCAACATCCCTGATTCTGCGGATATCATGAATGACATCTCCAATCGCTGTTTCAAAATGGGATCTGAGCCAGTGCTCCTGATCGAGGACCATTACCCATCCCGGAAGCTGCACGTTCACTTCAAGAACAGGAAATTCGTATAATGCTTCTTTTAGCACCATCATCACATCTGTTTCCCGCATACTTTCAACACTCATCGCTACAACAGGCACATCATATTTCACCTGTAATTCTTTTCTTAACGTTTCAGTCTGCTCCTGGTGTGGCCTAGCGCTGTTTAAAACCATAATAAATGGTTTGCCGACTTCTTTTAACTCTGCAATTATTTTTTCTTCAGTTTCCTCATAGCTCTCTCTCGGAATTTCACCGATCGTGCCATCAGTAGACATCATGACACCGATTGTTGAGTGATCCTGAATTACTTTTCTTGTACCCGCCTCAGCAGCTTCATCAAATGGAATAGGCTCGTCATACCAAGGCGTATGGACCATTCTGGGACCATATTCATCCTCGTGGCCTTTAGCTCCCGGTATTGTGTAGCCTACACAATCCACCATTCTGACATTGACTTCAAGTCCCTCAGATACTGTAATTTTCACAGCCTAATTAGGGATGAATTTGGGCTCAGTTGTCATAATTGTGCGACCCGCGGCACTTTGAGGCAGTTCATCCTGTGCGCGCTCTTTTTCTGCAGCATTTTTCATATGGGGTATGAGAGCAAGCTCCATCATTTTCTTTATAAAAGTTGATTTACCAGTTCTCACCGGACCAACAACACCAATGTAAATATCTCCTCCCGTTCTCTCTGCAATATGTTCGAATACATTTTGTTTTTCCATCTGCAAGCCCCCCTGTTTCAGCATCACGCAATTATATTCTATGAGGACATGCTGCAAAAAGAACTAAAAAAACCGGCTCACTTAAGAACCGGTTTCTTCTCTTCCATATTCAATTTCACCGTCTTCACCCAGGAAGTACGGAACACTGTATGCCGGGATAATCCTGGATTCCTCAATTAAGATCGGACGCAAATCCTGATCCGCCTGAAACGATGATAAATCACGGTCCTGTGTCAGCTGATAAAGATCAGTAATATAATCCAGATAAATTGTACCATCTCCACTTGCTACAAACGGCAGTTCATTACCCGTATATGGACTGACAGCAGTCGGATCCTCATCGAATCCAAGCTTACTGTAGTCAATTGAGTACATATTATCTCCAACCTGCTCTTTAAAAGGAATTCCTCTGTTAGCCTGAACTCTGATTTGAATTGTTCTGATCGTCTCTGCCACTCTTAAGTCAAATACATAAACAGTTGGATCTTCTTCTACATTTAATAACGCGTACTGAAAAACACCGCCGTTTTCGAATGCATTACCTGGAAGCTCTGCCATAAACCTCGGCTTCAGCAACGAAAAATCAATCTGATATTTTCTGTAAACAGGTGTATCATTCTCTACAGTTTTAATTGGAAGAAGACCACCCGTATTCTCCTGGTACTGGTCTACAGCGGACTGCACACTTTCAATCTGTTCTTCATAAGCAATTTCGTTACCCGCTCTTTCCTGGGAAGGAAACATACAGCCGCCAAGCATGACAGATAATGCCGCAGCAAGTACAACCAGGCGCTTTTTCATATTACTCTCCCCCTGCTCAGGCTTCCATTGTCGGACCGCTTAAAACGACCCACAGCATGATTAAACCTGCTAAAATCATAAATACATATGCTGCAAAAGCAGTAATAAACTTAAAAACCCTGTTTGAAATTTTATATCGGCTGAAATAAATAATAATAATTGCCAGAAACATAAATCCCATTGAACCGAATGAAATCCACATTTTTGTTAAAGCATCCATTAAAGCTCACCCTTTCACAAAACGTGCCGTTATATTATAGCACAAAAAAATATGAATCCCGATTGTTGATCTGGAAGAGTCAGAAAAAGTTCATTCTTTCGAAAATCATGTATTCAATACATTAAAAAAACCGGGATTAGTTCCCGGTTTTACCGTCCTGATCTTCAAGAATATTAACGAGATCTTCCATTTCATGCGTTTTCACTCTCGCCATCAGCTGGTCGACTGCTTCTTTAGGATGCACACCTTCAAACAATACATGATACAACGCTGATGTGATCGGCATTGATACATTATATTTATCAGCAAGCTGATAAGCAGCTTTAGTCGTTCTGACACCTTCTACGACCATTCCCATACTGCTGAGTACTTCTTCAAGCTTGTGACCCTTACCGAGCATATTACCAGCTCTCCAGTTTCTTGAGTGTACACTAGTACAAGTTACTATCAGATCTCCTACACCCGTAAGACCTGAGAAAGTAAGTGGATTGGCACCCATTTTTGTTCCCAGTCTTGCAATTTCTGCAAGCCCGCGGGTAATCAGGGCAGCCTTTGCATTATCTCCATAACCAAGGCCGTCAGTAATGCCGGCAGCAAGCGCAATGATATTTTTAAGTGCTCCCCCAACTTCAACACCAACTACGTCTGTGTTTGTATAGACTCTGAAATGCTGATTCATGAATGCATCCTGTACTTTTTCTGCTGCTTCGATCTGATCTGAAGCGGCTGTGACAGTTGTGGGATGTCTTTTCACGACCTCTTCTGCATGACTCGGTCCCGAAAGAACCACAAGGTCAGACATTACATCAGCAGAGAGTGTTTCTTCAAGAATTTCAGATATTCTCAAATGTGAATCAGGTTCAATACCTTTACTCACATGAACCACTATTGCCTGCTTCTCTGCAGCAGTGTTTACTTTTTCTGCGACTTCTCTCGTTACTTTTGCTGGTACTGCAAATACAATCATATCAGCAGAAGAAACTGCTTCTGCCATATCTGAATAAGCTCTGATCAGCTCAGGCAGCTCCGTATCCGGCAGATACTTTTGATTTGTATGTGTCTGATTAATTATATCAGCCTGAGCTTCTGTATGAGTCCAGAGTCTCACCTGATGTTTATTATCAGCAAGCACAAGTGCCAGAGCCGTTCCCCAGCTCCCTGCCCCAAGTACGGCAATGTTCAGATTTGACACAATTAAAACCTCCCCTTATCCTACTTCCTTGCTCTTGCAATCAGCCTAATCGGTGTTCCTTCGAATCCGAATGCTTCTCTTATACGGTTCTCGAGAAATCTTTCATATGAAAAATGCATCAGCTCAGGTTCATTTACAAAAATAACAAAGGTCGGCGGTTTAACAGCAACCTGAGTGGCATAAAAGATTTTCAATCTTCTGCCGTTTTCTGTAGGTGTCGGATTCATGGCTACAGCATCCATCACCACTTCGTTCAGTATGCTTGACTGAACTCTCATTGAGTGATTTTCACTCGCCATATTAATTACCGGGAGCAATGTGTGTATTCTCTTTTTCGTGAGTGCGGATACAAATACAATTGGCGCGTAATCAAGGAACTGGAAATGAGCCCTGATTGTTTTTTCAAACTTGTCCATTGTTTTTTCGTCTTTCTCTACAGCATCCCACTTGTTTACGACAATAATCACGGCACGACCTGCATCATGTGCATAGCCAGCGATTTTTTTATCCTGATCGATGATTCCCTCTTCTCCATCAATCAGCACAAGCACAACGTCTGAACGTTCAATTGCTCGCAGTGCCCGAAGCACGCTGTATTTTTCAGTGGATTCATAAACTTTACCTTTTTTACGCATACCTGCAGTATCAATAATGACATATTCCTGACCGTCATATTTGTAAGGTGTATCAACCGCATCTCTGGTCGTACCTGCTACATTGCTGACAATTACCCGCTCTTCTCCGAGCAGAGAGTTAACAAGGGATGATTTCCCTACGTTAGGTCTGCCAATGAGAGAAAACTTAATAACCTCATCACCGTAATCTTCAATTTCACGCTTATCAAAGTGCTCTGCAGCAGCGTCAAGCAAATCTCCAAGGCCAAGACCATGAGAGCCAGAGATTGGGTAAGGTTCTCCAAAACCGAGTGAATAAAAATCATAAATCTGGTCTCTCATTTCAGGATTATCGACCTTATTCACTGCAAGGACGACAGGCTTGTTAGACTTATATAAAATCTTTGCTACGTGTTCATCTGCAGAGGTTACCCCTTCACGTCCGTTTGTCATAAAAATAATGACATCCGCCTCATCAATGGCGATTTCAGCCTGCTGTCTGATCTGCTCTAAAAATGGCTCATCACCTATATCAATACCACCTGTATCAATAATATTAAAGTCATAATTCAGCCATTCTGCTGAACTGTAAATACGATCTCTAGTAACTCCGGGAGTATCTTCCACAATTGATACTCTTTCTCCTACAACTCTGTTAAAAATAGTGGATTTCCCTACATTCGGGCGACCAACTATCGCAACGACCGGCTTTGCTTTTGCCATGACGTTCACCCTTTCTACACACTTCATTTAAAGTGTACTATCAATTTATTCGTTCTATACAGCCAAATCATTGTATCAGTAATTAATTTAATGCACAATGACTCTCCATACAAGTAAAAGCTGATTTCTGGTAAGGAAATCAGCTTTCATTATAACATTATTTAATCACTACTTAAGATCTTCTGCTGAAAAGTTCAGGTGAAAAGCCTCTTACATTCAGCCAATGATATAGATTGCCTGTCAACACGACAGGTATATGTTTCAGATCAGCAACAGTTTTACATCCAAGTGCTGTCATCATCATAATCAGATCATCCTGAAAAAATTTAATTTCTTCGACTAACTGCTTTTCACCCTGTTCAGTTAGAATTCTCAAAAACGATCCTGCAATTCCCGCTGCAGATGCACCGAGTAATAAGCTTTTTAACACATCTGAACTTTTATGTATCCCGCCGGAAGCAAGTACATCCTTATTCGTAACTGCGGCTGTCTCAACAATAGAAGCGGCAGTTGGAATTCCCCATTCATTAAAAAACAGCTTTTTTCTCTCCTGTCTGTTATTTTCAATGCTAGAGAAATTAGTTCCGCCATAACCCCCTGCATCAATCGCTGCAATCGATGTCTCGTTCAACTTAACTGCAGCTTCACTGCTGATCCCAAAGCCGGTTTCTTTCACAATTACCGGTATCGGTAACTCATCTGAGATCCGTGCAATCCTTTCGAGCGCCCCGTTGAAAGCGCGGTCTCCTTCAGGCATAGCAAGCTCCTGAATCACGTTCAGATGAATCTGGAGCGCATCAGCTTCAATCATTTCAGCTGCTTCGATTGCTTGTGATACGGTTGCTTCACTTCCAATATTACCGAAAATCAGCCCGTCAGGATTTTCTTTTCTCACAACCTGATAAGTATGACGTTCCTGCTTATCTTTAATAGCAGACATCTGAGATCCTACAGATAGTGCAATCCCTGTTTCTTTTGCTGCTCTTGCAAGAGAAGCATTAATTTCTGATGTTTTCTCTCCACCCCCGCCAGTCATGGCGTTGATAAAAAAAGGCGAACTTAGTAAAAGTCCGCCTACTTCAGAGTGAAGAGAAACATCATTAACAGAACGATCCGGCAGACTCTGATGAACAATTACCACTTCATCAAAGCCTGTTTTTCCGGATTGTTTGTCAGATAAAGCATATTCAATAT
This sequence comes from Jeotgalibacillus malaysiensis, assembly GCA_000818095.1. Lineage (NCBI taxonomy): Bacteria > Bacillati > Bacillota > Bacilli > Caryophanales > Caryophanaceae > Jeotgalibacillus > Jeotgalibacillus malaysiensis. The sequence continues at coordinate 1,859,182 of CP009416.1, forward strand.
GATCTAATTTTCTTTTCGCTCTGCTCACATTCATCCACCTAATTACTTATCATTATTTAAATCCTTCAGTTTATCACCAATCATTTCACCAAGCTGGAAACCGGATGATTCTTCAGGCATTTCATAGTTTTGTGAAGAAGAACCTTTGTCTTCTTTTAATTCCTTGATTGATAGTGACAGTCTTTGATCATTTACATTCACATCAAGCACCTTCACCTGAACCTCTTCACCCTCTGTCAGCACCTCATGAGGAGTTCCGATATGCTGGTGTGAAATCTGTGAAATATGAACAAGGCCTTCTACACCCGGGAATACTTCTACAAATGCACCATAGGAGACAAGACGTCTTACTTTACCATCAAGTACGGATCCTCTTGGTGCTTTTTCGTCAATGTCAGACCATGGTCCGGGCAGCGTTTCTTTAATCGAAAGCGATATTCTTTCATTATCACGATCAACCGAGAGAACCTTCACCTGAACTTTTTGACCTTCTTCTACAACATCGGATGGTTTCTCCACATGCTGATGTGACAGCTGGGAAATATGAACGAGTCCATCTACACCGCCAATATCTACGAAGGCTCCAAAGTCAGTAATGCGCTGGACTGTACCGTCTAGTACATCATCTGCCTGGATCTTTTCAAGCAGTTCTTTCTTTTTTTCAGCCTTTTCTCCCTCAATTACAGCCCGGTGAGAAAGAATCAGTCTGTTTTTTTCTTCGTCAAGTTCTACAATTTTAAAAGTAAGAGATTTATCTCTATAATCTTCAAAATCTTCTACATAGTAATCCTCAACAAGAGAAGCAGGGACGAAGCCTCTTACGCCAAGATCAACAACAAGACCGCCTTTTACAACGTCTTTAACCTCAGCTTCAAATACTTCTTCCGTCTCATATCTGCGCTTCATTTCTTCCCACGCTTTTTCTGCTTCAACTTTACGTTTAGAGAGCACGAGCAATTCTTCTTCGACCTTCGTTACGACCAGATCAAGCTCGTCCCCTTCTTTTACAACGTCAGAGGCTTTTTCTACATGGAGGCTCGAAAGTTCTGAGATCGGAATAATACCGTCTATCTTGCTGTCTTTAACATCCACAAGAACCTGTTTTTCCTCCACCTTGGTTACAGTCCCGGTAACCCGATCTCCTACCTCTAATGAGTTTACTTCGATGTTGTTCATATCCTCTGTCATATGTACTCCTCCTTAATCCAAGACTGCTGAAATTGACTTAAATGTGAAAAAATTCACAGTTTAATGTTAAATTCAGAATATACTACTAACTTCTAATAAATAGCCCTGTTTGTCAAGCGAGAACTTTTAGCGATGATTGTCGGAAAGTGTTTTGATCTCATTCATAATAATCTCAGTTACCTCTGTAGCGGAGGCTTTTCTTTCTTTTAATTCAGCCATATTAATTGGTTTGCCATAAACCACTTTCAGGCGTCTGGAAAATTTATATGGTCCGATGATTGCACACGGTACGACTGCAGCGTCGGATCTTAATGCGAAAAATCCGGCACCTGCAAGACCTTTTCCGATCTGACCGTCTTTGCTTCTTGTGCCTTCCGGGAATAAACCGACAACATTTCCATCCTTTAACTGCTTCAGTCCCTTTCGAAGTGCTTCACGGTCACTCATCCCTCTTTTGACCGGAAATGCATTTAAGTTCGGAAGGAGCTTTTTCAGTACCGGCATATTGAAAAGTTCCTCTTTTGCCATGAATGAAACAGGTCGTGGCGAAGTAATCCCCACTACAGGTGGGTCGAGCACGTTAATATGGTTTGCACATATTAATACGCCGCCATGCTCTGGTATATGTTCTTTACCCACTGTTCGTATTCTGTAAGCAGGCGTTAATACAGTTTTTACTAATCCTTTTGCAAAAGCATATAAATTCATCATACAGCCCCCCGGTCAGCAGCCAGTTCAGTTACTTTATTTACTACTTCAGAAATTGACATATGAGTTGTATCAAGTTCAATAGCATCTTCTGCTTTTACAAGCGGGGATACAGCTCTCGTTGAATCAATATGATCACGTTTCTCAATTTCAGCCTGAAGCACATGAAGATCAGATTCTATTCCCTGTTTCTGATGTTCCTCAAATCGTCTTCTAGCACGCTCTTCAGCTGTAGCAGACATAAATATTTTCAGCTCAGCATCCGGAATAACGGCTGTTCCGATGTCACGGCCGTCCATCACGATTCCCCCGTTTTTCACAAGTTCCTGCTGCCTTCTGACCATCTCACTTCTAACAAGCTGATGAAGCGCAACGTCAGAAACGTTTTGCGTTACATCCTGCTGTCTGATTTCTGTTGTAACTTCTTTTCCGTCTAAATACACAAGCTGTCCATCTATTCCTGGTTTAAGCTCTATTACTGTATTCAACAGCAGGTTATATAATTCCTGCTCATTTTTTGGATCGATCTGATTTTTTAATGCTTTATAAGTAAGTGTGCGGTACATAGCACCTGTGTCTATATAAATAAAGCCAAGCTTTTCTGCAATTTTTTTCGCAGCTGTGCTTTTTCCGGCAGCTGCTGGTCCATCAAGCGCGATTCTGATTTTCTTTGTATTGTTCACTAGCGATTCTCCTCAATCTAATATAATCTCAATTATTGTATCATATCTCAACAGGTGAAAAGCACTCAAAAACGCACCTGCTTTTAAAGAGCAGATGCGTAGAGTTTATTTTTCTTTCATCTTCAACTGGCATTCAAACGTATACCTGAGCAGTAATTGTCTCTCAAGCGCAGTTAAATTTTTAAATTTTAGCATTCCGACCTTAACACCGTTGACCATTTTTGATCGTGTGATTTCCCCATCAGCCTTCAGGTATTGATTTTCACCATTTCTCATTGGCAGTACCATCATCAGGGTGACCGGATCGGCTGTATGGAAATCTAATCCTTCTTTCATAATAAAAGAAAGTCCACCTGCACTGACATCTTCAGTTACTGTATGAAATGAGATTGACTTACTTTTCACTGAAAGATCAATGGAAGTATTTACTCTGACAAACTGTCTGCGCTGTACCTTTATTAAATCTTTTTCATCCGGCTGATCCAGCAGAATCATTGGGATATTAATGTTTTTCCGGCCCTTCACTTCTGTTTCAAATGAATATGCATCATTCTGGTCATTTGTGTAACTGACTCTAAGCTGCATACCATCAATCAGAAAGACCGTTTTATTCGTCATCATATTAATGGGATAATCAATATACAGCTTTCCACCACTCATTTCCACCAGCCTGCTTTTATATTTATCCTGGTTAGAAGCATGCATCGGTTCAATGGTCAGGACAGTTCCTATTTTCATCGGATACACCTACCTATCGTTCGCTTTATAGGTATTATCTCACAGAAAATTACTTTTACAATTCCTTTTACAGTAAATTGCTTAAAGCTTTTCTACTTTTTCTTCCTGACCGTTGTCTGCATCAATATAAATTCTATAGGTTTCATCTGGCCCTTCTGATATGCTGCAAAAGCTGCAGCAGAAAAAGCAGTTAAAAATAATACGATGAGGATTGTTTTTTTCCAGTTCATTTGGCATTCTCCTTCTTTACAGACAGAAAATATGTTCACCTATCTTTTTAATTTGAGGTCTTGTCCAAATCCATTTACTAGTAGCAGTAACTGGATTGAAATAATACAACGCATTTTCAGACGGATCCCATCCATTTATCGCATCCATCACTGCACGCCTTGCCTGATCATTTGGGGTCAGCCAGATCTGTCCGTCAGCTACGGCAGTAAATGCCAGCGGTTCAAAAATGACTCCAGATGCCGTGTTAGGAAAAGCCTCATCCTCAATACGATTTAAAATTACTGCAGCAACAGCCACCTGCCCTTCATACGGCTCCCCTCTTGCTTCTCCATACACTGCATTCGCCATAAGTTTAATATCGTTCTCTGAATATCCATTAGGTAACTTTAATTTTTTTGAAACTGTTTCTTTTTTCACCTGATTCTCAAGAGGTGTTCCCCCGTAATGAGTAAATTTTGTTCCTTTATTTATGTTCTCTTTAACAAATGACTCATTGTATTGACTGGCATTGATTAGCTTCTGTCTAGTTTCAGGACCCGCGAGGCCGTCAATTTCCATACCATAATCAGCTTGAAAATTTCTCAGTGCCCAATAGGTGCCCCACCCAAAATCTCCATCAATTTGCCCTTTATAGTAGCCGATATATTGAAGTCTGGATTGTAGCTCGATCACATCATCACCAAAAGCCCCTTTTTGAATAACCTGTCCACTGAATGAATCAGTTTCTGCTACGCTGCTAAAAAAGACCGTTAGTGCAAAGATAAAAACAAAACTTTTTTTCATACAGATTCCTCCAGTTGAACTGTTACTCTTAATCTGAACCAATATTCGCGTTCTATTCAAAACAAATGAAACGACATAGACCAAAAATCAAAATAAAAAAGCATGCGGCTGCATGCTTTTTCAGGTCAATTTTGTTTTATGGTGCGCATCAGTCAGAATATGAGCTTTTTTTACCTTCCACAAACCAAACCACCAGAGAAAGAGCATAAAAGGTACCATGTAATAGATCCAGTTCCTGCTGCTGATTAGAATAAAATCATAAGTAGTATGGAGAAGAATTGGTAATAGTAATGAAATCAGCACAAATAATTTTCTGTTAAGATGGAACTTAGCTTTTCCTATGTAATAGCCCATCACTACTCCAAAAAGCGCATGGCTTGATACTGGTAAAAGCGCTCTCCCGACTGCTGCATCCAAACCGTAAACAGCCAGATATAAAACATTTTCGAGTGTGGCAAATCCCAGTGAAACCGCAGCACCGTATACAATACCATCATATGGTTCATCAAATTCAACAAGATGAAAAATAAAAAAATATAAAATAAACCATTTAAAAAATTCTTCTAACAATCCGTATGCGAGAAATGACTGCACCAGCATACTGGAAAAATCAGTTTCAACCTCAATCACATATTGCAAAAACATAACGGGAAACGTAACAGCAACTCCTAAGATAAACGCTCTGAAAACGACCCTGACTGGCTCTGAGTCATATTGGTCCCTTAAATAAAAATAACTTAGAAGAGCAAGTCCCGGTGCTATCGCAGCTGAAATTAGAGCGATCATGCTGTTGCCTCTTTTCAATCCGTTTTTCTCATCGTATCATGGAAAAGAATTCATTTACACAATTAACTTTTCAGGAGTGATAAAATGTCGAAAAAAACACTTTTACTTATACATACAGGCGGAACGATTTCAATGTCAGAAGATGAATCAGGTGCAGTAAAAACAGAAGGCAACAATCCGTTGCTGAGACATACACATAACCTTAATGACTATGCAGATTTCATCGTTGAAGCGCCTTTTACACTCCCTTCCCCACATATTACACCGGATCACATGCTGGAATTAAAAAAGCTGATCGAAAAATATTATCTTGAAGATGGTATTCACGGAGCTGTTATTACTCACGGTACTGATACGCTCGAGGAAACTGCTTATTTTCTGGATCTCACGCTCAGACTGTCCATTCCAATCGTTGTAACAGGGGCGATGAGATCATCTAATGAGATAGGGTCAGACGGTCTTTATAATTTAATCAGCGCTGTCAGGGTAGCTACGTGTGAGGAGGCATTCGGTAAGGGTGTGCTCGTTGTATTAAATGATGAGATTCATACCGCAGTAAATGTAACTAAAACGCATTCCAGCAATGTCTCTACTTTCCAGAGCCCACAGTATGGTCCGATCGGGATTGTCACTAAAGGAGGGGTCCTGTTTCACCACACGCCTAAGCTAGACGTAAAATATACCATTTCTGCTCTCAGTAAGAACGTGGCGATCATTAAAGCATATGCAGGTATGGACTCAAGACTGCTGAGTGCGCTTGCTGATTTGAATTTTGACGGTGTGGTCATTGAAGCGCTCGGCCAGGGTAACCTCCCTCCAGCAACAATCGAAGGCATTGAAGAGTTAATTAGTAAGAATATCCCTGTAGTGCTAGTATCAAGATGCTTTAACGGTATTACGCAGGATGTATATGGCTATGAAGGCGGAGGCAGACAACTGAAACAAAAAGGCGTTATTTTTTCTAACGGTCTTAACGGACAGAAAGCAAGACTGAAGCTGATGATCGGATTATCCCAGACTGATGATCCTGAGTATATTGCATCGATGTTTAAGTAATTTGCGAGACCTGCTTGAGAAAACTTAGGGCCTCTGCAGAAAGTCAAAAAAGAAGCTGAATCAGCTTCTTTTTTTGATGATTGCCTCTGCAATTTGATTCCCATGAAATCTGCCGTTTTCAATAAAAATTTCATTTGCATTGTTACCTGCAGCAATCACTCCTGCAATATAGATTTCTTCAACGTTCGTTTCCATCGTTTCAGGGTTAAATAATGGTCTGCCAGTATCATAATCAATTTCGACGCCCATTGCTTCAATGAAAGAATGGTCCGGATGATAGCCTATCATCGCGAATACGATATCATTTTTTATTGTTACGTCTTGAAAACCATCTGTATAAGTCAGTTCATCTTCTGAGATCCCTTTAATATCTGCATTAAATATCATGTTAACAGTACCGTTTTTAACAAGCGCTTCAAATTCAGGAAGAATCCACGGTTTAATACTTTGCGAATAATCACTGCCTCTGTATAACACAGTCACTCTTGCTCCTGCTTTTTGAAGTTCAATCGCTGCATCGACCGCCGAATTTTTACCGCCAATCACTGCTACATCCAAATCGAAATAAGGATGCGCTTCCTTAAAATAATGATGAACTTTTTCAAGGTCAGCTCCATTGCATGTTAATCTGTTCGGATGATCATAATAACCGGTTGCTACAACTACTTTTTCAGCTGTATATTCATCTTTATCTGTCTCTACGATAAATGAGTTGTTATGCTTTGAGACATTTTTTACTTTTTCAAAACGATTAATCCTTAAATCGTGTCTTGAAGCCACTTCTCTATAATAGACAAGGGCCTGATTTCTCTTTGGCTTATGCTGCTCGATGATAAAAGGCACATTCCCTATTTCAAGCTTTTCACTTGATGAAAAAAAAGTCTGGTGAGTAGGGTAGTGATAAATTGCATTTACAATATTACCTTTTTCAATAATCAGCGGGTTGATTCCTTTATTTTTAAGTTCGATCGCTGCTGAGAGCCCGCATGGCCCTCCACCGATCACGATTACCTGTTCATTTTTCACTTTATTCACTCCTCGGTGCAAACCGTTGATATCCGGTTCATTAAAAAACTCCTATTTTATCATAATAGGAGTTTTTACGTTCTGATACAATTAATTTGCAGACATATTCAGTGATTTACTGATCCAGTCTTCCCAATCTTCTTTATTGAGACCTACAAGGTTTTTTTCAAATCCTTTTTTCTCTTCTTCAGACATCATATTAACGGCATGGCCACCAAGACCGATTGCAAGATCTTTATATTCCGCTTCAAGGTCTTTTATTAGATCTGTTGCACGTGATAAATTCGCTTTTAATGTACAAGACATAAATAAGAATTTTGGTTCAACAGTATCCAGCACTGTCTGGATATCACCTTCTTTTATGCTTGAACCGAGATAGATTACATTAAATCCTTTTCTTCTGATATAGAGCGTAAAAATCAGCAAGCCGAGCTCATGCCACTCTCCGGGTGAACAGACTGCAACCACTTTTGGCAGAAAATTATTCTGAGGGAAGGAGTGCATTAAGATCCCGATCCTTGACCTTAAAATCGACGTTGCAAAATGTTCATGGGCTGTCGTGATTCTGCCTTCTTCCCAAAGCAAACCTATTTTTATGAGAATGCTTCCAAGAATATCTACAAGTACTTTATCTACAGTATAAAGCGAAAAAGCTTCATTGATCAGGTCATGCGCTTTGCTTTCATCAAACTTCATCAATGCATTCAATAAATCTTCTCTAAGTACTGTCAGCTGGTTTTCATTCTGATCACCTGCTATAATCTGATCTTGTTCCTGTTCAGAAAGTGCCACAGCCTGGCTAATTGTAAAGCCTGCGTTTACTTTTGAAACCAGCCATTTAAGTTTTCTGATATGCTCATCAGTATATAATCTGTGCCCTGAATCATTCCGTACGGGGGCGATCATTTGATATCTACGTTCCCACGCTCTGAGCGTACCAGGTTGAATTCCAAGCATATTAGAAACAGCTTTAATATTATATTTACCTTCATCCGCTTTCATGTCCAACCTCCTGCTCAAGACTGTTTGATACCTAATTATATATTCATTATACAAAGATGTAAAATTTGTATAGGTTTTATATAACTTTTTAATAAATCTTCAGCAGATGGACTTCAGATTTAGCACCAAGTCTCATTGGAATCACTGTTGTGCCATACCCGTTACTGATTAATTGAGTGTAATGATCTTTTTTGATTAATTGACCTTTCTCATAGGGTCCAAAGCCGAATATCCTGATCTGACCGCCGTGTGTGTGACCAGAAAGGATAAGCCTGATTTGATCTGACCGTTCAGCACCTGCTAATTTTCTCGCTACTCTCGGGTCATGGCTCAGCAGTATAACATTCCTGTTCCCTACTTCTTTAAACGCCGCATTCAGGTCATCTTTCCGGTAATTAATATCCCCAATTCCTGAAAGTGCGTAATGATCGTCCAGCACAACAGACTCATTTTCAAGCACTGTTATACCCGCACCTTTCAAAATACCGCTCAGTCGATTTTTATCTACTTCCTCATCGTTATTACCGAATACAAAATAGGCATTGCCAGCTTCAGCAAGCAGAGCAGCATTAGCTTTGACCCGGTCATAAGATACACCTTTTTCAGTCATATCCCCTCCAATTAAAACCAGATCAGCATCAGGTAAAGAGCGGAACCATTGTTCGGGAATTTTTCTACGATGTATATCGGATATAAACAAAATTGTTAACGGACGATGAATAGAATCGTTATTAATATGAACTTTATGAGTGACCAGGTTATTTTCATATGCTCTTTTTAACATCCATAGACCTAATGATAAAAAGAAAATAAAACCTGTATAGATATATTTCATTTAATCCTCCTGATTAAGAGACATTTATTGACGGACAATGATTTATTATATTTGATCATAGTTAAACTTTACATATGTACTGCCTAAGTTTTTAAAAATTTTAGAAGGGTTAAAGCTATGTGCTGTTTTTGCACAGCTGCTGATTGTGCTGCAGGAGAAGACGGGGATGGCGCCATCAAACGGCGCACCTGCAGAAAGCACGCACTCTCGCTCCAATCAACAGCCCATTTTAACAAGAAAATTCTTAACATGCGTTGTTTAGAGGGAGTGTCCCGGTAAATCCGAATGAAATAGATTAAAGGATCAAAAAAATCATTTCCCTATGAGTCAGGGAAATGATCGGCTGTTAATCTTCTTTAATATCCAGGATTCTGAACCCTGATTTTTCTAACTGTTTTAAGAATTTATCCAGGTTATCTTTCTTCTCAATTTTTAAGACGATTCTTCTGACAAGCTTATCAGTCTCATCAAACGTAACAAGTGAGATAACTGATTCATGAAACTGCTGGATAATTTCTGCAAGTCGGGAGATTCTGCCTTCTGTTTCTACAGAGGTAAACGCAATACGTACACCCTCTTTATGCATACCGAATGCGCTTCTGAACTGGTTGAACACATCATATCTTGTAACGATTCCTTTAAACCTCTTATCAGGATCTACGACTGACATCAGCGGAAAATCATTTAACTGATAGAGTGTTGTCTCAAAGATTTCATCACCCTGCAGAAAGTTATCTTCATGAGTTAAAATATCTCCTGCCTTTTTAGTTGAATAGAAATCCTGCTTAGACAAACCTGACTTAAAAAAGTCCTGATAAATATGATATCGTGTTGTGACACCTTGATATGTATCCCCGTTCAGGACCGGCAGTGCATCAACTTCTTTCTCCTCAAGCAGATTGATCACGTGTTCAATTGATTCATCCGCCTGCACTGTATAACATTTTGCTGCAGGCACCATTGCGCTTTTAACAAACATATCCTTCACCCCAATTGATTGATAACAGCAAAGCTGTTTATAACTCATTCTACAAGTAACAGCTTAAATCCTTTATCCAATTATGGAAGCTGTAAAACCTGTCCGACGTAAATTTCATTATCCCCCAGATTGTTCAGCTGTTTTATTTGCTCCACTCCATCTGGACCCAATCCGTAATTGACGGAAATTCTGTAGAGTGTTTCATTAGCCTGAACGGTATGCGTTGTGCCGGATGGTTCCTCTGCAGGGGTTTCTTCAGGCTGCTCTTCAACAGTTTCTTCAACTGGCTCTTCCGGGACATCTTCAGGTTCTTCTGCAGGTTCAGATATTTCCTCCTGAACCTCTTCAGCAGGCTCTTCAGCCACTTCCTCAGAAGCTTCTTCATCGTCATTTGTAACGCCGGCTAATACCGGTTCAGCTTTATCACTTAGTGCAGTTTCTCTATTTTTTTCGATTTGAAATTCATTTGCATTTTCAAGTGTTGCATTCGTAATGCCTGAATCACTGTTGGAAAAGAAAAAGATCGATACCAGCACAACCGTCAGTGGAAGCAGGACGAATGACGCCAGTAATAATCCAATTAACGGAAAAGGTTTTTTGGTGGATTTTTTTTCTTCTCTTTTTTTGCCATGCAGTTCAAGTCTGGATGTTACTTCTTCCTGACTTTCAGCATCACTGTTTGCTGTCATCAATTCTTTGCGGTCTTTTTCAGCTCGGTCTCTATAAGGATCTCTTTTCATATTAAACCCCTTCTTTATTGGAATAATGAATATAAATACCTAATATATAGTCTATTATAAAGTGAATAATGAAAACTGACCATAGACTTTCGGTAGATTCATACACATATCCCAAAAGAAAACTTAAAATAGTAACATTTATCAGCAAGTATGTATTTTTCAGGTACCTTACATGCACTGCAATAAATACAATACTCGCCAAAACATATCCAATATGTGTTTGCAGCACACCTCTAAACAGCAATTCCTCACTAAAAGCAATCAGCAGTGTGAGGAAAAAAATCTGAACGGGCTGTAAACAGGTGAACAGTCGTTCATTGATACCGCCATCATCAAACGCTTGCTCAGGAAGAATCTTCATTAAAAGCAGGTCTGCAGCGACACACACAGCTCCAACAATTAACCCGATTGCTAATACATTCATATCAAATGAAAATATCGCCATGAACTCATTGGTAGTTTGAAATAAAATACCTGCAAGGAGCAGTGCGGCTACTACAATGATCAACTGTGACAGCACGACGGCTCTGATCAGCACTGAACAGGGATAATACGTTTTACGATTCACGGGCTCCTCCGATCAGCAGATGGTTCAAACGATCTCTCCAGTGCATTGGTGATACGCCTTTTGGCTGTTTTTGCTCATTCATATCTTTAAGACCGCATATATCACAGCACTGATCCCGTTTTTCAAAACTGTTTTCACTAAAAAAGCTTAGCAGCGATTCCCTTCTGCAAGTATTCGAATCGATATACTTTTTTATATCCATCACCTGACTTCTCTTTTTTTGAAGCCTGGCTTCAAGTATTCTTTCCACATCAGTTGGCCAGGAACCGGATTGCAAGTGATCAGCATAATAGACAAGCACCCTTAATTGAGTATCTGTCAGCATAAGCTCCTGCTGTATGTCATCAACTCGCTTTCCATTGGAAATCAAACGATAAAAACTTTCTATCTGAATAGGTTCAGGCTTTTCAAATTCAGCCAGCTGCAAAGGAATGGCCACGTCATATTCACTGTAAAGCAGAATTGAATGAGCAGGACAGCCGTCTCTCCCTGCTCTGCCAATCTCCTGCAGAAAGTTCTCAATGGAAGATGGCATATGGAAATGGATTACTGTTCTGATATTCTCTTTATTGATACCCATTCCAAATGCATTTGTTGCAAAAATCCAGTCCAGCTGACCTGTAATAAACTGCTGTTGAATTAAGATTCGCTGATCGGTTTCGATATCACCATGATAGACAGCTGACCTTATTCCCTTTATAACTGCATTAGCCTGCATTTCTTCTGCTTTCTTTTTGCTTGAAAAGAAAACAATGCCAGGAGCACGATTACTTTTTATTTCATCTATCAGTGAATTTTCTTTTGCATAGGAATCTGTCATTTTTTTAACTTCTAATGTTATGTTGGGTCGGTTAACTGAAAAAACCCATTCTTTCCAATGACTCAAATTCAGTTTATCGGCAATATCTGTTCGGATCTCTTCAGTCGCTGTAGCTGTAAGTGCAAGTGTACACGGATTTCCCAATGCTCTTTTAAACCCGCCAAGCTTAAGGTAGTCAGGTCTGAAATCCGGTCCCCATTGAGATATACAGTGTGCTTCATCAATGACGAGCAGCCCGATGCCTATTTCTTTTAGTTTATTTAACACTTCAGTTGAAGACAGCATCTCCGGTGATAGAAAAATAAACCGGAACGATTCAAGATTACGCATAGTCAGCTTTTTTTCATTAAAATGTAAAAAAGAGTTGATTGCCACTACTCTCTTTTCACCTCTCAGCTTAATTTGATCAACCTGATCCTGCATAAGAGACAATAGCGGGGATATAATTAACACTCGCTTCTGGTTAACATAAGATGGATATTGATAACAAAGACTTTTACCTGACCCGGTCGGCAGCATTGCGATCGTATCCTGATTTTTCAGTATGGTTTCGATGACTTCTTTTTGACCGCTTCGGAATGTATCATATCCAAATTTTTCTTTAAGTAGTTCTTCCATACATGTTCACCTCTTTCCGCTTTGGCCAGTACGAGTCTAATTTGGAAATAATCAGCTTCTGGAATCTGGTCTTTGATAAATTTAAGACGGCTACTTTTTATATGCAATGTCCTGATCCTCTCAGAAAGTGAATGATCTATAAATGGATCAATCGAAAAACGCGGATCAAGTAAAGCAATCTCAAGAACATGATCCTCAATCGTACTTCTTTTTAATCTTCTCACAGCGGCAATCTGATCAATTGATAATCGATTTTTTAAGTACTGATAAGACTCCTCAGTCGATTTCGTAAAAGGTATCGCACTTTTTTCATCCGTTTTCATCATGTTAGTCAAAAGAGGAAATTGTTCGGGATGACTTTCAATCTCCTGAAAAAGAAAATGCAAAACATTCATAAATCTCGTATTTAATTCGTCAGTCCCGCAATTAAAAAGTTCAGCAAGCTGACTATTAGTCAGGCCAATATGATTGTAGCCTGAAAATTGCCCGACAAGTAATTCAGGTGATTCAGGAAGCTCACTATTTTCTAACAAATTCTTTAATTCGTCATGCAGCTTCAGCGTAAAATCTCCCAAATGGTCACGGTGCTGTCTGATTGTATGTTTTACCCACTGCTGGACTTCAGCATCACGCGTTACAGGGATAAATCGATGATTGGAATAAATCAGATTTGACCCTGTTTGAATAGTCAGTGTGAGTCTTTTCCAGAACACATCCGTTATCTGATGATATTTCCATCCGTTTAAAAAAACAGGAAATGATCGATCTGAAAAATAAGCATCAAGCGCCGTGCGTCCTGTGGATGTCAATCTGAATTTTAGCGGTTCGATTTCACGGATCAGACCCTTTTCTTTACATTGCTGAATACGATGATCATAGTATGGTCTCTTTAAAGTCCGGTACATCTGAAATAGTGGAGAAAGACCGAATAATTGGGCATCCTGAATGGTTTGAGAGGTTTTTTTACCTTTAAGGAGATGATAAATAGAGGATTGGGTTCTTTCGCCATCAATAATATCGAGGCCTGCTAATACGATTGCGTCCAGATAATTCATACGCATACTCCTTCAACCGGTTAGTATGTATATTTTAACACTCTCTCATACAGTTCAACAGTTTTCTTTCTTTTGAAGATGGGTATTAAGAAATTAAGTACCCTTCAGTATTGAAAATGAGTACACGTACGAGTAAAATAAGGATTGGACATTTTAAAAAGTACTTAAACGCTTGAACAAGGAGGTAATCCAATTGGCTAAATATACGATCGTAGATAAAGATACATGTATTGCATGTGGTGCCTGCGGCGCTGCAGCTCCTGACATTTATGATTATGACGATGAAGGTATTGCTTTTGTCGTACTTGATGACAATGAAGGAACTGTAGAGGTGCCTGAAGTTCTTTATGATGATATGCTTGATGCATTCGAAGGCTGTCCTACAGATTCGATCAAAGTTGCAGACGAGCCATTTGATGGTGACGCATTAAAGTTTGAATAAAAAAAGGGTGAGACATCTTGAGGTGTCTCACCCTTTTACTATTTCAAGCATTTTAAAAAGTTATTCTATAAACGCTGCATTACCACCTATCGGCACTTTAACCGGTTCAGTGAAATCGTAGCCAGGCAGATATTCATTTTCGAGACCGGTGAATTGCACTGTATTAAATGCAAATGATTCAGCAGTTAATAACACAGATTCAATCAACTTTCTTCGTTCAACTTCTGAAACCGAAGCCATATCCCCCTCAAATGAAACGGTTAAATCAGTGTTATCAACTTCATAGTTCATGTCCACATTACCCGGAACAGGTGACTCATACTGGTCGTTTGGAACCTGCTCCTCAATCGCCATCAATGCTTCCTGAACAGAACTGAACTGATTATAGCTTTTTACATAAAAATAACTGCCGTCTTCATTTTCGTAAATATAAAATCCTTTATTATCATTTTTCAGATCATAAGATTCTACTTCTCCGAATTCACTGATTTCAACCGTTTCATTATTTTCATCTACAATTCTGAACTGATCATAGAAAGAACCAAACGTTTCCTTCAATACATCAATTAATATTGTAGCAGATGCTCCCTGTGTTTTTTCATCGAGCATTTCGATCATACCGCTAACAGTCTGTTCTTCCTCAGTTAAACTCCGGCTCACTGGGTGATAATCTATAAAGCCAAATGAAGCCTCGTCTATCTGATCAGCCCATTCCTTATACAATGATGCTGCTGACTGAGTTTCATCCCCCTGTGGAACAACGATTGTAAATGGAATGACGTATGCGTCACTTGTGACAAGTCCTGCTTCGAAATAGCGATTATTACCAAGGTCCTCTTCAAATAAAACGCCCTTTTCACCCTCTTCATCTAATATCACAGTATCCAGTTCTTCTTCAGTTTCTGAAGGTTCCTCGATCGCTGCTTCTGTGCTTTCAGATGATTCTTCAGCTGTATCTGCAGCTTCAGACGATTCAAAAACTTCTTCATTGCGATCTTCCTGAGTTTCCTGCACAGTTTCTTCGGATGACTCTTCTTCTGCCAATTCTTCAACCGGTAATGCTGAATCTGATGACATTTGCTGATCGTTAGAGGAGTCCTGATTAAACAGCCCCGGTCCAAGAACGAGCATTAAAGCTGCAGCTGCTGTTCCCGCTGCAACAGGCATCCAGTGAAACGGTTTATGTTTTCTATTCCGCAGTTTCACATGTTGATAAATATCGTCGGGATTTACACGGTTACTGATCACAGGCAGTTTTTTCAGTTCGTTTTCGATCTCCTGTTCTGTCCATTTCCGTTTAGTCATTGAACTTCCTCCTCTTCATCTGACATCAGCTCTTTCAGTTTCTTAATCGCTCTGTGCTGAGTGGTTTTTACTTTTCCTTCAGACCACCCTAGTACTTCTGCAGTTTCACTAATATTCAAATCCTGTATATACCTAGTAATAATCACCATTTTTTGATCTGTCGTGCAATAATCCAGGCAGGTATAGAGCTTTTTCACCTGTTCGCTTTGTTCAGCGATTTCTTCAGGCAGCGGCTCCTGACCGGATATTTCACGCTCCCCCCAGTCAAAGTGATCCATTACTCTCTTTCTGATCGTCTTTTGTTTTCTGAAGTAATCAATCGTTACATTTTTAGCAATTGAAAACAGCCACGTTTTTTCAGAGCTTTTTCCTTCAAAACGATGATAGGAATTCATCACTTTAATAAACACTTCCTGAAGCAGATCCTCAGCAGTGTCTTTGTTTTTTACCATATATATTAAAAATTGAAATACATCCTGCTGATACTCTTTGTACAGCCTGTCAAAAACGGAGTCCATGAACCGTCTCCTCCCCGTTCATACCATTAGTCGTATTACATGAAAAAAAGTTTCTTGCTTCAGCACATTAATATGTAGACTTGATATCGTGATATTTTTCACATCACCATTTTACATGACCTTACAAATGATATAAACACACAATTAAAAAAGCAGACGCATGCAGCGCTTAATGAGTGCGAACGTCTCATCGGCAGCATTGCATTGCGTCTGCAATTTAATAAGGCAGGTAAAATGAAAATACTGTTCCTTCATCCACTTTACTTTCAGCCTTGATTTTCCCTTTATGTGCCTCAATTAGGTTTTTCACAATCGCAAGACCGAGACCGGTTCCGGCTCTGCCCCTTGTTCTGGCTTTATCAGCTTTATAAAACCGCTCAAATATAAATGGCAGATCATCTTCAGGGATACCCACACCGTTATCGATTACATCAAAGCGGATATAATGCTGATCTTTTTGCGTTTTAATCGTTATACTGCCATCAGCTTTCGTATGTCTGATCGCATTATCAAGCAGATTCGTCAGAACCTGTTCTATTCTGTCCGGATCAATATGAATCGCTGTATGGTCATCAAGCGTTGTCTGATAAGACATTTTTATATCTTCATCATTCAGCCCCAGCTCAAACTTTGACAGCACTCTAGTTGAAAATTCATTTACCGGTACTTCTTCTTTATTCAGCACAATATGCCCGGCTTCCATTCTGGCAAGATCAAGGAGCTCATTGACAAGCCGTCCCATGCGAAGTGATTCATCATAGATCACTCTCGCGATATCTTTTCTTTCTTCATCGCTTTGCGGAATATCGTCAATAATCGCTTCACTATATCCCTGGAGCATGGAGATTGGTGTTCTAAGTTCATGAGAAACATTAGCAATAAAGTCTTTTCTCAGCGTTTCTAGCTTTCTTTCCTCAGTCATATCTCTAAGAACCGCTACTGCGCCTCTAACAGACTCACCGCTATAAAGCGGGCTGATGATCGCTGCATAAGACCGTCCATTCACTTCAAGTTCCCCTACCTGCTCTTCATTGGTTTGCATAACTCTTGTAATGAGGGACTCAAGCGTTGGTGGTAAAGCAAGCTTGGTGTAGCCCTCCTGCTCATTATACCAGTTCTGCAGAAAACGCTCTGCCGGAGGGTTCGAGACAAGTACAGTACTATCTTTATTGAAGGTAATAACACCATCAGCCATGGAACTGAGTACACTTGAAAGCTGTTCTTTTTCCTGGCTTAGTGCGTCAAGATGGTGCTTCAGCTGCCGACCCATCTGATTAAATGCTGTTGCAAGCTCACCAATTTCATCATTTGAAAGAATCGGTACCTTCGTGTCAAATTTACCTCTTGCCACTTCAAAAGCGCCTTCCCTCATTTTTCTTAGTGGCGCAGTAATTCTTGTCGATAGGAAAAATGCAAAAATTGTTGTTAAGATAATGGCAATAGCAGCAGCAAGAATAATCAGTCTTGTCGTTTGTTCCGTCGTTTGCTGAATTGCTTCTAGTGACTGATATACATAAACTGCACCAGCAGTTTCTCCTTCATCATTTGTAATAGGCGCACCAACAACCATGATGTTATTATAACGGTTGTCAAAGTCATCTCCTGAAGGAAACTCATCCTGTACAACGGTACCATTTTCATACACCCTGTCCATTGATTGACTACTGCTTATTGATTGCATCGTGTCACTGTACGAAAGCTCATCTGAGTAGAAAATGATATCATCGTTCATCTCAACCACAGAATGAACCGGATCATCAAGTATCTCAGCTACGATTTGAATACTCATTTCAAGGTCTTCATGCTCTTCTAAAATACTTGCTGACTTTTGTGCTTCGTACCTTAGAGATTCTTCTACTTCTTCTACATGATAGTTTTGAAAAAACTCAAGCAGTAAAATTGTAAGGATGAATAAAACAAAGGAGACAAGCAGCAGAATTGTCATCCACAGCTTGCCTACTACGCTTCTCCAGATTCTCATTCGTCAACCTCAAATTTATATCCTACTCCCCAAACCGTAACGATCATTTTTCCTGCCTTTTCAGAAACCCTGTTCAGTTTCTCACGCAGTCTTTTAACGTGTGTATCAACTGTTCTCAGATCACCGAAAAATTCATAATGCCAGACCTCTTTTAGCAGCTGTTCTCTGTCATATACTTTGTCAGGGCTTTTAGCTAAAAATAATAGCAGCTCATATTCTTTTGGTGTCAAGGTCACCTCATGACCGTCAGCAGTCACCCTGTGAGCATCATTATCGATCACCAGGTGATTATAAGCGATCATATCTTTCGCTTTCGTATCTGTATTTACATAACTGCTCGTAGCAGTTCTTCTTAGCAGTGCTTTCACACGCAGGACCACTTCACGAGGACTGAATGGTTTAACAATATAGTCATCTGTCCCTACCTCGAACCCCTGGACACGATTTGCTTCTTCACCTTTAGCTGTAAGCATAATCACAGGTGTTGATTTGGTCTCCCGCAGCTCTTTACAAACTTCAATGCCATCTTTACCAGGCATCATCAGGTCGAGCAGAATACAGTCAAAATCCTCTTCCAGTGCTTTTTTTAAAGCTTGCTCTCCGTCTTCAGCTTCCTCTATTGTGTACCCTTCGCGCTCAAGATACATTTTTAACAGCCTGCGGATTCTTTCTTCATCATCAACTACAAGAATATGACCAAGTTCATTCATTGAAGATCCTCCTCATCGGATATGTATTTAAAAGAAGCCCTCACTTACACGTGAGGGCATTGATTAAGCGTAAGAGTGTAGTCCTGCAATAATTAAGTTGACTGCTACTAGGTTAAACATAATAATAGCAAATCCAATTACTGCAAGCCAGGCTGAACGGTTTCCTTCCCATCCTCTTGATAGTCTGAGGTGAAGAAACGCTGCATAGAACAGCCAGGTAATGAGTGCCCATACTTCTTTTGGGTCCCATCCCCAGAAGCGTGTCCAGGCGATCTGAGCCCAGATCATTGCAAAGACAAGTCCGCCTAGTGTAAATACAGGGAAACCGATTAATACTGAGCGGTAGCCGATCTCATCAAGCATATCGAGATTGGCTTTTTTAACAAGCGGCTGAAATAATGCCGCGACTTTTTTTCTGGTGATCAATCTGATCAATAAGTATAAAAGTGCTCCTACCCCGACTGACCAGATCACTGTATTTAATCTTGGTGCGTTAACGAGGGCGTGCATTTCAAGTCCTGTTGAAAATGCGCCTTCAGTCAGCAGCTCACCATCATTTGGTGTAACGAGTGCCGGCATTGCGTACTGTACAACAGTTTCTTCTTCATCCGCATTAACAAAAGTAAATTCTGATTCATAACCTGTGATTGAAAATGTAGTCGCACTAATAACGAATCCAACAACTAGAATAATACTGAACATAATCGCTTCAAGCCAGAATACCTGCTTTCCGCCTTTTGAAAGATCGATATCCTTTAACAGAAAGATCAGTCCCGCTACAAAGCTGATTGCAAGAATCGCCTCACCAGCTGCAACCGTAGAAACGTGAATGGCAAGCCAGTCACTTTGAAGGGCTGGAATCAGCGGTGAGATATCTCTTGGAAACATGCTTGAGTAGGCGATGATCAGCAATGCAATCGGCAGTGCAAATACACCAAGAATATGAAGTCTGTAAATAAAATAAATAATGATAAATGATGCTACGAGCATCATTGAGAAAAACGTAATAAACTCAAACAGATTACTGACAGGTGCATGTCCTGAGGCAATCCATCTTGTAATAAAATAGCCTAATTGAGCTGTAAAACCGATCAGTGTAATCGTGATACCAATCGTAGCCCATCTGTTTTTTCCGGTCTGATTCGTATGTTTTTTTGATTTAATGGATCCTGCAAAAAATACAGTCGCTACAAGGTATAATAGAAATGCTGTATAAAGCAGGGTACTACTTATGCTGGCGAGTTGTGCCACTATCTTCTTCCTCCTTTGCATTGCTGTTGGATTCTTTCAGTTCCTGATGATCTTCAGGCTGATCGAGTCCCGCATCTTCGAATGCCGGAGCAATGTCTTTTTTCAATCCATACCAGTTTTTATTTGTATGGCCTGCTGCATACAAGATACCGTCAGAACCCTGCTTAATCCAGATTCTTCTGTGATTCCAGTAAGACCCAACTACTACGCCAAACATAAAAATAGCGCCTCCAAGGGCCAGTATCCATAATGTCAGATCCTTTCTGACTGTTAAACCTGAGAGGTCTCTTGTTTCGATTCCATTAAAGCTGATCTCATATTCATTTTCCCCCAGTGGTTCCAGGTTCTGCTGAATGGCAACAAAGGCTACTTCGCCATCCGGATGCTCGGGTGAGATCATGTTAAATAGAAATGCCGGGTTATTTGGCAGCGGTGAAGCTGATTGTGGCTCCCCGTCTTCAAACCCGCTGAAATCAGGGTAATACCCTGTTAATTCAACTGAGTAGCCGTCACCTAGATCATATACACCTGAAGTTTCAGGAGCAAAGAGATCAACAGTAAACTCTCCAGCTGACTCGCCTGATGCTTTATTATCCATTGTAAAAGTCATTTTATAAAGTTCATCTTCAATATAATCAGTCTGATATAAAGCAAACTGATCAAATTTCATTGGGATATTCACCTGAATCGCATGATGCTGAACCTCGGTCAGATCATCCTTTGAGCCGGCTACTGCATCTTCATCTCTTTTATAAAGGATTGCGTCTGTCTGGAAGTTTTTCGCGATCGCACCGGTTCTTTGAATCGTATCATCAAAAACCTCAGAGTCGCCTTCCTGATAGGTTTCAACTGTAAAGCCTTCATTTTTTAAAAAGTATTCCTGATCAGTGCCTGGAATTGACCTTGTCTCACCTTCACGGATCCACAAAATTTCATCAACATACATTCCGGGAACAAACCTCAGCATTGCACCGATTAAAAAGATGATAAGACCGGTATGATTGATATATGGACCCCATCTTGAGAACTGATTTTTTTCTGCCAGCAGGTGTCCATTTTCCTGTCTGACCTTGTAGCGGCGCTTTTTCAATCCTTTATTTAACTGATCAAGGACTTCAGCAGAAGCTTTCCCTTCGTAAGCTGAAAATATCCGCTGTCTTTTAAGAAACGAATCATGTCTTTCAACACGCTGTTTTTTTAACGCTTTGTAAAGCGGAATGCCCCGGTCGAGACTGGCAATTATAATTGACGTCCCGATTGCTGCAACTAAAAGCATAAACCACCATGAACCGTAAAGGTCATGAAAACCGAGTACATAATAGATTTTACCAGGCAGGCCGTATCTGCTTTCATAATATTCCACTGCAGGAACATTCTGAGGAATGAAAAACTCCTGAGGGAAAATGGTACCGATTGCTGAAGCTACAAGCGTAATGACAATTAATGAAACCCCGACTTTTACTGAAGAAAAGAAATTCCAGATCTTATCAATAATTGAAGCGTGATAAGTCTGGGATCTTCTTGCCATTCCCTCATAACGCATGACGTCATGTGTCTTTCTTTTTGCAGCTTCTTCAGTCAGCGTGCGACCGCAGGCCTGACAGAGTTCTGATCCCTCGGGATTTTCGTGACCGCATTGACAGATTATTTTACTCATTCAGAAGACTCCTGACTATCTGGTTTAATCATTTCCATGTAGGATTTTACGTCTTCTTCAGTCATTTCACCTTTAATTACCTTAACAATTTCACCTTCCGGATTGACAAGCAATGTAGTTGGAAGTGGTCCGATTGAGTATGCATCCATGACATCTTTGTTAACGTCTCTTACTACAGGAAAAGTAAGACCATATTCATTTGCGAAATTAGAGACCTTAAAGTGTGACTCGCCAACGTTTACTGCAAGCACTTCGATCCCCTGGTCCTGATAAACCTCGTATTGATTTTGCATATAAGGGAACTCTTTTTCACAAGGTTTACACCATGTTCCCCAGAAATTTAAAAATACTCCCTGACCTTTATAATCAGATAGCTGATGAGACTCCCCATCTAGATCTTCAAGCTTAAAGTCAGGTGCCTGATCACCCGCTCCCACTAGCAGTCTTTCATCTCCTGCTACACTGGAGTAGATAGTGTATGATATTGCTGCCAGCAGCACCGCAAGAATAGAGACACGCATAACCAGCCTCTGCTTTTTCTTCTTACTCACTTTTGCTACCCCCTTTTTCATGCGTAAATCCATAAAGTTTCATTGTCATTATAGCATTCACTGCTATAGGACTAGGGCAGAGTATTTGAATGAACTGTGAAACTTCTTCAGCCCTGACCGTTTTCAGCCAGCGCTCTGAGCTGTTTTACTTCATGAGGGGTTAATTCTCTTGATTCTCCGGCATTTAGACCTGACAAATGAAGAAAACCATACCTTTCTCTTTTCAACTTTTGTACAGGGTGACCTGCAGCTTCAAGCATTCTTCTTACCTGTCTGTTTCGTCCTTCATGAATTGTAATTTCAATAATTGTTTTATCTTTTTGTTTATCAGCTGAAATTACTTTTGCTCTTGCAGGGGCAGTCATTCCGTCCTCAAGCTTGATACCTTTTTCGAGTTTTTTTATTGTTTCACGTTTAACAAGTCCTTTTACTCTTGCGATATATGTTTTTGGCACTTCATATTTAGGATGGGTCAGGAGATTTGCAAATTCACCATCATTCGTTAACAGCAATAATCCTGACGTATCATAATCAAGACGGCCGACGGGATAAATTCTTTCTTCTACAAATTGAAAATAATCTGTGACAACTTTCCGGTCTTTATCATCACTGACTGCTGAGATTACACCGGTCGGCTTATAGAAAAGATAATAAACTTTGTTTTCTCTTTCGATTTTTACACCTTCAACTTCAATCTTATCTGACGGTGTAACTTTCGTACCAAGTTCAGTAATCGTTTTTCCATTCACTTTTACTTTTCCACCGGCAATCAGCTCTTCTGCTTTTCTGCGTGAAGCAACACCTGCGTGCGCAATCACTTTTTGTAATCTTTCCATCTTTTACACCTCTTCATTTGTTCTGCTTCTTACAGCATTATGTCATATCTACCCCTAAAAGCAAATCAGGACCTAAAAATACCTCGTTTTACTGTTGGAAGTGGCAATTTATTCAGCTATAATTAGCAATATTGAGGAATCTCAGCAAGAATTCTGTAAGAAAATGGTGAGAATATGGAATACACAGTAAAGGTCGATGCTTTTGAGGGACCGCTTGACCTGCTTTTACATCTCATACAGGGGCTTGAGATCGATATTTATGATATCCCGATGGCTGAAATATCTGAGCAATATACATTGTATATTAAAGCTATGAGTGTGCTTGAACTTAACACCGCAAGTGAGTATCTGGTTATGGCTGCTACGCTGATGTCAATTAAAAGCAGAATGCTGCTGCCTAAGCAGGAAGAACAGTGGGAAGAGGATCAGCAGTTCGAAGAAGACCCCCGAGAAGAGCTTGTAGAAAAACTGATTGAATATCGTAAATATAAAAAAGCGGCCACTGAGCTGAAAGATAAAGAACAGGAAAGAAGTATGCATTTTACTAAACCACCGGAAGATCTAAGCAGTTATGCACAGCCTGATGTGTCAGATGAAAAAATGCAGATTGAACTTGCGGATCTGATTGGTGCTTTTAATAAGCTGATGAGGCGGAAAAAAATAAAGAAACCGATGTCTACAAGAATTACCAGACAGGAGATTTCTATTGAAACGAGAATGACTGAAATTCTGGAGACAATCCGTGCAGATGCAAGGCCCAAGCCTTTTTCAGCACTGTTCCCTGTAGCGGAAAAACCGCACATGGTCGTGTCATTTTTAGCAGTGCTCGAGCTTGTTAAGAGACAGGAAATTCATATTAATCAGGATCATAACTTTTCAGAAATTATGGTCGGAAGCACTGAAGGAGTGTCATTAGTTGGCCAGTCATAATTATAAAGCAATTACAGAAGCACTTTTATTTACAGCAGGAGATGCAGGACTTTCTAATGACCAGATTGCAAATGCACTTAACATATCACAGCTTGAAGCAGAACAGCTGATGAGTGAGATGCAGGAGAATTATCAGATGGATGAGTCAAAAGGAATTGAGATTGCAATTTACGCTGAAAAATATCAATTTGTCACTAAAAAAGATCTATCAGATTATATCAAGCTTTTAGCTGATTCTCCTTCCCCATCCACTTTGACACAGGCCGGTCTTGAGACGCTTGCTATTATTGCTTACAAGCAGCCTGTTACTCGTGTTCAGATTGAAGAGGTTCGTGGTGTGAAAACTGATGGCCCTGTCCATACGCTCATTGCCAGAGGACTGATTAAAGAAGTTGGAAGAAATGAAGGTGCAGGCAGAGCAATCCTTTATGGTACAACAGAGGAATTCTTAGACTACCTTGGATTGAAGGATCTGTCTGAGCTGCCTCCTCTGCCGGAAGACGTCGAGGAAGATGAAAAAGAAGATAGTGATCTGTTTTTTGAATCATTGAAAAACGGGCTTTCAGCAAACGAATGACACATGCACATGCATGTGTTTTTTTATGGGACTAAATTTTTGTTTCTTCTCATATAGATAAATGTGAGAGTTGGTGGATCTTATTAAAAAAATCTTCATTGTTTCTTTACTTTTTTTTCTATGGTATAAGCCGGTTTTCGCAATTGATGTCTCTGCGCAATCCTCCGTTATGATTGAAGCGGAAAGCGGCAGAGTAATCTTCAATAAAGATGAACATGAAAAAATGAAAATAGCAAGCATTACGAAAATCATGACCGCTCATTTAGCAATTAAACACGGTGATTTGTCTGACAAAGTTAAAATATCCAGCAAAGCGTCATCTACTGAGGGATCGAGCCTTTATTTGAAAAATGGACAAACCGTTACGCTTGAATACCTGATTTACGGTCTCATGCTCAGATCCGGTAATGATGCTGCAGTGGCGATTGCTGAGCATATCAGTGGTTCAGTAG
This sequence comes from Jeotgalibacillus malaysiensis, assembly GCA_000818095.1. Lineage (NCBI taxonomy): Bacteria > Bacillati > Bacillota > Bacilli > Caryophanales > Caryophanaceae > Jeotgalibacillus > Jeotgalibacillus malaysiensis. Next base: position 1,884,208 of record CP009416.1, read on the forward strand.
AAGCGTTCGCTGAACTGATGAATAAAGAAACTGAAGCATTAAAAATGACAAATACTTATTTCACTAACCCGCACGGACTAGATACAGACGACCGGCATGTCTCAACGGCTTATGATATGGCAATACTAACTCAGCAGGCAATCAGAAATAAAACATTTAAAAAAGTCTTTTCAACTGCAAAATATACTCCCTCTTATAAAGATGCCTATCCCTGGACGAATAAACACCGGCTCGTAACCGGTCTTTATCCTCATGCTGATCGAGGTAAAACGGGATATACGAAAAAAGCAGGCAGAACGCTTGTGACGACTGCACATAAAAACGATATGACATTCATAGCTGTAACGATTAATGGACCTGATGACTGGAATGATCATATGTCACTTTTCGAGCATGCATTTACCCACTATAAAATGACGGAGCTCCTTGCAAAAGGTCCACTTCCAATTCTTCCTGGAATGCCTGATCAAATTCAGTACATATCAGAGGTTAACCGAAAAATGCCTTTAACTACTGAAGAACGTCAACAGCTTGTCTATCAGATCGTGCCCGAAAAAAAACCGGTCTTAAATATATATATTAATCGTACAGAAATCCTCAGCACCCCAATTAAGGAAAAGAAAATTGAAGCACCTTCAGCGTATGAGAACCTGATCAGAAAGTTAAAGGAGCTTTTCAAATGGTGAATTTAATTTGGATTTTCATGCTTATCTCAGGTATTATTTACAGTATTTTCAACGGAACTGTTGATGAAGTCAATAAAGGTTTATTTGATTCAGCAGGGCAGGCTGTTGAACTGGTTATAGGTTTCGCTGCAGTTTTTACACTCTGGCTCGGTATGATGGAGATCGCTAAGCGTTCCGGATTGCTCAATAAGATTACAAAAATCTGCTACCCTATTGTAAGAAAACTATTCCCTGATTTTCCTGCGAATCATCCTGCTGCAGGTTATATGATGACAAATTTTTCAGCAAATTTTTTTGGTTTAGGAAATGCTGCCACGCCTTTTGGTGTGAAAGCGATGAAAGAATTACAGACAATCAACCCGACTCCTGACAAGGCCAGCAGATCAATGGTCACTTTTCTATGTCTTAACACAGCTGCTGTCACGTTCTTTCCTGCCACCATCGTTTCAATGCGTCTTTCTGAAGGCGTTGCGGATCCACTGGATATTGTTATCCCGGCATTTATTGCAACAATCTGCTCCTGCACGGCTGCAATGATCTATGACAGAATCAGCTGGAGAATTACTTCAGGTAGACATCATGATTGAACTGATCTATTTATCAAAGCTGATATTACCTTTATTAATACTTACGATTCTTTTAGCCGCTCTTTTTACAAAAACAGATGCATACAGTGCTTTTGTCAGCGGTGGTAAAGAAGGCTTGCAAATGGCTGCTGAACTCCTTCCTTTTCTGGTCGGTATGATGGCTGCAATCAGTGTATTACGATCATCCGGACTGCTGCTCTATATAACAAATCTGATTGCACCTTTATTTGCTTACTTCAGCGTGCCAGCAGAGCTATTCCCGCTTTTTCTGACACGCCCGATATCCGGCACAGCAGCACTTAGTATAACAGCTGATCTGACTCATACGTATGGACCTGAGCATATGATTTCACGGCTCGCAGCAGTCATTCAGGGTAGCACTGATACTACTTTGTATGTTTTGACTATTTATTTTGGAGCTGTCGGAATTAAAAAAATGGGTAGAGCGCTTGCAGTCGGGTTGCTTGCTGATCTGACAGGTATGATCCTTGCTGTAATGATTACAGTATGGTATTTCCAAAACATTTGGAGCTGAGTGGGCGGTATGATAGACTAAATCAAAAATTGGAGGTGGCTGTTGTTCATTACCCAGATGCATATGTTCAGTTTTTAGTTCATTTTCACGGTGACCGTGATTATTTTGAATGCCATGAAATACTTGAGGAATACTGGAAGGAACATACTGATAGAGAAAAAAACTCTGTGTGGGTCGGGCTCATTCAGCTTGCAGTGGCACTTTACCATCATAGACGTAGAAACAATAAAGGGGCAGCAACCATGATTAGGCAAAGCAAGCAGAAGATCACCTCCTTCTCACCTGAATGCGAGGAGCTTGCACTCGATTCTAAAGATTTAATAAAATTAATCAGTGAGATTGAAGGTGCAATACTGACAGGTTCACCTTACCAAAGTGTTGTCCTCCCCTTAACTGACTCTGCGTTGATAAAAGTATGTAAAAATGAATGCAGACGGTCAGGTTATACATGGGGTAATGATAGTAATCTTTCAGATCCTGAACTTATCGACCGTCACAAGCTTCGCGACCGATCAGAAGTGATTTCAATGCGAAATCAGGCACTTCTTAACCGGTCTAAGCTCAATGGAGGTCCGGAGCGTCATGAATAAAAATGAAACCGCAGCCTTTATTCAGCTGCGGTTTCATTATCTTCACATTTTTGTAGAAATCCTTCTGTATAAGAAGTACTTACCAATTCTTTTTCTGTATACATATCCTTAAGAGATGCAACAATACGCTGTCCCACACCCTCGTTCCGGTGAGATGGATTCACTGAAATATGACGTAGTGTAATCTTGTTATCTTCAATTTCCACTCCCGCTAGACCAATGATATCTTCTTCCTTCCACAAAAACAGCTGAAAGTTTTTTTCTTCTTCATACTGCTTCATCGACTGCTGCAATTGTTTAATGTCTTTTTCTGTCGGCATAAAAGACATTAAACCCATTGCAATTTTCTCAAAGGATTTTTTATAACGAATTAACATACAGTACTCCTCACCAAGTCGTAATCGTAATCTGCCACCTCTGCAGCAGGTGATCCGGTAAAATTTGTACAGCTTTTACACCGTTATATATCATACTAAATGTATCAGATCTTTTCAATTTTGTCCTCAGACAATGAAAACCCAGTAAATAATCCCCCAGATTACTGCAAGAATTAAAAGTGAGATAAAGGTTAATGCATTTTGTTTTTTCATTATTTTACGTCCACTCCTGAATGCTTAAGTGGCAGGTCATGTCTGATTAAATCTTCATAGCTTTCTCTTTCAATCACTAGTTCAGCCTGACCATTTTCAGCAAAAACAACTGCAGGACGTGGAATACGATTATAATTATTTGCCATTGCATAACCGTAAGCTCCAGTGCAGAATACCGCTAACACATCACCTGGTTCATGTTTTGTAATCGGAAGATCCCAGATCAGCATATCACCTGATTCACAGCATTTACCTGCTATTGAGACGATAGAGTCAGCTTTATCTTCCGGACGGTTCGCAATCACCGCTTCATATCTTGCATTATAAAGAGCAGGACGAATATTATCACTCATACCGCCGTCAACAGCCAGGTAATTTCTTACATCAGGCACATGCTTAGACGAACCAATTTTATATAATGTTGTACCCGCATCGCCTGTTAAGGATCTTCCTGGCTCAATCCAGATCTCTGGCATTGAAAGCTGATGCTCTGTCATTAGCTGCTTTACTTTGGTAATAATATCCTCTACATATTTACCTGGTGCAAGCGGTTCATCTTCTTTTGTATACCTTATGCCAAAGCCGCCACCAAGGTTCAGAACCTGCGCCTTAAAATCAAGCGCCGTGCTCCACGCTGCCATTTTTTCAATCATCTTTTCAGCTGCCATGATAAAGCCGGTAGTTTCAAATATTTGCGAACCAATATGACAATGTAAACCAAGCACATTAAAATACCGGTCTTTAAGTACCATCTTTAATGCTTCCTCAGCCTGTCCATTCTGAAGATCAAAACCAAATTTTGAATCTTCCTGACCTGTTAAAATATAATCATGCGTATGTGCTTCAATACCAGGCGTTACACGAAGTAAAATAGAAGCAGACTTGTCTTTTTCAGCGCAGATACGTGATAAAAGCTCAATTTCATAAAAATTATCTACAACAAAACAGCCAATGTTGGCATCAAGTGCCATAGCAATTTCCTCAGGGCTCTTATTATTCCCATGAAAATGAATTTTTTCAGGGTCAAAACCTGCTTTTAAAGCTGTATATAATTCACCGCCTGATACGACATCGAGACTTAAGCCCTCCTCGGCGATCAGCTGAATCATTGCGATTGATGAAAAAGCTTTACTTGCATACGCAACCTGAGATGAAACACCAAGTTTTTCAAAAGTCTCTTTAAAGCCGCGGGCACGCTCCCTGATCAGCTGAGTATCATAGACATACAGTGGAGTACCAAATTCATTTGCAAGCTCAATTGTATCTACGCCACCAATCGTCAGATGGCCTTTTTCATTAATTGATGATGTACCGTAATAATGCATGTTGCAATCCCTTCTTTACTGCAGAATATCATTAATAGATAGTAAGTACATTACCACAGTAAAGCGTTTTAATGCAATTGATTAATGGGAACGATTCTGTCTGACCCTGTCTTCTGCTTTAACAATCATCGGTCTAATAACAGTGTTAGTGACCGGAACTCTTGTTTTGACCTGCCATAATGCTAAAGGTCTGAATGGTAGCAACGGCCAGAGATAAGGTACGGTGAATACTTTCATCTGTGCAAGAAAAACGATTAAGAGCGTCAACCCGATAATAAAACCTGAAGTATGGAAAAATGCTGTCATAATCAGCAGAAAAATACGTGCAAATTTATTCGCAATGCTCAGCTCATAGCTTGGCGTTGCAAACGTGCCGATCGCTGCTACCGCTACATATAAAATCACTTCAGGAACAAATAACCCGACATCTATTGCAATCTGTCCAATCAGTACTGCAGCAATTAAGCCCATTGCAGTAGATAATGGCGTAGGAGTATGGATCGCTGCCATTCTTAAAAATTCAATACCGATATCAGCTAATAACAGCTGCAGGATTAAAGGCACGGCAGCATCTTCTTTTACACCGATAAATGAAAGAGCGTCAGGCTTCAAAGCGGGATCGATCGCCATCAAATACTAGAGTGGCAATAAAATAATGGAAGCTGCGATACCTGTAAACCTGATAAACCTGAGCATGGTTCCGGCAGCAGGAGATTGTCTGTATTCTTCTGCGTGCTGTGTGTGATGAAAAAAAGTTGAAGGTGCAATAATAACACTTGGAGATGTATCGATATAAGTACATATATGTCCTTCGAGCAGATGCTCAGCGGCAATATCAGCACGTTCAGTAAATCTGACCATTGGATAAGGATTAAACCCCTGTTTTACAATATATTCTTCAAGTGATTTATCTGTCATCACAAGACCGTCTGTATGAATCTGTTTAATTTCCTGTTTAATAATATCAATTAATTCCTTGTTTGCAATTCCTTCAATATAGCCGATTGCCACATCCATTTTTGACCTTTCACCGATCTCAAGCATCTCAAAGCGGATCCCTTTATCTCTGATTCTTCTTCTGGTTAAAGCCGTGTTTACGATAATATTTTCAACAAACCCGTCCCGCGAACCTCTTACTACTTTTTCATTATCCGGTTCTTCCGGCTGTCTTCCGGGATAAGTTCTGACATCAATCAGAAAACATTCAGAGTCCCCATCAATTTTTATTGCAATCAGACCTGTAAAAACCTGTCTGATCAGCTCATCCACCAGATCTGTTTTTTCAACAGAATGGTGTATGATTCTCTGATTAACAAGTGCTTTAAAATCCTTTTTCCGATCCATTTCGTGTAAGGCACTTAGTTCATCCAGAATCTCCATAGTAAAAAGTGTCTCACACAGCCCATTCACTGCACATAGCTGAATACTATGATGACCGAAATCAATTTTTCTCATGATGAAATCAAAACTTAAGCCCAAACCGGCTTCTTTTAGCAGACTGTATAATTCCCGATTTTTTTAGGGATTTTGTTCTTTTTCATTCAACCCCTCCATATCGGTAAAAAGATCAGCCAGTAAAATAGTGAACCGGCTACTTTTCCCGCTATAATTGCAGTGCAGAAGTGTACCGATCTTTGTCATTGAAGATGGTGGAAGCTGTTTATCTGCATTTTATTCGTAAAGCACCATACCGGTATCCGCATCTATTAAAATCGCGGACTTAACCTGCTCGAGATTGGGTTCTGCCGCAAATGCAGGGTTAATGAGACAAAAAAACAAGCTGACACAAAGTAGGGATAATTGTATCTTCAACTCACACACGCCCTTTTGAGGTTTTTATTATGATTGCTGAATCCGGCTATTTTTATACATTTCTTTGTAAAAGGAAGCTGTTTGTAAATGACAAAATAAACTCTTTTAAATGAGAGCAGTTGATTGATCACGTAATTAAAATCAGGCAAATAAAAAAGAGAGTGGACTTCAGTCCCACTCTCTTAACGAAATAAATTAAAGCATCCTGACATTGTTGATGATTAAGCTCCCGTCACCTGATCGACAATTAGTGCCGGTGCGTGCCCCTCAGCTGATACTTCAATACTTTCATATAATTTTGACTTAACTTTCTCAACTTCACTTAAGTCATTTGCGTAAATTGTTACCAATGATTCTCCTTCATTTACAGTGTCTCCAACCTTCTTTTGAAGCACAAGACCAACTGCAAGATCGATCTCACTTTCTTTGGTTGCTCTTCCAGCTCCAAGCCACATTGCTGCTGTACCTACATTATCAGCAATGATACGGCTTACTTGACCACTTGATTTTGCAGGCAGCTCAATTTTATGCTCAGCCTGAGGCAGTTTTGATGGGTCATCCACAACAGATGCATCGCCGCCCTGTCCAGCAAGAAAAGCCTTAAAGCGATTGAGAGCTTCTCCGCTCGAAATGGCGTCTTCGAGCATTTTCCTTGCTTCTTCATGCGATTCAGCTTTTTTAGACAGTACAACCATATGACTGCCTAATACCAGACAAAGCTCAGTCAGATCTTCAGGTCCTTCGCCTTTCAGTGTATCAATTGCTTCTTTCACTTCTAGCGCATTACCAATTGCAAATCCGAGCGGCTGGCTCATATCTGAGATGACAGCCATCGTCTGCCTGCCAACATTGTTACCGATCTTAACCATCGCTTCTGCAAGTTCACGCGCCTGAGCTTCATCCTTCATGAATGCGCCTGCACCTGTCTTGACATCAAGAACGATTGCGTCTGCACCCGCAGCTATTTTTTTACTCATAATAGAGGATGCAATTAAAGGAATACTATTAACTGTTGCTGTTACATCACGTAGTGCGTATAGCTTTTTGTCAGCAGGCGTAAGATTTCCGCTTTGTCCAATGACTGCAAGTTTTTCTTCATTTACAAGACGTGTGAATTCATCGCTTGATAATTCAACATGAAAACCTGGCACTGCTTCAAGTTTATCGATTGTCCCACCTGTATGGCCCAGTCCGCGTCCACTCATTTTTGCAACCGGCACACCCGCAGCTGCCACTAGTGGACCAAGGATCAGCGTGGTTGTATCACCAACACCACCTGTAGAGTGCTTGTCGACTTTAATCCCTTCAATTGCTGACAGATCGATCTGATCACCAGACTCTACCATCGCCATTGTCAGATCCGCACGTTCTGACTGAGACATCCCCTCAAAATAAATCGCCATTAATAAAGCGCTTACCTGATAGTCCGGAATTGTTTCGTTCGTATAGCCCTCGATGACAAATTTAATTTCTTCAGTCGTCAGCTCTTCACCATTTCTTTTCTTTTCAATTACATCTACCATTCTCATTTTATAATGCCTCTTTTCAATGTATATTGTAATGGTTCAGGACAGCGGTACTGCCCTGAACAACCTAACATTATTTCATTAGCTCCTGTAAAAAGCTTTTACCAAACTCAGGTGCTTTCACTTTAAAGTTATCTGCAACTGTTGCACCGATATCAGCAAAAGTTTCTCTAAGCGGCATTTCCCCGCCGTTTTTCATTTTTGGTGAATAAACAAGAAGCGGGACATATTCCCTTGTGTGATCAGTCCCGTGATGTACCGGATCATTACCGTGATCTGCTGTAATGATTAAAAGATCATCATCAGTCATCTTTTCAAATACCTCAGTCAGTCTCTGATCGTATTCTTCAAGTGCTTTACCGTAACCTTCAGGATCCCTTCTGTGACCAAAAAGCGCGTCAAAATCAACAAGATTCAGGAAGCTGAGCCCAGTGAAGTTTTTATCGAATGTCTGAATAAACTTATTCATTCCATCCATGTTACTTGATGTGCGGATTGATTCAGTCACGCCTTCACCATTGTAAATATCAGAAATCTTTCCGATCGCAATCACATCATAGTTTGCATCTTTCAATTCGTTCATAACAGTTCGGTTGAATGGTTTTAATGCATAATCATGTCTATTAGATGTACGCTTAAACGATCCCGGCTCGCCTACGAATGGTCTCGCAATAATACGCCCTACCAGATATTGATCATCAAGCGTCAGTTCACGGGCAATCTCACAAATTTTGTACTGCTCTTCAATCGGAATAATATCTTCATGAGCAGCAATCTGGAGAACAGGATCGGCTGATGTGTAAACAATCAGTGCTCCTGTTTTCATATGCTCTTCACCTAATTCGTCTAAAATTGCAGTCCCGCTTGCCGGCTTATTTCCAATTACTTTACGACCTGTCTTTTCTTCAAGTGCCTCGATCAGCTCTTGTGGAAAGCCCTCAGGATATACTTTAAATGGCGTATCAATATTCAGGCCCATGATTTCCCAATGGCCAGTCATTGTATCTTTACCAACTGATGCTTCCTGCATTTTTGTAAATTTCGCCATAGGCTGATCTGCTTTTGAAATACCTTTAATTTCTTCAATATTGGATAATCCGAGCTTACCCATATTTGGCATCTTCAGTCCACCCATGTGATCTGCAATATGCCCAAGTGTATGTGCGCCTTCATCGTTAAATGCTGCAGCATCCGGTGCTTCACCGATTCCGACAGAATCCATCACAACGAGATGAATACGTTTAAATTGATTATCGCTCATTTAATCTTCCTCCTTCATTCATTAACTTTATTGTACCTATTCTCATATTAACCTTACAAGAGAAACGTCTGAAGTCTGACAACTTATTTTTCCGAGAGTTAAGCCCTCGGATGAAACTTGGAATAGACTTCTCTGATCCTTTTCGTAGAAACATGTGTGTAAATTTGAGTAGTAGAAATATCTGCGTGGCCAAGCATTTCCTGAACAGCTCTTAAATCCGCACCATTTTCAAGGAGGTGCGTTGCAAACGAATGCCTGAGTGTATGGGGCGTCAGTTCTTTTTCAATTCTCGCTTTATCAGTAAGTGCCCTGAGAATTTTCCAAAAACCCTGTCTGCTTAATCTCCGTCCGTGATGATTTAAAAACAGTGCCTGTTCTCCAGGTTTACGGCCGCTGCTCTTTCTTAGGTATTGGGAGATTACGTTAGATGCAGTTTGTCCAATAGGAATAATCCTTTCTTTATTTCCCTTTCCCCTGCACTTAATAAACCCCATCTCGAGGTTAATATCATCCGTATTCAAATTGATTAATTCACTTACCCTCATGCCTGTACCATATAGAACCTCTAGCATGGCTTTATCTCTCAGTCCCTGCTTTTTAGTCATATCCGGACTTTCAAGTAGCGCCTCTACTTCATCTATACTTAACACCTTTGGCAGCGTTTTTTCAGCTTTAGGAGTATTTAAATGTTCTGTAGGATCCTGATCACACAGCCTGTTTCTCATTAAGTAATGATGAAAAGACCTGATTGAAGATGTATGTCTTGCGATTGTTTTTGCAGATTTCCCCTGTTGTTTTAAATGCTGAAAAAACTGCAGCACATGTAATCTCTGTACATCACAAATTTTTGATATCATCTCGACCTTCATCAGGTAATCTGTATAACTTCTCAGATCTCTTTCGTATGATTGAACTGTATTTTTAGACAGCCCTTTTTCAATAATCATATACTGTATAAAATCCTGTAACTGATCTTTCATTCCCTCACCCCGCTTCAATTCTATTTTAATAGCTATAAAACAGAAAGTCATCTATGTGGTCAACTTTAATTTCAGCGGTTACACATTAAGATGAAAACAAAAAAACCATGCACGCATGCATGGCTGAATATGTTTTACTGGCATCTATGACATATTCCATGGAATGTCAGTCGGTGATCTTTAATTTTAAAATTCCAGTCACGTTCTACAATTTCTTCAACATCTTCTAGTAAATCATCCTGAATTTCATCAACAGCACCACACTCAAGACAGATCAAATGATGATGGAAGTGCGCTGCACCCTCTTTACGTAAATCATATCTTGAGACGCCGTCTCCGAAATTAATTTTATCCACTACTTTCAGTTCTGACAATAGTTCAAGTGTCCGGTAGACAGTTGCAAGTCCAATTTCAGGCGCTTTATCTTTCACTAATAAGTAAACATCTTCTGCGCTAAGGTGATCAGCTTCGTTCTCAAGTAATACCCTGACTGTTGCTTCACGCTGAGGGGTCAATTTATAGCTCGCTGAATGAAGCTGCTTTTTAATTCGATCAATCCGATTCTCCACAATTACCCCTCCCTCACAATATCATCAATATTATATCAAACGAAATCCTATTTGCAAACAATAATCATTATTAATTAGTAGTTCGACACATTACTTTATAACACTTATTATTATGTAATAAAAATTCTAATTAAAAAAGACGGAATATAATATTCGATTACACCTGCGAGTCCTGCAACTATCGTAATACTGCCCAAAAGCATCAGATAAGTGACCCCTGTACTTTTAACAGTATATACAAAAGGCTGTCTTGCGCCAATGCCCTTCCAGATCAATCCTGCAAGAATTAATGACTCAGCACCGAGTACGAGATAAGCGGGAATCATCAGCAGATTCTGAGGAACCAGAACAATCAGTGCTTCAGCCAGTCCTTTTAAGCCTCCTCATAAACCATCATGCCGGCAGCAAACCCAAAAAGGCAGCCTTTCATTTAGATTAAAAACCAAGCAATCGGCAGCCCAGCTAATGTAAATCCTGAAGTCCAGATAAACAATAAAATCAATAAATCAATTAAAACAGCACTGAGTACCTTTCCATCTCCTGTAAGCTCAAAGCCTGGCATCATTTGAACAGGCGCATAAATATTAACTAACAGGGCCCTTGCTGCTGTACCACCTGTAAGCAAAATGAAAATAAATAAATAAATAATAGGCGATATGGTTTGACACGTGCTGCAATATGCTTCCGCTTATATTTACCTCACTTGCCGCCACCTCCCTGCCTGAACATTTTATGCAGGGACCAAATGGCTTATGTATTCTTTTTCATCTCTTCAAGTCGCAAATATTGAACTGCATATGCAGTCTTAGCATCAAAAATTCGCTGGTTAAGCACCATTTCCTCTGCTTCTTCAAGTGTTACTTCAAGTAGTTCCACAAATTCATCCTCATCCGGGCCTTCAGCATCTTCAATTTTGTAAAGGTCTTCCGCTTTATAGACGTGAACTAATTCGTCTGCAAATCCAGGAGACGTATAAAATGAAATCAGATGAGTCAGTGATCTGCAGCCATAACCTGTTTCTTCTTCCAGTTCTCTTTCGGCAGTCACTTCCGGTAATTCACCAGGTTCAAGCTTTCCGGCAGGTATTTCAACAATAGATCGTTCCAGTGCTTTTCGGTATTGTTCTACCAAAATCAGTTTCTGATCATCTGTTTTTGCAATTACACATACAGCACCAGGGTGTTTGATCAGTTCTCTTTTTGAGGTTTTACCATTTGGCAGTTCTACATCGTCTACTTGCAGACTGATAATTTTGCCTTTAAATAGCTCGTTTGTGGTAATTGTTTTTTCTTCAAATTTTTTCATTGCGTTCACTCCTCTATAATTGTATTGTATCAGTGTTTAGACCTGTTTACCTTAAGCATTGTTTGAATCAGTATAAATTAGAGAATATGATGATTAAAGAGAGGAGAATGATCATGGAAAAAAGAAGAATTGGTTCATCAGCGCTCGAAAGTTCATTACTGGGTTTAGGTTGTATGTCCCTTAGCACAGAACCTAAAAAGGCTGAAGAAATTTTAAAAACCGCTTATGACAATGGCATAAATTATTTTGATACTGCAGATTTATACGATTACGGAACAAATGAAGAGATTGTCGGCAAGGCACTGAAATCTGTCAGGAGCGAGGTATTAATCGCTACTAAAGTCGGTAACCGTGCGAAAGATGATTTAAGCGGCTGGTATTGGGATCCTTCAAAATCCTACATAAAAGAACAGGTCAAAAAGAGTTTGCAGCGGCTGCAGATTGATTATATTGACCTTTATCAGCTCCATGGCGGTACACTTGATGATCCGATTGACGAAACAATTGAAGCATTTGATGACTTAAAGCAGGAAGGTCTGATCAGAGCATACGGGTTTTCTTCAATTCGTCCAAATGTAATCCGCGAATATGCCAGTAGGTCATCTGCCGATTCAAACATGATGCAGTACAGTCTGTTAGACCGCCGGCCTGAAGAACAGGCATTTGAAGTGCTCAAAGAGAATCAGGTTTCTATTATTACAAGAGGGCCTCTTGCAAAAGGGTTGCTTTCCGGAAATTATCAGGAGAAACTGTCAAAACATGATGAATACGTTCATTATTCAAAACGTGAGCTTGATCTTCTTTTACCAAAGATAGCAGAACACTTTCAACATAGGACGTTAACTGAAACAGCTCTGTTATTTAATGCAGCGCATCCAGAGGTTTCAACAATCATTGCAGGTGCCAGCTCACCTGAACAGGTACTTGAAAATATTAAAGCTATCAATCAGTCTCCTTTAACGAGAGAAGAAATCGAAGTACTAAAATCCATTACAAAAGCAGATGGGTATACACAGCACAGGTAAAAGTAAAAACTGAGGGCTTCCCCTCAGTTTTTATACTTTTTCCAGTCAAGACTGCTTTCATTTAACAGTTCTTCAAAGGATTTATTTTTTTCGCGCAGCTTTCTTTCTTCTTCTTTTCTTGCAGCCTCTTCTTTTCTTTTTTGTTCTTCTGCATTAGCAGCTTCCTGTTTAAAGCGTTGCAATTTATTCATTGTTTCTTCGTTAAGCGTATCTTTTAAGACAGGATCTTTATGAGTTTTTTTATTCATTTCTTTCACTCCCTGCTCAGAAGCTATCGGTTTTAAGCTGCTTACTGATCTGTAGTTCAGGTTCAGTTGAGTTGATAATATCGTCCACCGTGTAACCTTTTGCAACTTCGATCAGTTCGAGACCGGCAGAAGTCACTTCTATAACTGCACGTTCTGTAATAATCCGGTCTACGACACCCTTCCCTGTAAGAGGCAGTGAGCATTCTCTCAGGATCTTAGGGCTGCCGCTTCTGCTGACATGCTCCATAATAATGATAATTTTTCTGGCACCGTGAACTAGATCCATTGCGCCTCCCATTCCTTTAATCATTTTACCCGGGATCATCCAGTTTGCCAAATCTCCCTTTTCAGATACTTCCATGCCACCCAGGATTGCAACATCTACGTGCCCTCCCCTGATCATTCCAAAAGACTCGGCGCTATCAAAAAAAGCAGCCCCTTTAATTGCTGTAACAGTTTCCTTACCTGCATTAATCAAGTCAGCATCTAGCTCATCCTCTTCAGGATATTTTCCAATCCCGAGAAGTCCGTTTTCAGATTGTAAAATGACTTCTTTTCCATCTGATAGATGGTTAGCAACCAGTGTAGGCATACCGATTCCCAGGTTGACATAGTCCCCATTATTAATTTCTCTTTCTGCTCTGATTGCAATTGTTTCTCTGACCTTTTGTTTATCCATTTGCTTGACCTCCGGCAGAAACAGTTTTTCTTTCAATTCTTTTTTCCTGATCAGCCTGCAGCAGGCCCTGCACATAAATACTTGGTGTATGTATATGATCAGGATCAAGCTTGCCTGTAGGATAAAGTTCTTCTACCTCAGCAATTGTCACTTTTCCCGCGGCAGCGATCATCGGGTTAAAGTTTCTGGCAGTTTTTCTGTAGATCAGGTTCCCCATCTCGTCCCCTCTCCAGGCCCTGACAATACTGACATCCGCTTTCAGTGCGCGCTCCATCACGTATTCTTTTCCTTCAAATGATCTGATCTCTTTACCCTCTGCTATTTGTGTTCCAACGCCAGCGGGTGTAAAAAAAGCCGGAATCCCAGCTCCACCCGCCCTGATTCTTTCAGCGAGTGTTCCCTGTGGCACCAGTTCAACTTCAAGTTCTCCGGAGAGCACCTGTCTTTCGAATTCTTTATTTTCTCCCACATAAGAACCGATCATTTTATTGATCTGTCTATTGTGCAGCAATAATCCCAATCCCCAGTCATCGATTCCACAATTATTTGAAATCACGGTCAGGTTTTTCACCCCGCTGTCTCTGATTGCCAGTATCAGCTGTTCAGGGATTCCACACAGTCCGAACCCTCCTGCCATCAGCGTATCTCCATCTTTGAGCACAGTGATTGCTTCTGTTGCCGATTGATAAATCTTTTTCATTTTCCATACCCCTTTCACCACTTAAAAATAGTGATCTTATATCCACTTCTATGTAAGCGCTTCAATTCCTTCTTTTTTACATTGTTTTTTTCTGCTAAAGTTGAAGCATGACTGAAAAAGGAGATGGAAATTTTGAATTTGCCGCGTTCTGTCGAAATCATTGAAGTAGGACCGAGAGACGGGTTACAAAATGAAGCGAATTTTGTACCGACTGCTGTAAAAGTTGAATTTATTCGCGCACTGAGGCGCGCAGGATTTAAAGAAATGGAAGTGACTTCATTCGTTTCTCCAAAATGGGTCCCTCAGATGAGTGATGCAGCTGAGGTGATGCAGCTAGCAGGTGATCAGCCTGGAACCATTGTATTAACACCAAATAAAAGAGGAATAGATGCAGCACTGGCTTCCGGCGCAAAGGCTGTAGCAGTATTTGTCGGGGTCAGTACATCTTTTAATCAAAAAAATATTAATAAAACCACTGAAGAGGCTGTCGAAGGATTAGTTCCTCATATAAAGGATCTTAAAAAAAATGGAGTGATTGTAAGAGCATGTATCTCAACTGCTTTTCACTGTCCGTATGAAGGAAAAATTGAGCCAGCTGATACTCTTGCTTTATGTAAAACACTTGCAGAGGCCGGTGTTGATGAACTAAGTGTTGCAGACACAATTGGTAAAGCAACACCTGATGAAGCCTATTCATTGTTTACACTTCTCAAAAAAGAACTGCCACAAGTTATGATGGCTGCCCATTTTCACGACACCAGAAAAATGGCATTAGCTAACATCTACGCTTCTCTACTGGCAGGGATTACGAGATTTGATGCTTCAGCAGGAGGACTTGGAGGGTGTCCATTCGCACCCGGTGCCAGCGGAAATGCTGCTACCGAAGACGTAATTTATATGCTTCACCGCATGGGTATAGACACTGGAGTGGATGTTGACCTTTTGAATGAAGCGATTGAAATAATTGAACCACATGTATCCCGCGATCTTGAAAGCTGGTATTATCAATCATATAAAAAAAATCTGCCATCTTAGAAAGCAGGGATCTCTGTGAAGAAGAAAAGCATCGCAGCCCTAACAGCTGCTGCCGGCATCAGTGCATTCGGCATATATTTATCCAATAGAATTATGTTCATGAAATTAAAGGATCCTGCAGAAATTGAAGAAAGAGAACGTGGAGCAGGATTTTATGAACCGGAAAAATATTTGCAGATGATCAAAAAAGAACTGAGAATCCCTTCACCTGCCGGGTATGAAATCCATACAGTATTTCTGGAACAAAAGCCCGGTGCACCTTATATGATTTTTTGTCATGGGGTAACAGAAACGAAAATTAATTCTCTGAAATACGTTCAACTTTTTATGAAAAAAGGCTTTAATGCCGTTATCTATGATCACAGACGGCATGGGGGCTCAGGAGGCAACAGTACAAGCTATGGTCACTTTGAGAAAGCTGACCTTAAAGCAGTTGTGGATTGTCTGCTTGAAGAAGAAGGAGAAGATACCGTCTTTGGCATTCATGGAGAATCGATGGGCGCTGTCACCATGCTTCTTTATGCCGGGAGTATAGAAGACCGAGCAGCTTTTTATATTGCAGACTGTCCGTTTTCTGACCTTACAGAGCAGCTGTCTTTTCTCATGACAAAATCATCGCGACCATCCATCTTATCAAAAATGGCATTATCTTTAGCGGGATCATTTATCTTTTTAAGAGACCGTTACCAGATCAGAGGTGTTTCTCCTAAAGAAGCGGTCAAAAACATCGAAAAACCAGTACTGTTTATACACAGTAAACACGACAGTTTTATTCCTTCGCAAATGACCGAAACCCTGTATACGTTAAAGAATGGTCCTAAAAGACTGTTTATACCTGAAGCCGGTGAACACGCACAGTCATATGTTGCTAATCCTGAGTCTTACAGTAAGGAAATTGACCATTTTTTACATGACTATTTTACGATCAGGCGCTAATAAAGTCAGCCGCAAAATAACGAGAAGGGGGAGACATCATCAGTCTCCCCCTTCTCATTATTTCACCATGTTCTTAAAATTCATCCGTCCATTGATTGTCTGGCCTGGGCTTTTCAGTTGGAATGTCCTTGCTGATTCCGAAAAGTCGATTTTTAATTTTTTATCATAAAAAACCGTTTTAGACGTTTCTACCAGAATCGGCCGGTCATTTGTTTCAATCAGCTTATCTTCTTCCTCTGCAGCCTCTACATACCATAAAATCGGCACTCCATTAAGCACACAACCAGTTCCTTCAGTATCATATTTCAACTTCAAATAACCGGTATCAGATTTTATTTTTTCAGCAATTTTTTCTGAAGCTGCTTTTGTAATTTCAATCTCCATCGAATCGCCTCCTGCCTTTAATTATATCACTTCACGATCTACTCTACCGCTATCTTGCTTTCGAAAGAGTTTTCAAGTAGCATCAAATACGATATACATAACTGGAGGGGTTTTAATGGAAAAAAAGGTGCAGATCAAAGTAATGGATAATGGTTCACTTAAAGTAACCGGTGATGTGGAACTTGTTGATATGGATGGTAATGCGTTTCCTGTAAAACCTGTTTTTTCACTCTGCAGATGCGGCCGCTCTCAAAGAATGCCATTTTGTGATGCATCTCATAAGGGTGTATTTGAATCCTGTGTACGTGCTGAAAAGGTCCTTGACGAGTGAAATCAAAAATAAAACTACCCGGTGCAACGGTTGCACCGGGTAGTTTTATTTTTGATTAAATCCTTTTTTACCAAGTCGCTCAACCATTCCTGGAGCGAGCGAATAGGCTTTTGAGGCCGCGTTCATCCAGCCCGGAAGATTGATCTCCCTTTTATCAGTAAAGAAAACCTCAACTGTTTTACCCGCCACCACGCGTGGTGAAAGCATAAATTTTTTTACACTGTCAGCATATCTCCCGCTTGAATCTGCTGTTTCAAAAAAATCAGTTTCAATCGGTCCAGGATTAATGGTTGTTACAAATATCCCGTCTTTAGCAACTTCCATTCTCAGGCTGTTTGAAAATCCAAGCACAGCATGTTTGGCAGCTGAGTATATAGACGATTTCGGGGTTGCCAGCTTTCCGGCCTGAGATGCAATATTAACAACATGCCCTCCACCCTTCATAGATGGCAATACTGCTTTGCTAAGCAGCATAAGCGAAATAACATTCACATTAATCATAGAGCTGATCTTCTCATCAGGTGTATCTTCAAGCCTTTCAAAAAGCCCGAAGCCCGCATTATTGACGAGTACATCTACTCCCCGGACCTCATCTATCAACTCTTGTGCAAAAACAGGAACCTGGTCTGTCTGATTTAAATCAAATGGACGAATCAACACAGAACCGGCTCCGAATTGGCGGCACCTTTCACCAGTCTGGATCAGCTTCCTTTCATCTCTTGCAGTTAAAATCAGGTCTGCCCCAAACCTTGCAGCCTCTTCTGCGATGGCTCTGCCAAGACCTCCTGATGCACCTGTGATCCATACTTTCTTTCCGGAAAATTTTTTCATAGTTTCACACCACTCCCAGCCTGATAAATGATGGCTTCTCCGTTCATATCCGCTGCAGTGATCTCACCGTTATAGATCAGATAATCTAATTGTCCAACCGTTTCTGACAGCGTAAGCCCAAGCTGCTTTTTATAAATGTTTGGGAAAAGCTGCTTACAAACCTCAAATGCTGTTGTTTCTTTATATTCAATAAGAGATTTCACGTACATTGCTCTTTCATGCTGCTTTTTTAAACGGTTTTTAACCAGTTCCACCACATGGCTGACAGGTTCACCATGTCCCGGATAAACAATACGGGGATGAAGTGATGACAATTTATTCAGGGACTGATTATATTGCAGCTGTGGCAATGGACGGGGCTGATTTATGCCAAATGGCGGTTCGATCAGCGGGTTAGAAGAAATGTGTCTGATCAGCAGGTCTCCCCCAATAACGGATCCTTCTTCACTGACTAATGATATGTGCCCCTGCGAATGTCCGTGGGTTTCAATCACGCGCCAGCCTTCATGTCCGGGTAATGCATCTCCTTCAGTCAAATAGTGATCAACTTGTCTTCTCCCCATTGCTTTTAAGGGATCCTTCATTTTATCAAGCAGGATCATGTATTGTTCAGGCAAGCCAGCCTGTTTAAAAAATTCAGCGTAAAAGAAGTCGTGTAAATTCATAAATGAATCATCTCTTAATAAAAAGCGTTCACTGTTCTTATGTGCAAAAAGCCTGGCCCCATGAAAAAATTCAGTCAGACCCGCGTGATCAGGATGATGATGTGTCAAAATGACCTGATCAATGTCCTCTGGTTTTAGACCGGTCTCCTTAAGTCTTGCAGTCAACACTTCCTTACCCTCTGCCGTATCCGGACCGGTATCAACGAGTGTAACTGCATCACCGATCATTAAATAAGTATGCACGTCCCCAACTGCAAATGGTGTGGGGATCGTAAGCTGATGGATAACCGGATCTTTCATTTTTTTACCTCCTGGAATGAATAACTATTCACTTTTCTTCTAGTGTAGCCTTTTTCTATTGTTTTGTTAAGCGGTTCAAAAAATAACTTGACAAACATGTGTAAACTCCGCATAATCTCAATAATATCTAAAATCGATGACAGGGAATAGTAAGCGGCTCAGGAAACGTAAGAGAGCAGAATTCAAAGGCTGAAAGATTCTGCCGTAACTCCTTCCGCTGAACCTGCCCCCGGAGTGACGACCGTCCGCAATGCCTGCGTTATTGGCTTAATGAGTGTGCGGAGCAGTCTGCAAAATAAGGTGGTACCACGGAAGAACCCTTTCGTCCTTTTACAGGAGGAAGGGTTCTTTTTATTTTTAGCTATGTTAAAGATCAATGTTGTTTTTGCACAGCTGGTGATTCTCGCTGCAATCAACAGCGCATTTTAACAAAGCCTATTTTTAAAACGGGAGGAATGTTCAATGAAAATCGTATTTATCGGAGCAGGATCAATGGCAGAAGCGATGATCAAAGGAATGAAAAATGCTAAAGCCTTTCAGCAGACTGAGCTTTGGGTAACTAATAAAAATGATAAAGAAAGACTTGACCTTCTAACAGAAACTTATGATATCAACAGCAGCTATGACACACGCAGTTTACTTAAAGATGCAGATATCGTTATTCTGGCTGTGAAACCCAAGGATGCAAGTGATGCCCTTCATACAATCCAGCCGTATATGAAGGGTCAGCTATTGATATCAGTACTTGCCGGACTTTCTACCGGTTATATTGAGAGTATAATTGGTCCCTCTCCAATTGCACGTGCGATGCCTAATACATCTGCAATGATAGGACAGTCTGCAACTGGATTGACTTTTAACGAACACATCCTGGACACGCAGCGTGAAATGACTGTATCAATTTTCTCAGCAATTGGATCTGTAACTCAGGTCGAGGAAACCCGTCTTGATCTAGTTACAGGACTATCAGGCAGTGGTCCTGCCTACATTTATTACATTGTTGAAGCGATGGAAGAAGCTGCAGCGGAACTCGGTGAGGATGCAATGCCTTTTATCGTTCAGACGCTAAAAGGCGCAGCTCAAATGCTTGAAACATCAGGCAGAACTCCCCGGGAATTAAGAAAAGCTATTACAAGTGAAGGTGGTACGACAGAGGCCGGAATCGCCCAGCTCGAATATCATCATGTTAAGGAAGCTTTTACTGCATGTATTAAAGAAGCGACTGATCACTCCGGCAGACTACGCAGACAATTTGAGCAGGCACATAACATTTAAAAGTTGCAGGCTATACTGCTCATTATGTACGATGGTCAAAAAGGAGCTGTAGACGATGCTCTTTATCCTGCTTACCTTTACGGCTCTCTTCTGGATGATCATTGCAATCGATACGTATAGAGGCTTAGCATTGCTGCATGCTCTCGAAAAAGAAGCACCGGTTCGCGGAATCGGAAAGATCAGTGTGATTGTACCTGCGAGAAATGAAGAAGACCATATCACTAAAAGTATCAGCTCTCAACTAAATCAGACCTATCGTCAGCTCGAGTGGATTTTAATTAACGACCGCTCAACCGATCAGACAGGTAAGTATATGGATCAGCTGGCTGAAAAAGATCACAGAGTTCGCGTCATTCATATTCATGAACTGCCACCGGGATGGCTCGGAAAAAACTACGCACTCCACAGAGGTGCAAAGGCAGCAAACGGTGATGTGTATTTATTTACAGACGCTGATGTTTTATATGAACCTGATCTTCTATCAAAAGCAGCAGGTTATATGAAACGTTTAAAAATTGATCACCTGACTGTCTCTCCTGACCTTCAGTCAAAAAGCTTTTTACTAAAAGGATTTGTATCGTTTTTTCTGTTTGGATTTTCTTACTATAAAAGACCATGGTCAGCTAATAGAGACCAATCTAATAATGGTATGGGGATTGGCGCCTTTAATATGATTACAAAAAATGCCTATCACAAAATCGGAGGACACGAAGCAATCAGACTGCGCCCTGATGATGATCTTCAGTTAGGAATGCGCATTAAACAATTCGGTCTGCGTCAACGGATGGCAACTGCAAAATCCATGTTGAAGGTTGAATGGTATCCAAATATAAAAGAAGCGCTGAAGGGGCTTGAGAAAAATGCTTTTGCCGGGCTCCACTACAGTTATATATTCACGATCCTTGCGATGACAGGCGTATTTATTTCTCAGGTACTTCCCTTTATAGCAGTGTTCAGTCCCGACCCATATACTTCAGCGATGGCCTGGGTATCGATCGGGGCCATTATGGCGGTTTATATACCGATTACGAGAAGACTAACGACCTATTCTTCATTCCATGCGCTATTATTTCCTGTTTCAGCACTGCTTTTTATTACTGCCGTTTTAAGAGCTGCTGGATTAACCATGCTTCGTGGCGGCGTAATGTGGCGTGGAACGATTTATCCAATAAAAGAGTTGAAAAAAAAGAGCTGAAAATTCAGCTCTTTTTCTTGTGGTGTTATACTGGGATGGAATGTAAATACAGGAGGTCATCATATGAGTACAGCTTTATTTTCACCTTATTCAGTAAAAAATGTGACGCTAAAAAACAGAATCGTCATGGCGCCTATGTGCATGTATTCCTGCTACAACCAGGATGGGATTGTGACGAATTTTCATAAGGTTCATTACGCTTCTAGGGCCGCAGGACAAACCGGTCTGATTATGCTTGAAGCGACCTCTGTTACGCCTCAGGGAAGAATATCAAATGAGGACCTCGGGATCTGGTCAGATGAGCATATTTCAGGATTAAAAGAATTATCTGACCTGATTAAGGAGAACGGTGCAAAGACAGCCATTCAACTGGCACACGCCGGCAGAAAATCAATGACTGACGGCTCGATTATTGCACCTTCAGCAATTGCGTTTAATGACAAAATGAAAGAACCTGAAGAAATGACGCAAGAACAGATTCAAGAAACGATCCAGGCTTTTAAAGAAGCAGCAAGAAGGTCTAATGAGGCAGGCTTTGATATTATCGAGCTTCATGCAGCACATGGGTATTTGATTAATGAATTTTTATCCCCACTCTCTAATCAACGTACAGATGATTACGGTGGAACAGACGAGAACCGGTACCGATTCTTAAAAGAAATCATTGATGCTGTTAATGAAGTATGGGATGGTCCGTTGTTTGTAAGAGTCTCAGCCAGTGACTGGGATGAAGAAGGGTTAACACCGGAGGATTATGCTACATATGCCAAATGGATGAAAAAGCAGGGTGTGGATTTAATTGATGTCAGTTCCGGTGCTGTAGTTCCTGCTGCAATTCATGCTTATCCAGGCTACCAGGTTCCAATGGCTGAGACTATTAAACATAAAGGAAATATTGATACTGGTGCTGTCGGATTGATTACAAGCGGATTGCAGGCTGAAGAAATTCTTCAGAATAAACGTGCAAACCTGATTTTTATTGCACGAGAGCTGCTAAGAGACCCTTATTGGGCAAGAACTGCTGCACTTGAATTAAAGACGTCAATTGAATCACTTGAACAATATAAGCGGGGTTGGGTATTTTAATGAGCAGCACACTGATGAATAATCATCAGTGTGCTGTTTTCAAATATCTTCTTCAAGCAGGTCATGCGCAAGATAACTACTCGGCATAATTTCTCTGGCCTGATTTAGAAGTTCCTGCTCTTTCCCATCAGCATACCTGGCACTGATATGTGTCAGCCAGAGTTTTTTTACACCGGCAACTACTGCAACTTCTGCCGCCTGGACTGCTGTAGAGTGGTAATAGTCATAGGCCATCTCCGCATTTTCCGATCCGAACGTTGCTTCATGTATAAGAATATCTGCCTCTCTTGCAAGCTCTACTGCAGCCTCACATTTTCTTGTATCCCCTGCAACTGCAATCACTTTTCCTTTTATCGGCGCTTCAATAAAATCATTACCATTAATTAACTGTCCTTCCCATTCAATTGTCTCTCCATTTTTCAGCTTTTTATATGCAGGACCCGGGTGAATACCCAACTGCTGCAGTTTTTCAGCGTTCAGTCTGCCCGGTCTATCCTTCTCCTGAACTCTATAGCCATATGAGGGTATGACATGCTCAAGTTTTTTGACAGAGAGAATAAAATCCTCTTCATCAAAAATTTCTCCGTCATTAACTTCTATGATCTCGAGTTCATATTTTAAATATGTTCTGCTTAGTTTAAGTGAAGTCGTAATGTAATCTTTAATTCCCTCAGGACCATAAACTGTCAGAGGTTCTGTACCCCCCTGAAAGGATCGGCTTCCAAGAAATCCAGGCAGGCCGAAGATATGATCCCCGTGCAGATGGGTCACAAAAATTTTCTTTACTCTCCTTGGCTTAATTGTTGTATGAAGAATTTGATGCTGGGTTGCTTCACCGCAGTCAAACAGCCAGATATCGCCGTGTTTATTGATCTGTCTTAATGCAAACGAAGAAACATTCCGTTCTTTCCCGGGCACGCCGGCACCGGTACCTAAAAAATGCATGCGCATAATTTTCCTCCTTTATATGTAACCATTGTCTTTGCTTAAGTTGTTAAAATTGTTCTGCCTGTATGTTCAAGTTCTGCGTAAAGGTTGCATCTCTTACAAACCCGCTATACAATTTAGATATTGTATTTCCGGCTAATGGCCGAATTGAATAATAAAGTGAGGTCCTGAAAGTGAAACAGACATCTACACCCCCAACATTAATTATGATTTTTGGCGCAACCGGAGACCTTGCTAAACGCAAATTGTACCCTTCATTATATCAGCTTTATCTGAAAGGTAGCTTAGAAAAACAATTTGCAGTGCTTGGTATCGGACGGCGTGAATGGACAAATGATCAGTTCATACAGCACATTCGCGATTCCTTAACACAAGCCTCAAGTAATCATGACGAGATTGAGTCGTTTATTGAGCATTGTGTTTATGAGTCACATGATGTGGAAGATTCCTCATCATACATAAAACTAAAAGATAAAGCGAATGAATTAGATGAGAAGTTTGATCTAAAAGGAAACAGAATCTTTTATCTGGCAATGGCACCGGAATTTTTCGGTACGATTACAGATCATTTAAAAGCTGATGGTCTGACTGATAATGATGGATTCTGCCGACTGGTAATTGAAAAACCGTTTGGTCATAACCTGCCATCTGCTAATGCATTAAATGATCAGATCAGACAATCCTTCCCGGAAGAGTCAATTTACCGGATTGATCATTACCTCGGAAAAGAAATGGTACAGAATATTGAGGTCATCCGTTTTGCCAATGCTTTATTCGAGCCTTTGTGGAACAGCCGTTTCATTTCAAATATCCAGATTACATCCTCTGAGGTTCTTGGTGTTGAAGAACGTGGCCGGTATTATGAAAAAAGTGGTGCTTTAAGAGATATGGTACAAAACCACATGCTTCAAATGGTGGCACTGCTTGCAATGGAACCGCCAATCAGCCTGAGCACAGATGAGATCAGGAGTGAAAAAGTCCGCGCTTTACGCTCGCTTCGCTCAATTGAGGGCAGTGAAGTGGATGACTATTTCGTCAGAGGGCAATATGGTCCTGATCATAAGGGTGAACAAAAAGGCTATCGCGATAATGCGAATGTGAACCCTGAGTCTAATACTGAAACGTATGTAGCCGGTAAAGTTATGATTGACAACTTCCGCTGGGCAGGCGTACCGTTTTATATCCGCACAGGAAAAAGCATGGCAGTTAAATCAACAAAAATCGTAGTCCAGTTCAAAGATATCCCTATGAACCTTTACTACAATAAAGAACATTCCCTTGATCCAAACCTTCTTGTCATTCACATTCAGCCTGATGAAGGCATCACGCTGCATCTGAATGCGAAGAAAACGGCTCAGGGAATCGATACAGACAGCGTTAAGTTAAGTTACTCAGCAAGCAGTATTGACGGTATTAACACGCCTGAAGCCTACGAAAAGCTGTTACTGGATTGTATTCTTGGTGATGCGACAAACTTTACACATTGGGATGAGGTTAGGCATTCATGGAGCTTTGTAGATAAGATCTCTGATCACTGGGAAAAAACGCAGGATAAAACATTCCCGAATTACTTTGCAGGTTCAATGGGACCTGAAAGAAGCGACTGGCTACTTGAAAAAGACGGCTTTGAATGGTGGCCGATCGGTGAGCTTGATGTAGAAGAATAAACGAATATGATTCCCGTCCGGATAATTATCTCGGGCGGGAGTTTTTTGTGGAACAAATTTATTACTTAGGCAGTGATAGAAGTCTGTTTGAAGGTGACTTCAGTTAACGGATGAAGGTTGGCTGAGCAGAATTCCTTCATTTCACGAGATTATCAATCAATCTGAATTTCATTGCATCACTCTTAGGTTCAATTCTATCAATCCCGAAATTTTTTACTTCATGGTGATACAGACGATCATATTACATTCATTTTGAACGTTATATCCTTCAGCACATTTATTATTTGCTTCACTTATCATATCGATCCCTTCATACACCCTGCCCGTATCCCCCGAATACCTGCCTACTTTTTTACATAAAAAAAGTAAGACGGATCATACCGTCCTACTTTTTGATATATTCCATGCCCATTTGATCAGCGGAATTTGAAAGAGTACCCTTCCCCATAGTGCAGCTGGCATCCTTTTACCCGCTATCTTGAAGTTTTTCTGAGCCATATAAATATTAGCAGGCCATACTGCCACTAAAAACAGAGCGAGTCCTTTTCCTGCAAACTTAGCTCCTTTATTAAAAACAAGCATGGCGCCAAGCACAACTTCAATCACACCGGTTATATAGACAATCGCTTTTTTAAACGGAAGAACGGGAGGAACAATCTTTCTGAAATTCTTTTCTTTAAAGAAATGCATGATCCCTGCACACAAAACAATCGCACCATATATTCTTCTCATGATTAGCTCTCCATTCTATAAAACCCGCCTCTCAAACTGAAGAGAAGAGGCGGGTATATATTATTCCATCCATTCAGTATGGAATGTACCTTCTTTGTCAACTCTTTCATACGTATGAGCACCGAAGTAGTCGCGCTGCGCCTGAATCAGGTTAGCCGGCAGAACTGCTGTGCGGTAGCTGTCATAGTAAGACAATGCTGTAGAGAATCCAGGTACCGGAATACCATTTTTCACTGCAAGTGCAATCACATCACGAAGTGCACTCTGATAGTTCTCAACGATGTCTTTAAAGTAATCATCAAGCATCAGGTTCGTGAGCTTTGGATCTCTGTCATAGGCTTCTTTAATTTTCTGAAGGAACTGTGCACGGATGATACAACCTCCGCGGAAGATCATAGCAATTTCCCCGAATTTAAGGTCCCAGTTATACTCTTCAGAAGCGGCTCTCATCTGCGCAAAGCCTTGAGCGTATGATGCAATCTTAGACATATACAATGCGCGTCTGATTGCTTCAACCCACTCATTTTTATCTTCTTCAGGAAGCTTTGGTTCCGGACCATTTAAAATGCCGCTAGCTTTTACACGTTCATCTTTAAGTGCAGAGATAAATCTTGCAAATACAGACTCTGTAATAATTGGAAGCGGAGTCCCAAGGTCCAGCGCGCTCTGGCTCGTCCATTTACCTGTTCCTTTTTGCCCTGCTTTATCAAGGATGACATCGACCATCGGTTTACCTGTTTCTTCATCATACTTTTTAAAAATATCAGCAGTGATTTCGATCAGATAGCTGTCAAGTTCTCCTTTATTCCATTCAGAAAATACTTCATGCAGCGCTTCTGCATCCAGTCCGAGTACCTGCTTCATCAGGAAATAAGACTCTGCAATCAGCTGCATATCCGCATATTCAATGCCGTTATGCACCATTTTCACATAGTGTCCCGCTCCATCAGGACCAATATATGTGCTGCATGCTTCTCCGTTTACTTTTGCAGAGATTTCATTAAAAATCGGCGCAACAAGGTCATACGCTTCTTTTTGTCCGCCAGGCATGATTGAAGGCCCTGTCAGTGCACCTTCTTCACCACCCGATACACCTGTACCGATAAAGTGAACACCATATTCACTCAGCTCTTTATTACGGCGGATTGTATCGCGGTAGAAGGTGTTACCACCATCAATCAGGATATCTCCTTTATCAAGGAGTGGAAGCAATCCTGAGATCGTTGCATCTGTTGCAGGACCTGCTTTAACCATCAGCATGATTTTTCTCGGTGTTTCAAGAGAATCCACGAACTCTTCAAGACTGTATGTACCGTGGATCTGCTTTCCTTCAGATTCTTTTAACATATCATCAACTTTTTCAGAAGACCGGTTATAGACAGCTACTGAGAATCCTCTGCTTTCAATATTCCATGCAAGGTTTTTACCCATTACCGCTAGACCAACAACGCCAAACTGGTGTTTTGACATAATCAACTTCCTTTCTTTAATTCGTTCTCCCTTTGATCCTAAACTATTGTATCATTAAACGCGAAAAAATCTAATCAGGACCTTTTAATCGTGGTCATCCAGGAAATCTTTACTGAAACTTGTTTCAGCATTCTGATGATTTTTAGAGCTTTTAAGTCCACGGGTCAAAATACCCTTCCCATGCTTTTCTTCCAGTTCTCTCATTACTTTTTCAACTGGTTCATACTTTACGTCTTCCTTATAGGAAAAAAGATTAATCTGCTTATATGCATGACTTTTATCTGCCAGATCCTGAACAGTTACACCAAGCAGCCTCACAGGTGTACCATTCCAGTGCTTAAGAAAAAGTGATTTAGCGTGCTCTGCTATATGGACCTGTTCGTATAAGGGATGACTGAGCGTTAAGCTTCGTGTAATTGTTTTTCTGTTTTTAAAGCGGATCATGACCTGAAGACCATAACCAAGCATTTGTTTGGATCTTAACCGCTCACTGACTTTGGCTGAAAGCTGCTCAATGATTTTTAATAGTTCATTCTGATTTGTCAGGTCTCTTGGCAGCGTGGTTGAGTTTCCGACACTTTTAAAGTCATATACACTTTCAGGATCAACCTTTCTTTCATCTACTCCATTTGCTCTGCTTCTAAGCTTCAAACCATTCATACCCAAAAGAGACTTCAATTGTATTTCTTCAGCCCGGGCAAGATCTCCGATTGTGCTAATAGATAGGGCCGCAAGCTTTTCAGCAGTTTTCTCCCCAACCCCATGCATTTCTCTAATTGGCAGCGGCCAAAGTTTTTCCCGGATCTCTCTTTTGCGAATCACTGTAATCCCCATTGGCTTTTTCATATCTGATGCCATTTTAGATAGAAATTTATTTGGCGAAACTCCTATACTGCAAGGCAGGTCGAGCTCTCTTAAGATACGATCCTGAATCTCTTTTATCAGTTCCACCGGATTTCCGCTCAAATCAGTTATATCCATATAACCTTCATCAATTGATACCGGCTCAACAAGCTCTGTATAGCTTCTTAAAAGATCAAACATTGCTTTTGATGCCTGTCGGTATTTGGTGAAATCCGGTCTCAAAACAATTAACTCAGGACATAATTTTAACGCTTCATGTACCTGCATGGTTGTTTTTACACCTTTGCTTCTGGCTTCATAACTGCATGTGACGACAATCCCTCTGCGTTCTTCAGGATTACCGGCAATAGCAATCGGTTTCCCTTTCAGTTCCGGCTGATGAGCAGCTTCCACTGAAGCATAAAAGCTGTTCATATCTATATGTAGTATTATTTTGGCTTTACTCATCAACTCAGTCCTTTCATTTCTCTATACAGATTTTACATGAAATTAACCTAAAAAAAAATGTTCCTGTATACAGGAACATGCATGTTAGTATTTCACAATGACTCTGAGGTTTTCATCTGCAGCATATAATCTCTGATTTCTTTCATGCCCTGGAGATTTTCTGTCAGTATTTCCGGATCAATGATTGTAATCAGTCGATCTTCAAGTTGTGCTACACCTTTAAAATATTCAGTCTGTTTGTATGCTGCAAGACCGATTTGCTTCAGCTGATTTGAAGGAATATCAACAATTTCTTTCGCATCTTTCACGCGGACTGCGAGCGACAACTGTGCTGTTTTAACGACCAGCATCTTCACATCTGATTCAGTTAACTGCCTGCGATAAAGAATTTGTTCAAAATCCAGTACCGGAACTAACTCTCCTCTTACTTGAGTGATTCCCGGCATATATTCAGGAAGATGCGGTACAGCAGTGATTTTTTCCTCTTTTTCGATTGATATAATATTATGTATGGAAATTGCATACTCCTCACTTCCACAGGTAAAAACGACAGCTTTAAATCCATCAGACATAACCTTTTACCCCCTTTAATTACATGATACTAATGTACCATATAGTGAATTTATTTGCGAATGTTTAACAGTTTACATAATATAATTATATTAATCCTAAATAAAAAGCGGGATAACCCCGCTTTTTATTTATTACTTTCAATCACAATTTGTGTTAATAATTCGCTTAATTTCACCAGTTCTTCAACCGGCATACGTTCATTTGTTGTGTGAATCTCTTCATATCCTACTGCGAGGTTAACAGTCGGTACACCCATGCCTGCAATGACATTGGCATCACTTCCACCTCCACTAGTCAGCAATTCAGAAGTTCTGCCAATTTCTTTAGCAGCCCGTTTTGCAAGCTGAACAACGTGATCTTTTTCACCGAATTTAAATCCTGGGTACATGACCTGAATCTCTACTTCAGCTTTGCCACCCATTTCTTCTGCCGCATCTTCAAATGCTTTTTTCATTGCTGCAGCCTGCTTTTCCATTTTTTCAGGCACCAGTGATCTTGCTTCAGCCAGTACATCAACCCTGTCACAAACAATATTAGTTGCACTTCCACCTTCGAAACGACCGATATTCGCAGTTGTTTCTTCATCCAGTCGTCCAAGCTCCATATTCGCAATTGCTTTCGATGCAATGGTGATAGCAGAGACACCTTTTTCCGGTGCGACGCCAGCATGAGCGGTTTTACCGTGAATAACTGCTTTTATTTTTGCCTGAGTAGGTGCAGCCACGATAATGTTTCCTACCTGACCATCACTGTCGACTGCATATCCGTATTTTGCTGTTACATAAGATGGATCAAGTGCTTTTGCACCAACAAGACCCGATTCTTCTCCTGCTGTAATAATAAATTGAATATCGCCGTGCTTAATATTGTGCTCTTTCAGCTGATGAATCATTTCAATCATCGCTGCGATACCTGCTTTATCATCCGCGCCAAGGATCGTAGTGCCATCAGAATAAATATACCCGTCTTCTTTAATCACAGGCTTAATTCCTTTACCAGGCGTCACAGTATCCATATGTGAAGTGAAATAAATGGTATCTGCTGACTGGTCTTCACCTTTTAATGTGATAATCAGATTATTAGCACCATGACCTGTCTCTCTCATGCTATCATCTTCCTGAATATCACAGCCGAGTTCTGTAAATATTTTCTTCAGTACTTTAGAAATCTCTGCTTCATATTTCGTTTCTGAATCCACTTTGACCAGTTCAAGAAATTGATTTACAACGCGTTCCTTATTCATCATAAAACCTCCACTATTACATGCTAAGATTTTAGTATAACGAAGAATGGCTCTTAATTACAGCGGTATGTTACCGTGCTTCTTCTTCGGGCGGTCTTCATGTTTGTTTCTCATCATTTCAAGCCCCTGTATGAGCTTTATTCTTGTCTCCCTCGGGTCAATTACATCATCAACCATTCCTCTTGAGGCAGCGACAAATGGATTAGCAAACTTTTCACGATATTCTTCGATCTTTTGTGCACGCATCGCTTCAGGGTTTTCGCTACTTGCAATCTCTTTTGCAAAAATGATATTTGCTGCTCCCTGAGGACCCATAACAGCGATTTCTGCATTTGGCCAAGCAAATACAAGGTCAGCACCGATTGATTTGCTGTTTAGTGCCACATAAGCCCCACCATACGCTTTACGAAGAATCACTGTCATTTTTGGTACGGTTGCTTCAGAATAGGCATATAAAATTTTAGCACCGTGTCTGATAATGCCACCATGCTCCTGCTTGATGCCAGGGAAGAAACCGGTCACATCTTCAAACGTAATGATCGGAATATTGAATGAGTCACAAAAACGGATAAACCTTGATGCTTTATCGCTTGAATCAATATCAAGACCACCTGCCATCACTTTAGGCTGGTTACAAACAAGACCAACTGTTTCTCCTTTTATTCTTGCAAAGCCAACTACAATATTGCGTGCAAATTCTTTTTGCACTTCCATGAAGGATCCTTTATCAACAACGTGATCGAGAACAATACGCACATCATAGGGGCGAAGCGGATCAAAAGGGATAGCGTCTGCGAGGTCAGGTCTGTCATCAGATTCATGATCGTAATCCGCTACCGGCGGCTGCTCTTCATTTGATTGCGGCAGGTAACTCAGCAGCTGTCTAACCTGCTCAAGCGTTTCCTGTTCAGTTTCCGCACGAAAATGAGCATTTCCGCTAATCGCATTATGTATTTTCGATCCGCCCAAATCTTCAGATGAAATTTTTTCGCCTGTCACCGTTTCAATTACTTTTGGACCGGTAATAAACATCTGACTTGTTTTATCTACCATAAATACAAAATCAGTGATCGCAGGTGAATACACGGCTCCTCCTGCGCATGGCCCCATTATTACAGAGATCTGTGGCATAACCCCTGAATAAATTGAATTCCGGTAAAAAATCTGACCGTATCCATCCAGTGAAACAACACCTTCCTGAATACGTGCGCCTCCGGAATCATTTAACCCGATAAAAGGTGCTCTGTTCTTTGCTGCAAGATCCATAACATTCGCAATTTTAGCTGCGTGCATTTCACCCAATGCCCCACCAAATACAGTGAAGTCCTGTGAAAATAGATAGATCGGCCGGCCGTTTACTTTCCCGTAGCCTGTCACTACCCCATCTCCAGGTCCTTTTTGAGTTTCCATTCCAAAGTCGCCGCACCTGTGTTCAATAAAAGGATTTAACTCAACAAATGAGCCTTCATCAACAAGAAGATCGATTCTTTCACGCGCAGTCAGCTTTCCTTTTTCATGCTGCCTGTCAATCCGCTCATCACCGCCGCCAAGTTCAATTTCTCTTCTTCTATCATACAATTCATTTATTTTTTCAAACATATCACTCATGATGATCGCCTCCGCCGTAAGAATGGTCACAAAGCTCATATAAAACCCCGTGAGCCTGTTTAGGATGCAGGAAAGCTACCTGCGCCCCGCCTGCACCCCGCTTTGATGTATCAGTAGTAAACTGAAGGCCTTTCGCACGTAATTCTTCCATTCTCTTATCGATATGCTCCACTCCGAATGCTACGTGGTGGATTCCTTCACCCTTTTTTTCAATAAACTTAGCAATTGGGGATTGGTCGTGAATTGGCTCAAGTAACTCAATTTTAATGTTACCAGCATCCAAAAAGGCAACCTTGACTCCCTGAGAATCTACTGTTTCCTGTTTAAGTAAAGTAAGCGCTAACATATCAGTATAAAAAGGAAGCGCCTCTTCAATTGATTTAACCGCTATGCCAATATGATCTGTTTTTTTCATCTGAATGCTCCTTTCAAACGACTACTTTTCTATTGTAACGATATCAGCTGAAGTTGACCACTACTTGCGTCAGATTAGGGTTCAGTGTACAATTAAATCACTATGCTGTAAAAGGAGCGAATCATTTTGCGCAACCGCAAATTCAGAACTTTTATCGTTTACCTGATGATTTTTGCAATGCTTGCTTCAACGCTTGCAATCGGATTATCAATGGTTGTTTTTTAAATTAGAATATCTGAATGAAAAGCAGTCCCTTTCCGATTCAAACTGGGAAGGGACTGCTTTTTAAGTTACTGCCTGTCTTTTTGATGATGGAATCCCTCTAAACGACTGCTTGATCTGAAGATATTCTTCCATTTCTCTGATGAATTGAAATAATGCTGCTCTTGTTTCAAATTCTTCCCGTTCTTTTGGCATTGGCATCTGTTCAATAATCAGTTTCATATCATACAGCTTTTTTAAATAAAGCACCGCAGTGTTACCAGGGTGAATATGAGTACTTAAATCTTCTACGAATTCAGCGATCATTTCTCGTTGTTCAACTTCAGAATTCAGGGTTCTGAGGATAGGAAGCATTCTTTTAATCAGTACAAACTGTTTTTCACGCATCGTAAAATATAAATAGTAAATGTTCTCATTACGCAGAAAGTGATTTTCTACGTCCTGAAAGGCGATGGTTTTACCTTCTTTTAATAAAGCTTCTGTATCTTGTAACAGATTTTCATTCCACTCTATATGAGTATCTCTGAGATAAGCTGACATCTGCTCAAAAATTTCTTTGAATTGTGTTTCAAGCTCATTTTGCATCTTTGCCATTTTGCTTTCCACACTCGGCATGTATAAGTTCATAACCAGGGCCGTTACAACACCAATCGTCAGCAGCATCAATTCATTTCCAATTAGAGAAAGGGTGATGTTACTGCTCGTATAAAGGTGCAGGATAATGACACTGCTTGTCACAATGCCTTCTTTAATTTTCAAAGCAACTGCTGTCGGAATAAAAAATAAAAGTAAAAGTCCAATCATGATTGGGTTAAATGCAATCCCTTCGAAAAATAGATAGGAAAAAACCATTGCTACCAGACATGCCAACACTCTGCTCCAAGAGGCTTTAACTGATTTTCTTTTCGTGTTTTGAATACATAAAATTGTGATAATGCCGGCTGATGCAAAGTTCTCGAGCCCAAGCATATTTGCAATACCAATTGCTGCTGCGGTACCTGCTGCAGTCTTAATCGTACGATAACCTATTCGGAACATTGATTCTTCCTTTCTGCATTTAAAAATGAATCACACGTAATAAACCCAAAGTAAAACATACTTTGGGTCAGGGCATACGATATTATAACACTTTTTGCAGAAAATTTCGGGCTCTTTCTGTTGCTGGTGCGCTGAAAAACGCTTTCGGGTCGGCCTGCTCTACAAGCATGCCTTCATCCATAAAAATAACACGGTCTGCCACTTCGCGTGCAAATCCCATTTCATGCGTCACGATCATCATTGTCATACCTGTAACTGCAAGTGATTTCATTACATCAAGCACTTCTTTTACCATTTCAGGATCAAGCGCTGAAGTCGGCTCATCAAACAGCATGACTTTTGGCTCCATTGCAAGTGCCCTTGCAATCGCAACACGCTGCTTCTGGCCTCCTGAAAGTCGATTTGGATACTCATTTGCTTTATCAGAGAGCCCTACTTTAGCAAGTAACTCCTTGCCAAGTTTTTCTGCATCTGCTTTATTCACGTTTTTCACTTTTAAAGGTGCATATGTAACATTTTCAAGCACAGTCATATGCGGGAATAAGTGAAAATGCTGAAATACCATCCCGACTTCCGACCTCAATTTTTGCGGATTGAACTTCTTGCTTGTTACTTCATCCTGTCCGATCATAATCTTTCCTGCGGTTGGCTCTTCAAGCAGATTCAGACATCTTAGAAATGTTGATTTACCGGACCCTGAAGGCCCGATCACAACCACTACTTCGCCTTCTTTAATTTCTGCATCAATATTTTTTAAAACTTCAAGATCACCAAAAGATTTATAAAGTCCATCTACTTTAATCACTTCTTCTCATTCTCCCTTCAACCCATTTACCGGCAAACGTCAGAACAAGTACCATTAAGTAATAAATGAGCCCGGCAAACAACAGCGGCTCGAGGAACGAAAACTTGTCACTTCCAACGATATAAGCTCTTCTCATAATATCAGTAACACCGATGACAGTCACAATTGCTGATTCTTTCGTTAATGTAATAAATTCATTCATGAGTGCTGGTAAGATATTCTTCATTGCCTGAGGCAGTATAACGTCTTTCATCATTTTATTATAAGGTACACCCAGCGCCATCGCTGCTTCACGCTGTCCTTTATCAACTGCCTGAATACCGGCACGGATGATTTCAGAAATATAAGCAGCTGAATTCAGGCCAAACGACAGGATAGCTGCAGTATAAGCCTCAATCTGAACACCAAATAGCTGCGGCGATGCGTAATAGATAATCATCAGCTGAAGTACGAGTGGTGTTCCTCTAAATATCGAAGTATAACCATCAGCAAACCATCTTAAAAATGGAATTCTGCCGATCTTAAATAATGATAGTATAATTCCTATTGCAAAACCAAGTAATCCGGCAATCAGAATAATCTGAAGCGTGACCCAGATCCCCTGAAGGATATATGGCATTGAAGGAACGATTTGCTCAAAGTTCATTTATATCCCTCCTGTTAATCTTCTAGTAATAAAAATGAAAAGAGTGCTTTTGAAAAGGAGCACTCTTTTTTGATCAGGTTATTCAGCTGCATCTCCGCCAAACCATTTTTCAGCCAGTTTTTCAAGTTCACCCGATTCTTCTAGTTCGGCAAGCACTTCATTAAACTGATCCGTCCATTCACTTTCAAGTGGCAGTGCAATTGCAGAACCTGCTTCCTGCTCTTCAACTTCAATCGTTTCACCTGTTAACTCTTCACTATTATTCAAATATCCTTCAGCGACTGTGTTTTCAACAATAATTGCATCAAATCTTTCATTAATTACGTCCTGCATCAGTTCAGGAATACGATTTCTCGTCTCAACTGTAATATCCATTTCCTCAGCAAGCCCGTCAACATATTCCTGCTGAATAGATCCGAGTTGAACACCTACCGTTTTGCCTTCAAGATCTTCTGGCGTTGAAATGTCGCTGCCCTCAAGTGAAATAATCATATCCTGCGCTACATAGTAGATGTCTGTAAATTCCACATTTTCTTTTCTCTCTTCTGTCGGTGTCATCGCAGCAAGTACAAAGTCGACCTGTTCATTTTGAAGTGCCGTGATGAGTCCGCTGAATTCCATGTCCTGAATCGTAAACTCAAATCCAAGTTCATCTGCAATCAGGTTAGCAAGATCAACATCATAGCCGATGATTTCATCCCCGTTTGCAGTATCTACATATTCAAAAGGTCTGTAATCTGCTGAAGTACCCATTACAAGCTGAGGTGTATCTTCAGATGAGCCAGCCTGACCTGACTGTTCTTCCTCCGAACCGCATGCTGATAGAATTAAAACACCTGTTAATGTTGAGATAAATAATGTTTTGTTCATTGAAATTCCCCCGTTAATGAATTTTAATACAACTTTTTGTATATTTAGTATGTTTTTATTCTATCAGCATTTTTTAAACATGCAATACCTTTTTTAGAAATGAATAAATATAAAATTATTCTGATTTTTCATACAATATAACTCAACGTTAATGAATTGTATCTTTTTTAATTTGATGATGTCATATACCCTATAAGGGGAGTTAGTCAAATTTAACAGCTGTATATCAAAAGATTTTCACTACTGCTGCTTTAATAATGCGCCTAACGTGACTAAGCGCAGCCGGCATTAGACCGCAAAAAAAGCCTCGAGACTATTTGTCTCGAGGCTTCATAGTTTTGTTATACTTCTTTACAGTGAACTTCGAACAGACTTTGAAGGTTTGCAATAACAGACATTGGATCATGTCCCTCGATCTCGTGTCTTTCCACCATAGAAATAATTTTTCCATCTTTTAATAATGCAAATGATGGGGATGACGGAGGATATCCTTCAAAATAGCTTCTTGCTTTCGCTGTTGCTTCTTTATCCTGACCTGCAAAAACTGTTACAAGTCGGTCAGGGCGCTTATCATAATGGATCGCATGAGCTGCTGCCGGACGTGCAATACCGCCTGCACAGCCGCAAACCGAATTAACCATCACAAGAGTCGTACCTTCTTTTTCAAGTGTTTCCTCGACTGCCTCAGGTGTAGTCAGCTGCTCATATCCTGCAGTTTCGATTTCTTCTCTCGCCTGACGGACAACGTCATTCATAAAAATATTAAAATCCATACTCATTTTCCGACTCTCCTTTAAAGGTGATTACAAATTTATCATAGATGACCGGGACATGTTTATCAACTATATGCATTTCAAAATAATACGAAAAAAGTTTTAAAATCAGGTTTACATTTCAATAAAGGTGGAATAATAGCTACTAGGATCTAGATTTAACCCCTAAACTCCCTAGATTTCTTTGGCGGCAGAACCCTCTGTCGTCCTTTTTTTATTTAATCCTTATTAAATAATACATCTACTGCTTCAGATGGGGACAGTTCGTTTTGTTTCACTTTTGATTCAAGCTTTTTCATCAGATTTTTCTTTTCCTGGTTGAAAAAAGACTCATTCAGCCTGATCTGTACAAGCTGACTCATCCAATCGACGGCCTGTCTGCTTCTTCTTTCGCGAAATTCCCCAGTTTCTTTTGTTTCATGAATAAATTGATGTATGATCTCAAATAATTCTTCAATTCCTTCATTGTATAAAGCAGAACATGTATGAGCTCTTGGCTTCCATCCTTTGGTTGCAGGTGAGAGAAAGCGTAAAATCTGATTATAATCATGCATCGTCTGAATTGCCTGATCTTTATTAGTGCCATCTGCTTTATTAATGACAATTGCATCCACCAATTCCATGATTCCTTTTTTCATTCCCTGTAGTTCATCTCCTGCGCCTGTAAGAGAAAGCAGTAAAAAAAAGTCAGTCATGCCCCTTACGATCCCTTCACTCTGCCCTACACCAACTGTTTCAACTAAAATGAGGTCATACCCGGCTGCTTCACACAATAAAATTGTTTCTCTTGTCATTCTTGCTACTCCGCCGAGTGTACCTGATGATGGTGAAGGTCTGATAAAAACATCCGGATGATGAGCTAAAAACTCCATCCGTGTTTTATCACCCAAAATACTGCCTCCGGATAGAGAAGAGCTCGGATCTACTGCCAGTACAGCGATTTTATAACTTTTCTTCACTGCTGTTTTCCCAAAAGACTCGATCCAGGTACTTTTGCCGGCACCGGGTACTCCAGTTATTCCTACACGGATACTGTTACCTGTATGCGGCAGAAGGGACTGTACTAATTCATTTGCTTTTTGTCTGTGATGAATAGCATTGCTTTCAATTAGTGTTATCCCTTTTGACAGAGAACCTCTCTCACCTGCAAGTATTTTTTCTGCAAGTGACTCGATCTGAATATCATCCTGTTTCTTCTTTTTGAACACTCTTTTCTTATTTGGATTATTCATCCCCTGTAACTTCCTCGTAGCCAAGGCGATCATATATCTCTTCGATCACTTTTTCTGCAGCAGCCGGAATGACCGTACCTGGACCAAAAATAGCTGATGCTCCGTTATTAAGAAGATACGCATAATCCTGAGCAGGTATAACGCCGCCAATTACGACCATAATGTCTTCTCTGCCCCATTTTTTCAGCTCCTTCATCAAAGCCGGTACAAGTGTTTTATGTCCAGCTGCAAGAGAGCTGACACCAATAACGTGAACATCATTCTCAACAGCCTGAGCCGCCGTTTCTTCTGGGGTTTGGAATAATGGTCCGATATCAACATCAAATCCAAGGTCCGCAAATGCAGTGGATATCACTTTTGCCCCTCGATCATGGCCATCCTGTCCCATTTTTGCAATTAAAATACGCGGTCTTCTGCCTTCCTGCTCCATAAATGTTGCAGTCATTTCACGAACGTGTTCAATCGCATCAGAATCAGAGTACGCATCACTATATACACCGCTGACTGAACGGATTACAGCCTGATGTCTGCCACTCACTTTTTCAATCGCATCAGAAATTTCACCAAGGGTTGCTCTGAGTCTTGCAGCATCTATGGCTTTTTCAAGGAGATTTTCATCAGTTTCAGCTGCTTTTGTTATAGCGTCAAGCGCGCTTACAACTGCCGCTTCATCTCTTTGTTCACGCATTTGATTAATTCTGTCGATTTGACCCTGCCTTACTTTTTCATTATCGATTGATAAAATCTCCATTTCATCTTCATGGTCGAGACGGTGACGGTTAACGCCAATGATTACTTCTTTACCAGAGTCAATCTTTGCCTGCCTTTTAGCCGCCGCTTCTTCAATCCTCATTTTTGGCAGACCTGTCTCAATTGCTTTTGTCATGCCGCCGAGTGATTCTATTTCTTCGATATGAGCCCAGGCTTTTTCCATAATCTGCTCAGTTAAGCTTTCTACATAATAAGAGCCTCCCCAGGGATCAATCACATTTGTAATGCCTGTCTCTTCCTGTAGATAAAGCTGAGTATTCCTTGCTATTCTTGCTGAGAAGTCCGTTGGCAGTGCGATTGCCTCATCAAGGGCATTTGTATGAAGAGACTGGGTATGACCCATTGCTGCAGCGTGAGCTTCCATTAAAGTCCGCATGACATTGTTATATGGATCCTGCTCAGTCAGTGACCAGCCGGATGTCTGTGAATGCGTCCTCAGCATTAAAGATTTAGGATTTTCAGGATTGAATGGCTTTATTAGTGATGCCCACATTTTTCTTGCAGCCCTCATTTTTGCCACTTCCATAAAGTAGTTCATACCGATTCCCCAGAAAAATGATAATCTCGGTGCGAACCGGTCGATTTCTATACCAGCCTTTAAGCCTGTTCTGACATACTCAAGCCCGTCTGCAAGTGTATAAGCAAGCTCAACATCAGCAGGTGCACCAGCTTCCTGAATATGATAGCCGGAGATTGAAATAGAATTAAATTTCGGCATTTGCCGGGCTGTATACGAAAATATATCCGCAATGATTCTCATCGACATTTCAGGAGGATAGATATAAGTATTCCTTACCATATATTCTTTTAATATATCGTTTTGAATCGTGCCTGACAGCTGATCGGGCGTGACGCCTTGTTCTTCAGCTGCCACAATATAAAAAGCCATAATGGGCAATACAGCACCATTCATTGTCATTGATACAGACATCTGATCAAGCGGTATACCGTCAAACAGAATTTTCATATCTTCAACAGAATCAATGGCTACCCCTGCTTTTCCCACGTCGCCTGTCACTCTGTCATGATCTGAGTCGTATCCGCGGTGAGTAGCGAGATCAAACGCAACTGATAAGCCTTTTTGACCCATCTCAAGATTTCTTCTGTAAAAAGCATTGCTCTCTTCAGCAGTTGAAAAACCGGCATATTGCCTGATTGTCCAGGGTCTTGTTGTATACATTGTCGGGTAAGGT
Source organism: Jeotgalibacillus malaysiensis (assembly GCA_000818095.1). Lineage (NCBI taxonomy): Bacteria > Bacillati > Bacillota > Bacilli > Caryophanales > Caryophanaceae > Jeotgalibacillus > Jeotgalibacillus malaysiensis. The sequence goes on from CP009416.1 coordinate 1,924,181, forward strand.
CCGCGTGTAAATGGAGCAGCTCCCGGCAGCTCCTTTAAACTGTCTGGATTGTGCACATCACGCCCGGTATAAAAAGATTTTATTTCAATTTCTTCATTCGTCATCAGCTGATCATCTGAAATGTCAGCGTCGTGCTTATAATCAGACCATTTAAAAGAATCTTTTTTGAATTCAGGCTTCATGATTTACTCCTCCAGTCCCTGCAAATAATACACTTTCTAAAAATGACACGATATCAATACCGTGATAAAGACTTCCGTCGATTCCCTCTGCTTCACGCTTACCCGCAATGAAAAATTTCTGATCAGGTTTTTTTGATTGAACCGCTTCCGCTAAAAGCTGATCATAAGCTGCGTCAGACCCGCACACAATACATACATCCGCTTCATCCTGGTGATACTCCGGCACTACACCCGCTCCGGCAAAAACACCCTTTACAAAGTCAGCGCGGGGTTTATAATCTTTCAATTCCCCTAAAGTCAGCAGACCAATTTTCCGCACAGGATTGTTTTGAACTTTATGTATTAACAGATCCCAGGCATAACCAGCTGTATCAGGAATGTTATCAATCCTGTTTTTCTCAGCAGGTGCATACTTGTTCATACCAACGAGCGATTTTGTCCTTGTTCTTACTCCATTATCACGTTGATCACGAGTTGCTTGAACGTCAGCCATAAACGACTGATAAGCAGCAGACAACCCTCCACCTGCTTCAATATCGCATAACGTTTCCCATGCCATTTCGGCAAGTTCTTTTGATAAATGCTCAATATAAAAAGAGCCGCCAGCAGGATCAATCATTTTTTGCAAAAACATCTCTTCCTTCAGTATCAGGCCAATATTTCTAGCTGCACGGACTGCCTGACTCGATGATACGTTATTAAAACCGTCATGCGGTCTTACATACAAGTAATCAGTTCCACCTAACACAGCAGCGAATGCTTCGTTTCCGCTTCTAAGCATGTTTGTATGCTCATCCTGTGTAAGCTTTGTAAATGCTGATGTTTCCGTACTGATCGTCACAGTGGAATCAACACCATACTGAGCGGTAAAATGACGCCAGACTGCACGGAAAGCTCTAAGCTTTGAAATCTCTGTAAAAAAGTCTGATCCGATTGCAAATTCCACATGCATCTTAGAGAACGTTTTTTCAGCGCTCCAGCCAGATTGTTCTGCGAGCTGTATTACTCTGCTTGCCTGCATAAGAATAAAAGCGAGTTCCTGAACGGCATTTGCTCCTTTATCGTGGATTGGCAGGCTCGAAAGAATAATTGATTGTAACTCAGGCTGCACCTGATCAATTGTTATAATATCCTCGATCCAGTTTTCATTCAGCTCATGGTCACTGCAAGTTTTTCCTAAAATCCCAGTTATATCAGCCTTTTTAGCAGCTGCCATCCACGGTGTAATGTCTGATGATTTAATATAGATATGTAAGTTATCTTTTAGAGTCAGAAAATCCAATGCCTGGTCAGAATTAAATAGCGTTGCATTTGTTTCATTCAACGCTGCGACTTCAGAGCCTCTTTTTAATTCCTCATCTGCAAACCGGATCAACTCCTCCGGCCGCTCACCCTGTGCCTGCTGGGAAATCATCCATTGTGCTTTTGATTTCCATCCTCTTGAAATATGTGTATCAGATTGATCAGGGCGGTCAGTATAGAGGGGTTTAATTGTAACCCCTTCTAAAGTTTTTATATGCAAGGTATCAACAGGCTTACCTTTTAACACCTTTTTAACCTGCTCCTGCCAATCATCATATGATGATGCCGGGAATTCTGTATCTTTTAATGTCATAAACGTGCTGCTAAGCAGCTCCCTCCCCTTTGTAATCGTTTTCAATTCTCTCAAGACCATTATAGAGAAAAGTTGTTCAGATGAAAAGAGAGCCGCCAGTATGATACTGGCGGCTGTTCTTACTTAATAGACTGACGTATTTTCAGATGTGTTTTCAAGAATTTCTTTAACACGCTGCAGGAATCTGCCGCAAACAAGCCCGTCAAGCACGCGGTGATCTAGTGATAGACATAGATTAACCATATCACGGACTGCAATCATCCCGTTATTCATCACGACAGGACGCTTCACAATCGACTCAACCTGCAAAATTGCAGCCTGCGGGTGATTGATAATTCCCATAGACTGAACAGAACCAAATGAACCGGTATTATTAACCGTAAATGTTCCGCCCTGCATCTCCTCAGACTTCAACTTGCCTGCGCGAACTTTGCCTGCAAGCTCATTGATCTCACGTCCGATTCCTTTGATTGTTTTTTCGTCTGCATGTTTAATAACAGGAACGAAAAGTGCATCATCTGTTGCTACAGCAATTGAAATATTAATATCTTTCTTCTGAATAATCTTATCTCCTGCCCACATTGAATTCATCTGAGGGAATTCCTTAAGGGCCTGTGCTACTGCTTTTACAAAGAAAGCAAAATAAGTAATATTGAAACCTTCTTTTTGCTTAAAGTCCCCTTTAATTGAATCACGATATTGAACAAGATTCGTTACATCCACTTCCATCATTGTCCATGCATGAGGTGCCTCGTGCTTGCTTTTTAGCATATTACTTGCAATTGCTTTTCTGACACCTGTAACCGGAATTTCAATGTCGCCCGGTGCAGACTGGATATTTTGTGCCGGTGCAGGAGCAGAAGCTTTTGCAGCAGGTGCAGTTTTTACTTCTTCAGCTGGTGTTTCACGCACTTCTTCCTTAGCTTTCGGCATTTCACCAGAGTCAATGATCTTTTGAAGGTCTTTTCTTGTAATTCTGCCTTCTTTTCCTGATCCTTCAACTAGCGACAGATCAATTCCATGTTCCTGTGACATTTTCATCACAGCAGGAGAATATCTGACATTTGATTTTTTAGGCTCTGACTTTTGTGCTGGCGCAGCCTGCTTCTGATCAGCAGTTTCAGAAGATTTTTCTTCAGGCTCTGACGGTGTTTCTTCAGCTGGTCCGCCGCCTTCTACTTCAATTGAACAGATTACCTCGCCAACTTCAAGCGTATCACCTTCACTTGCAATCAGCTCTTTGATTACCCCTGTGAAAGAGGATGGCACTTCTGCGTTTACTTTATCTGTATTCACTTCAGCAATTGGGTCATATTTATTTACAGTATCTCCCGGCTGTACAAGCCATTTTTCAATCGTACCTTCTGTAACTGACTCACCAAGCTGAGGCATCGTCATTTTTTCAATACCCAAGGAAATAGCCTCCTTTTATGTTTAGTATTCAGCAAGTTCTTTCATTGCTTTTTCTACTTTATCAGGATTCACCATAAAGAATTTTTCCATTGTCGGCGCGTAAGGCATTGCCGGCACATCAGGTCCTGCAAGACGCATGATTGGCGCGTCCAGATCAAATAGACAGTTTTCTGCAATAATGGCAGAAACCTCACCCATAATGCTGCCTTCTTTTGTATCTTCTGTTAACAGAAGTACTTTTCCTGTTTTTGAAGCAGCTTCAATGATTGCTTCTTTATCAAGCGGATAAATTGTGCGCAGGTCCAGTACGTGAACACTGTAACCATCTTCTGCAAGACGTTCAGCTGCCTGCAGGGCAAAATGAACGCAGAGCCCGTAAGTGATAACTGTAATGTCTTCACCTTCACGTTTTACATCTGCTTTACCAATTTCAATTGTGTAATCCTCATCAGGCACTTCACCTTTGATCAGGCGGTAGGCACGCTTATGCTCAAAGAACATAACAGGATCATCATCACGAATCGCAGCCTTTAAAAGTCCTTTTACATCGTGAGGCGTAGATGGCATCACAATTTTCAGTCCAGGCTGATTTGCAAATACAGCTTCTACTGACTGGGAGTGGTAAAGTGCACCGTGAACACCGCCGCCATAAGGTGCACGGATGACCATTGGACAGCTCCAGTCATTGTTCGATCGATAGCGGATCTTTGCTGCTTCTGAAATAATCTGGTTCACAGCAGGCATAATAAAGTCTGCAAACTGCATCTCAGCGATCGGACGCATACCATACATTGCAGCACCAATACCCACTCCAGCGATTGCTGATTCAGCAAGCGGTGTATCAATGACGCGATCTTCACCGAACTGATCATATAATCCGTTGGTCGCTTTAAATACGCCACCTTTTTTCCCTACATCTTCTCCAAGGACAAACACGCGCTCGTCCCGTTCCATTTCTTCTTTCATTGCTAATGTAACAGCGTCAATATATGACATTACCGGCATCGGTTTATCCTCCCTTATTCTTGTTCTGCGTATACGTATTTTAATGCAGATTCCGGATCAGCGTAAGGCGCCTGTTCTGCATAATCTGTTGCTTCATTAACTTCTTTCATAATACGGTCATTAATTTCTTTTTCAAGCGCATCATCCATTACACCGTTTTCCTTCAGGTAAGCACCAAACGTAATAATCGGGTCAAGTGACTTCGCTTTTGCCACTTCATCCGGAGAGCGGTAAGCACGGTCGTCATCATCAGATGAGTGGGCAGTTAATCGGTATGATACAGTTTCAACAAGTGTTGGTCCTTCTCCGCGACGGCCTCTGTCAGCTGCTTCTTTCACAGCCTTATAGACTTCAAGCGGATCATTTCCATCTACTGTAATACCAGGCATTCCGTAGCCGATTGCACGGTCTGATACATTTTCACATGCAAGCTGCTTTTCGATCGGTACTGAGATTGCATATTTATTATTTTCACACATGAAAATAACCGGCAATTTATGTACCCCTGCAAAGTTTGCACCTTCATGAAAATCACCCTGGTTCGATGAGCCTTCACCAAACGTTACAAATGTCACAAGATCCTTTTTCTCCATCTTTCCTGCAAGTGCAAGACCTACAGCATGGGGAACCTGAGTCGTAACAGGTGAAGAACCCGTTACAATACGTTTTGCTTTATGGCCGAAGTGTCCCGGCATCTGACGGCCGCCAGAGTTCGGATCTTCAGCTTTTGCAAAGCCTGAAAGCATTAATTCGCGTGCTGTCATACCAAAGTGCAACACTACGCCCATGTCTCTGTAGTAAGGCAGTGCAAAGTCTTTTTCCGTATCAAGTGCATACGCAGCACCAACCTGAGCTGCTTCCTGTCCCTGACATGAGATAACAAAAGGAATTTTACCTGATCTGTTTAATAGCCACATACGCTCATCAATACGTCTGGCCATTAACATCGTTTCATATATTTTCAGTACATCTTCATTAGATAAACCTAATTCTTCATGACGTGATTTTGTCATTGCGTTTTTCGCCTCCTGCATTTAAGAATGAATTGCCTTTCCATCAACTGCTAAAGCTGCTTCCCCGATCGCTTCACTCAGTGTCGGGTGAGGGTGGATCGTCTGACCAACTTCCCAAGGCGTAGCATCAAGTACTCGTGCAAGGCCCGCTTCGGAAATCATATCAGTTACATGTGGTCCAATCATATGAACACCCAGAATATCGTTTGAAGCTTTATCTGCAACAATCTTTACAAAGCCATCTGACTTACCAAAAACCAGTGCTTTTCCAATCGCTTTAAATGGGAATTTCCCAATTTTCACATCATAGCCTTCATCTTTTGCCTGCTGCTCTGTTAGCCCTACACTTGCTGCTTCCGGACTGGAATAGATACATTTTGAAACGAGGCTGTAGTCGATTGGCTCGACATCCAGGTTCGCAATGTGCTCAACTGCATGAATACCTTCATGCGATGCAACATGTGCGAGCTGGAGACCACCAATCACATCACCAATTGCATAGATGTGTGACTCCTTCGTCTGGAGTTTATTGTTAACTTTAATAAATCCTTTTTCCACCTGAATATCAGTATTTTCTAAGCCGATTCCTTCAGTATTTGCACTTCTGCCTACTGAAACCAGAATTTTTTCTGCTTTATATTCAACCATTTCACCTTTGACTTCAGCTGAAATAGACGTTTCTTCACCCGTTTTAGCACTTTTCGCATCTACTTTAGCGTTAGTCACAATTGTAATGCCTTTTTTCTTTAGCAGCTTTTCCATTTCTTTAGAAACATCTGCATCCTCAGTAGGGATAATGCGATCCGCATACTCCAACACCGTTACCTCAACACCGAAGTCATTCAGCATAGAAGCCCACTCAATACCGATTACGCCCCCGCCAACAATTATGATTGACTTTGGCAATTCTTCAAGCTCAAGCAATTCATCTGAACTTAATACGTATGTGCCGTCAATGTTAAGGTCTGGCAGTGAACGCGGTCTTGAGCCGGTTGCAATAATGACGTTTTTAGGTATGAGCATTTCATTTTCAGTACCATCAGTCATTTCAACTGATACTGTGCCTGGCATCGGAGAGAAAATAGAAGGTCCAAGAATTCTGCCGAATCCGTCAAAGACATCAATTTTCCCCTGCTTCATCAGGTGCTGAACACCCTTATGCAGCTGATCCACAATCGCCTGTTTACGCTTTTGGACCTTCGTAAAATTCAGGACTGCTTCACTGATTTCAACACCAAAATCATCTGCATTTTTAGCTGTCGCATAGACTTCTGCGCTTCTTAAAAGTGCTTTACTAGGGATACATCCACGGTGAAGACACGTTCCACCGATTTTACCTTTTTCAACTATTGCCGTTTTTAACCCCAGCTGGGAAGCTCTGATTGCTGCTACATAACCGCCAGTGCCCCCGCCAAGTATGACGAGATCGTATTCTTCTGCCATATTAAAGCCTCCTAATCTGCTGAATAAACTTTTGCAGTTTCTTCGTTTCTGAGAACTCTCAGGGCACCTTCTGCTAGTGCCTGAAGCTCATTTTCTCCTGGCTGGACGATCACATCTGCAATCCAGTCCACCCGGTCGCTGATCAGTTCTACAAAACCCTTACCATAAGCAAGTCCACCGGTTAAAATAATCGCATCCGCTTTACCTTTAATAACTGCTGATGCTGCACCGATTTCTTTTGCAACCTGATAAGCCATTGCGTTATATACCTTTTCAGCTTTTTTATCGCCTTTTTGAATCATCTGTTCAACTTTAACTGCATCATTGGTGCCAAGGTATCCGACAAGACCACCCTGCCCAACGAGCATCTTCATAATTTCATCTCTGTAATAATCACCAGAAAAACAAAGTTCCACCAGATCTCCAGCCGGTACGGTTCCTGCCCGCTCCGGACTGAATGGTCCATCCCCGTGCAGTCCGTTATTTACATCAATGACCCTGCCATGATGGTGCACGCCAACAGTAATACCACCGCCCATATGCGTTACAATAAAAGTTGATTCACTGTAAGGCTTTCCGAGCTCCTTGGCAACACGTCGCGCTACTGCTTTTTGATTCAGCGCATGAAAAATACTTTTGCGCTCGATTAAAGAAAACCCTGATACCCTTGCAGTGTCAGATAACTCATCGACAACAACAGGATCGACAATAAATGATGGAATATTAAGTCCCTGTGCAATCTCATAGGCAATAATGCCTCCAAGATTTGAAGCATGCTGCCCTGAGTACCCCTGTCTCAGATCTTTCAGCATTGCATCATTCACACTGTATGTTCCGCCTTCGATCGGTCTTAAAAGTCCGCCTCTTCCGCATACTGCATCAAGCTTTGAGACATTCATTCCTTCTTCATCGAGCGCTTCAAGAATTGTTTTCTTCCGGAACTGATATTGATCAATAATTTTTTCAAATTGATCAATTTCAGCTGTTTCATGACGAATCGTTTTCTCTAAAATCGCAGTTTCACTATCAAATACGCCAATTTTAGTTGACGTTGAACCAGGATTAATGACTAAAATTCTGAATTGTTGATCCTGCACGTTATTCCCTCCATACTTACAAACCAATGCACCTGAGATTCAGGTGCATCAGCATATTCAATTATGATCTTCTGCTTAGAATATTATGTTCACTGCGCAAAAACTGGCTTCTTGATTTCGCCATGCTTGCAATGCGCTCTTCAGCCATGCGGTCAGCAGCAAGATAACTTGGCACGCCATCACGCTTAGCGATTTCAAATACGCGGGCTACATTATCATATACTTTTTCTACATTTTTCATTGCACGCTCGCGGTTATATCCGTATAATTCGTCAGCAACATTAATAACACCACCTGCATTAATTACATAATCAGGTGCATAGACAATGCCGCGCTCATGCAGAATATCTCCATGTCTTGTTTCTTTCAGCTGGTTATTTGCAGCACCTGCGATCACATCCGCTTTTAATACCTCAAGTGTATTGTCATTAATAATTGCTCCGAGCGCACATGGTGCAAAAATATCACAGTCAACACCGTAAATTTCATTCGGCTCAACAGCTTTTGCTCCAAATTCATCTACTGCGCGCTGTACTGATTCTTTGTTAATATCAGTGACGATCAGCTTGGCACCTTCTTCGTGTAAATGACGGCAAAGTGTAAACGCTACGTTTCCTACACCCTGCACAGCAATTGTTTTCCCTTCAAGAGAATCACTGCCGTAGGCTTCATTCGCTGCAGCTTTGATTCCGCGGTAAACTCCGTATGCTGTCACTGGAGAAGGGTTGCCTGATGAACCGAATGCTGGTGAGATCCCTGTTACATAATCGGTCTCTTCGTGAATCAGGTCCATATCTTTAACAGTGGTCCCAACATCCTCAGCAGTGATATATCTTCCTGCAAGCCCCTGAATGTAACGTCCGAACGCACGGAACATTTCTTCATTCTTGTCCTTTAGAGGATCTCCGATGATAACGGTTTTCCCCCCACCGAGATTCAGTCCTGCAGCAGCGTTTTTATATGTCATTCCTTTTGCAAGTCGCAGTGCATCTTCAATCGCATCTTCTTCAGAGTCATAAGTCCACATTCTTGTACCGCCAAGTGCAGGTCCAAGCGTAGTGTCATGAATTGCGATAATCGCTTTTAATCCAGAATTTTTATCCTGGCAGAATACCAGCTGTTCGTAATCATATTTCTCCATATAAGTAAATAGTTCCATCGTAAAAGCCCCCTAAAAATTAATATGATGTACAGATTGCAAGCGCGAGTGAATACAGCTTACTTTCTGCTGAATCAGCTCTTGAAGTCAGTACAATCGGTGCTTTGGCACCTGAGATGACTGCTCCAACTTTGCTGTTACCAAAATACATTAATGATTTATATAAAATATTTCCCGCTTCAATTGATGGGACAAGCAGGATATCTGCTTTACCCGCAGCCGGACCGGAAATGCCTTTATGTTCAGCAGCCTTTACTGAAATGGCATTATCGAGTGCGAGCGGCCCATCAATCACGCAGCCTTTAATCTGGCCTCTCCGGTTCATTTGTGTCAGCGCCGCTGCATCAAGTGTGGCCTGCATGGCAGGGTTTATGGTTTCAACTGCCGCAAGAGGTGCGACAGATGGATTCTGTACGCCGGCACCGTGCGCAATTTTTACTGCGTTTTGAATAATTTGTACTTTTTGATTCAGATCAGGTGCGATATTCATTGCGGCATCAGTTATAAAAATACTTCTGTCAATCGCTGGCACTTCAAATAGTGCGACATGAGATAACACATTACCTGTTCTTAAGCCAACCTCTTTATTCAATACAGCTTTTAACAGAATTGATGTTTCAACATGTCCTTTCATCAATACACCTGCTTTACCTGAACTGACAAGCTTTACCGCTTCTAGTGCAGCATTCTGTGTATTTTCTGCGTGCTGAATGCTGATAGCAGGCTCAGTCAGATCAGGGAAAGACTCCTGAATCATGCTCGCAATCTTCTTTTCGTCTCCGACAAGGATAAAGCTTGCAAGGTTTTTTTCTACTGCCATGTGTACTGACTTTAATACTTCGTAATCTTCAGCTGATGCTACTGCGACAGTAGCTCCGGCTGCTGCTTCAGCTTTACTGAAGATCTCTTCAAAACGAACCAAACTATCCACTCCTTTCTGATTCCACCTGGTACTTCTCAATTTTGTAATACAGATTTCTAATTGAAATGTCGAGTTCCTTCGCAGTAGCAGTCTTATTCCCGTTATGTTTTCTTAACGTCTGTTCAATGATTTCTTTTTCAACATTTTCAAGCTGCTCAGCTAAAGGTCCGTTCAATTCTCGCTTGAACGTCTGCTCACTCTGAAGCGGAATCAGATGTTTTTGCTCGATTACTTCTTCTTTTTGATCCATAAAAATCATGGCTCTGCTCAAAACATTCTCAAGTTCTCTTACGTTTCCTGGCCATTCATATTCAGTCAGCTGCCCGAGTGCATCTTTTGAAATCCCTTTGACTGTTCTGCCAAATGATTGATTCAGCTTTAAGATAAGCCGGTCGCATATCACAGGGATATCCTGCTTATGAGACCGGAGCGGTGGTAATTGAAGTGTCAGCCTCGAAAGATAATAATACAGTTCTTCTGAAAATTGGCCTTTGGCAATCGCTCTCTCAAGGTTGATGTGTGATGCTGTAATCACTCTCGCCTTGAGTTTGATCATTTCATGACTGCCCTGTTTTTTAATCTCTTTTGATTTAAGGGCTTCAAGCAGCCTATGCTGTGCTTCTATACTCAGCTCGCCTATTTCATCAAGAAAAACTGTCCCTTCACCTGCCTGGACAAATAACCCGTCCGATTCTTCCGTACCAAAAAGTGTATCAAGCAAAAAGGCAGCGGGCATACTGCCGCAATTTATACGCAAAAACGAATTATACTTCCGTTCACTGCCATTATGAATGGCATTAGCAAACAGCTCTTTCCCACTCCCTTGTTCACCACGGAGCAGAACCGTTGTATTGGTTTTAGATGCGACTTTTGCCTGTTCCGTTACAAGAAGGATCTCATCTGAATTACCTAAAATATCTTCAAATGTATATTTCGCTTCTAGCGACCTGATAATTCTTCTTGCGCGGTCAAGTTCACTCGTCAGTTGATGAATTTCCGACAGGTCATGAATCACACCCACACTGCCTTTCAGCTGACCGTTCACAATGATTGGTGCTACATTTACTGCCACTTCTTTTCTATTAGGCCCTACTACCATTTTCACGCCGCGTACAGGACGCCTCGTCTTAAGTACCTGCATATGCATACTTTCACCTTCAGAGATGTCCGCTTCTGCAGGCTGATTGATCACTTCTGCTTCAGTGAGACCTGTCAGCCTTGTATAAGCTCTGTTGATCATCAGACCCCGGCCCTGTTCATCTACAACAGATATCGCATCGTCGCTCGATTGAATAATCGCCTCTAACATCGTCTGAATTTCTTTTAGGTTTGTCATTTCCTCAGCCAGGTTGACGACTTCTGTAATATCCTTGAAAACAGCAAATGCTCCAATTACTTCGCCTGTCTCGTTCACCATCGGAATTCTAGTTGTCACAACCTTCATTCCGTTATCAAGCATCAGCTCCTGATTATTCTCAGCACGTCCAGTTTCGATAATTCTTGGAAGTCCGCTTAAAGGCACTACCTGATAGATCGACTGATGTAACGCTTTATCTTTGTTGATACCAATCATTTCTGCAGCCCGATCGTTAAACAAAATAATCCGATGATCGCAGTCAATGCCGATCATACCGTCATGTGTCGAATTCATTGCGAGTTCTCTTATGTAAGAATCATGCTCCAGGTGAGAAATCAGTGATTCTTTTTCAGTTAACAGCTGGTATACCAGAGAAGCAACACTTCCGGGAATTAATACCGTCTTTCGTGACCTGGCTTCCCGCAGCTGGTCAAAAGTTTCCTGATCACCTGTCACATCAATGATGATATCTGTCTGATCACTTAAATACTTTCTCCAGTCCTGTCCAGTTTCAATCTCTAATGATTGTGCCAAAGTAAGACCCGGTGCCTGTGGATCATGGTCAACCACTGCATACACCTGAAAAGCATCACTTTCGGCCATCACCTGCAACAGGGCTACACCTCCACGCCCGGCTCCGACAATCAGCACTTTTTGCAATATATTTCATCCTTCCTTATTTTTCACGCAATATCTTGCAACCTCCTACATTGTACATGAAAGCCCTTTCCTTGACAATGTTTTTTATACATAGCATAGTTTGTACATAACCATTGATTGAAGGAGTTATATAATGGCACGAATGATCGCTTTAATTATCTTATTAATCCCCGGCGTGATTGCAGCATACGGAATAAAACTCATGCGGGATATGTTTTTTGGGCTCCAGGTTTCCTGGCTTCCTTCTCTTGCGCTTCAGTTCTTTTTAGGTCTGATTATGTTTGTTGCCGGACTAAGCTTTATCGGCGGGTTTCTTCTGCATAGAGACCGTAAAAAAAATAAAGTTCAGCAGCGATTCGTTAAAAAAAAGCAGTGAAGCCTCTGACAGGCAATCACTGCTTTTCTTTTAGGATGTTCTCTGCAAGCTCAGGGTCGTCTGTAATCACACCTGCAAGACCTGCATCAATCCATTTTTTGATGAGTGGGGGCTTGTTGAGCGTGTATAATCTGACCGGTATTCCGTGCTGCTGACAGTCTTTCATTAAACTCTCAGTCATTACTCTGTGATTAGCGTGTATGGCATCAGCCCCGGTTGATTTTACGAGCAAAAGCGGATTTGTGCCTTTTTTTGAATACAGAGCGGCAACTTCTGAATCAGTAAGTTGTTTGAGCTTTTTCACACTCTTATGATTAAACGTTGAATAGATCACTCTGTCTCCGAGACCATATTCTGCAACTTTTTGCACAACTGCCTCTTCCTGACCTTCATAATAAATTTTATCATTTTTAAGTTCAATATTAATGATCAGATTTGTTGTCATCGCCCACTCAAGTACGTCATCTAGAGTAGGGATCTTTTCATTTCTATACCATTTCCTCTTAATAGAAAACTTTTTTAGTTCTCTCAGTGTTAAATCTTTAATATATCCTCTTCCATTTGTAGTCCTGTTAACCGTTTCATCATGTATTACGATTTGATAACCATCTCTCGACATATGCAAATCCAGCTCTATTCCATAACAGCCGGTTTTCTCAGCTTTTTTGAAAGCGAGCATTGTATTCTCAGGGTACTTGATGGAGCTTCCCCGATGTGCAAAAACCTTTGACATACTTATCACATCCAGACTCATTTTGATTAGACTATGTTAAAGTTAGCTATTCATTGCAGCAAACAATTCACTCATTTTGCTACGATCAATTGTCAACTTTAATACAGCCTTTGATTTAAAAAAACGCCAGTATACATACTGGCGTCCTGATCAATCATTTCAGCTTGCTTTATGTTCGAGCCTGAGTTTATCAGCTACCATTGCAATAAATTCCGAATTGGTCGGCTTTGACTTTGCAGCTGATACTGTGTAACCGAACATATTCGTAATTGCATCGACATTTCCACGATTCCACGCTACTTCAATTGCATGTCTGATTGCGCGTTCTACCCGTGAAGATGTTGTATTGAATTTTTTTGCAATATCAGGATACAGTATTTTTGTAATTGAACCAAGCAGCTCAATATCGTGATAAACCATCGAGATTGCTTCTCTCAAGTACATGTACCCTTTTATATGCGCAGGTACACCTATTTCGTGAATGACGCTTGTGATACTTGCATCAAGATTCGGTTTTTTACTTTTTTCCCGTTTTGCACTGCTCATGACAGGGCGATCTTTTTTACCCATTACCTGTCTGATTACCTGCAGAAGATTGTCCATGTCGAAAGGCTTCAGGATAAAATAAGAGGCACCAAGCTCCAGCGCTTTACTCGTAACATCCTCCTGACCAAATGCAGTCAGCATGATCACATGAGGATTTTTTTCAAGCTCAAGTTCTTTCATTTTTTCAAGGGCATTCAACCCGTCAATATGAGGCATAATGATGTCAAGCAGACACACATCTACAGGTGTCTCCTCCATCATATCCAGAAACTCCTGGCCATTATAGGCAGTGCCTGTAACCTCCATATCCGGCTGGTTATTAATAAATGCTTCAAGTGTTGATACCAGTTCCCGATTATCATCAATAATGCAAACCTTCATTTTATCCACAAAATTCCTCCCCATCATGATTTCTCACTAGTTACATTCGACATGTGGAATAGATCCCCTTTTTATTTTAAGACTTTTTTAAAAAATAAACAATTTTTCTTTTAAATACTCCTGAATGCTCTTCTTTTCGATATATTTCAACAACATCTGACATATTGTCGAATCATCGATTAGTGTAACATGAATATTGTTTATTCCCAAGTGCATATTGTTTGAACAATTTACAGTTATTTTAATTAAATACAAACAATAAAAGAACAGGCTATGAGGCCTGTTCTTTTAGCATATCTTCTATATAAAGCGCAAATCCTTCATTTGGCTGATGTATAAGAACATGGGATACTGCACCAATGATTTTTCCGTTTTGAATAATCGGACTGCCACTCATCCCCTAGATGATTCCACCTGTTTTTTCAATCAGTTCAGCATCTGCAAGGCGGATCTTCATTCCTTTTTCCCCGCTTGGCAGTATCGCATCTTTTTGTAGTACTTCAATTTCAAAAGATTCGACTTTTTGCTCTTTCAGCACTGTCAGGATCTCAGCATTCCCTGATTGAATTTCTTCTTTTTCTGCAGTTTTTAACACCTGTCGCTTTTTCTCAGCGCTGACAGATTGAAATAATTCACCAAAAATACCGGTTGATGCATTCTTTTTGATTTCACCGAGCATGCTAGTTTTGTGATCAAAAAATGCAATTTTGCCTCCCGGATTTCCTGCTCTACTCTTTTGGATATCTTTTATCTCTGCTGATTTAATATGACCTGATTTCATTTCAACCGGCAGCCTTGTATGCTGTTCAGATACCACATGACCTAACGCACCGAAACTGAGTGTTTCAGGATGAATATACGTGAGCGTTCCAACACCCAGAATTTCATGCTTTGCAAAAAACCAAGCTGCTTTTCACCTTTTTCATTTTTCATCACAGTGACATTTTTAATCAGCGTATTTTTATCTCTGATTACTTCGAGCCTGACCTGTTTTTTCGTCTCAGCCTTTTTAATAGCGCTGTTCAATTCTTCTACTGTGTTAACTCTGGTATGATTTACACTGCTGATTCTGTCTCCAATTTTAATTCCGGTACGTTCTGACGGAGATTTTTCATTTGCAGGTGCATAAAACCCTGTTACTAACACGCCATTTGATTCAAGTACAATTCCAATCGACTGACCGCCCGGTATCAATTCTGCCGCTGAACAAAAATGTGCGGTAACTGAACTTAGGATTAAAATGACAAGAATCAGCTTGTTGAACATCTGCATCCCTCCCTTCCAATAGTTATAATTTGAACGAAAAGAGGAAAAATATCAGCTGTTCACATAAAAAAAAGCTACCCTTAATGGATAGCTTTTACACAGCACTTTTTTTGATCGTATGTGCAAGGTTGATCAATTCTTCAGCATGACTGATTGTAAGGTCTGTTATTTCAACACCGGAAATCATTCTGCTGATTTCTTTTACCCTGTCTTCTTTATTCAGCGGGCTTACGCTTGTGTGTGTTCTGTCATTTTTCACTTCTTTTGAAATAAATAAATGTCTGTCACTGATCGCTGCAACCTGTGGCAGGTGTGATATGCAAAGCACCTGCGAATGAGAGGAAATAGAGTAGATTTTCTCCGCAATGGCCTGAGCGACCCTTCCGCTTACACCTGTATCAACTTCATCAAAGATAATAGAAGTAATACCCTGGTGCTGGGAAAAGATTGTTTTCAGCGCTAGCATCATTCTTGATATTTCCCCCCCTGAAGCAACTTTAATCAGAGGTTTAAGCGGCTCACCGGGATTTGTCGAAATATAAAATTCAATTTCGTCCACGCCGTTTGCTTTAAAATCTTCCGGGTGCCGGTCTGTAAAATGAACTTTAAAAACAGCTTTATCCATATAAAGTGCTTTTAACTCACCGTGAATTGATTCAGTTAATACATCGGACCATTTTTTTCTAAGGGAAGATAAATGCTCCGCTTCAACGGAAAGATCCTTTTTAACGGATTCAAGCTTACTTTTTAATTCTTCAAGGGATGTATCTTTATTTGTAATGGCTTCAATTTCTTCTTCAATACCTGAAAAATATTCCATGATCTCTTCAATTGAAGTGCCATACTTTCTTTTCAATTGATTAATCTCATTAAACCTGTCTTCAATCATCTGAAGTCTCTCAGGATCAAACTCAAGACCGTCAAGATGCTGTCTGATCTCTCTCGCCGCATCTTCAAGCTGGTAAAATTGACTGCTGACAGAATCACTGATCTCTTTTAGTTCACTGTCAATATCAGCAGCGTGTTCCATATTCGACATCGCCAGACCGGTCCAGTCAAGTCCACGCTGGTCTCCCTGAAGTGCATCATAGGCTGTTTGAAGTGATTCATATAGTCTTTCGAAGTTGGTGAGTCTGATTTTCTCATCCATGAGTTCTTCATCTTCATTAAGCCTCAGATCAGCGTCCTGAATTTCCTTGTATTGAAACTGAATAAGATCAAGTCTGTGCGCCATCTGCTGATCATTTTCAGATAAGGATCTGATTTGTTTATTCAAATCAGCATACACTTGAAAAACTTCCTGATAATTCTTTTTTGCTTCAAGAATCTCTTTAGAACCAAACTGATCGAGCAGGTTGATATGCGCTGACTCATCCATCAGCTCCTGACTTTCATGCTGACCGTGGATATCAATTAAGGCTCCACCGACTTCTCTTAAGATGGAAATTGTTACAAGCTTCCCATTAATGCGGCAGGAGCTTTTACCTGATGATGAAATATCCCTTTTGAGCAACACCATTTCATCTTCAATTTCAATTCCAAATTCCTGACACTTATGAAAGACAGGATGACCCGAGGGAGCAGAAAACACACCTTCAATTTCAGCTTTTTTCTCACCGTGTCTTACAAATTCTGCAGACCCTCTTGCTCCCACCAGCAGCTGCACTGCATCAATAATGATTGACTTCCCTGCTCCGGTTTCTCCGGTTAATACAGTCAGGCCGTCTTCTAATGATAATGATAATTCATCTATAATTGCAAAATTCCGAATTGATAAGTCCTGTAACAACTAGCCTCACCCCTGTTTAAAGCATATCGATAAAGCGCTTGGAAATAATTCCGGCTTCATCTTCTGATCTGCATATAATTAAACATGTATCATCTCCACATATTGTACCGAGTATCTCATCCCAGTCAAGGTTATCAATGAGGGCACCGATGGCATTCGCATTACCAGGTAATGTTTTCATCACAAGTAAATGCCCGGCTCCGTCAATTCTGACAAAAGCATCCGTTAATGTTCTTTTTAATTTCTGAAGCGGATTAAAACGCTGATCTGCAGGCAGCGAATATTTATATCTGCCATCATGCAGCGGGACTTTAACCAGATGAAGTTCTTTAATATCTCTAGAGATCGTAGCCTGCGTAACAGGAAAACCTGCATTTTTCAGTTCATCTACCAATTCATCCTGCGTTTCAATATCATTGTTAACAATAATTTCCCTGATCTTTATATGTCGCTGTCCTTTGTTTATCATATCTTCACTCCGTCTGTATGAATATTTATGCTTAAATATACAGTTATCTTATCGTACATTTTCCAATTTGTACACTAAGGTATGTAATGAATGTAACGATCATAACAGACACTACCTATCCGTAAAATCTTTTGATTGATGAGTGTACTTTTACTACAAAGAACATGACCTGTGTCTGCACCATTTTACACTTCGCTGCAGCTGCCCAAAAATAAAGGACAGCCTAAAGGCTATCCTCTGATTTTACATTTTTTAAGCTGTCATGTGCTTCTGATACGACCTCTTCCATTTTTACATTCGAGGCAATTACTCCTGAATCTCCTTCAGTTGTTTGAAGATGAAACAGAAATTCAATATTTCCATCTCCACCGGTAATTGGTGAAAAAGATGCAGCAAGCACATCATATCCATGATCTGCAGCAAATGATGAAATTTTATTCACAACTTCAAGGTGAACTTTTTTATCCCTGATAATCCCTTTTTTACCCACCTGGTCGCGACCTGCTTCAAACTGTGGTTTCACGAGTGCAAGCACGTCACTTCCCGGCTTTAATAAGGTTTTCAAAACAGGAAGTATAATTTTAAGTGAAATAAACGATACGTCAATTGAAGCAAAATCAGGTAATCCTTCTTTCAGATCTTCAGGTGTTAAATATCTGAAATTCGTTCTTTCCATCACAATGACGCGGGGGTCCTGTCTTAATTTCCATGCCAGCTGATTATAACCGACATCTACAGCATATGACTGTCTCGCACCGTTTTGAAGTGCACAATCAGTAAAACCGCCAGTTGAAGACCCGACATCAATCATACATTTCCCCTGCACATCTATATTGAATTCTTTCAGTGCCTTTTCAAGCTTTAATCCCCCGCGGCTGACATAAGGCATCACCTTTCCTTTAACAGTCAATACCGCATCTTCAGGAATTTTCTCTCCAGGCTTATCAAGTCTCGTTTCATTGTGAAAAACAAGTCCTGCCATAACGGCTCTCTTGGCTTTTTCACGTGTTTCCGCCAGTCCCTGATCAACAAGCAGAATATCAACTCTTTGTTTTTTTATTTTCATGCTCAGGCTCTTTTCTCCTTCATTGGAACAATTGATCTGATCACCTTTACCGCCTGATCAGCTGTCAGGTCAATTTCTTCTAGCAGTTGATCAACGTTACCATGTTCAATAAACTGATCGGGGATACCCATCCGCTCGATCGTAGCGTGTGAGATTTTCTGTTCATGCGCAAATTCAAGTACCGCACTGCCAAATCCACCCTGAAGCACTGCTTCTTCTATTGTTAGTAACGGTATATTGAGATTCAATAGATCCTTAAGCATCGCTTCATCTAGCGGCTTAATAAATCTCGCATTGATCACCCGGACAGAAATCCCTTCATTTCTAAGCTTTTCAGCTGCTTCAAGTGCCATCGGAATCGTTGTACCAAACGTCAGAATCGCAGCATCATTTCCATCTTTCAGCACTTCCCAGCTGCCAATCGGAATCTGATAGAGCTTTTCATCCATTGGGACACCCAGTCCATTTCCTCTTGGGTATCTCATTGCGATCGGACCTTTATCATATGTTAAAGCGGTATGAACCATATGCTGGCCTTCATTTTCATCTTTTGGCATCATGACAACCATATTCGGAAGACTTCTCAGGAAAGCAATGTCAAAAACGCCCTGGTGAGTCTCACCATCAGCGCCAACCAGTCCTGCACGGTCTACACCGATAAATACGTTTAAATTCTGGCGGCAGATATCATGAACAACCTGATCATATGCACGCTGCAGGAACGTTGAATAAATTGCGAGAAATGGCTTCATATTCTGGGTAGCAAGCCCGGCAGATAAAGTTGTTGCATGCTGTTCTGCTATTCCCACATCAAACATCCTGTCAGGAAATTCACTCGCAAAACCTTCCAGCTTAGACCCTACAGGCATTGCAGGTGTCACTGCTACAATCCGTTTATCCGTTCTAGCTTCCTTGCGAACCGTTTCTGCAACTAAAGCGCTCCAGCCAGGTGCTTTTGCTGAAGATTTAATAATATCACCTGTATCAATTTTATATGGGCCTGTCCCGTGCCATGTTCCGACTGTATCATTTTCGGCCGGATGAAACCCTTTACCTTTTTTAGTAATGACATGCAGGATAACAGGACCTTTTGTCTTCTTGGCGTATTTGATATTTTCATCCAGCTCATCAAAATTATGCCCGTCTACGGGACCAAGGTAAGTAAAGCCCAGTTCTTCAAAAAACATACCTGATACAAGCAGATATTTCAGACTGTCTTTCACTCTTTCAGCAGCTGATGCAAGTCTTCCCCCGACTGCCGGAACTTTTTTGATCAGATACTCAAGATCATCTTTTGCTTTATTATATTTACCTGCTGTTCTCATGCGTCCAAGAACGCTGTGCAAAGCACCAACGTTTGGAGCGATCGACATTTCATTATCATTCAAGACAACAATCATATCTTTCTTTTCATGTCCAATATGATTGAGTGCTTCAAGTGCCATTCCACCCGTCAAAGCACCATCACCGATAATTGGTACAACAAAATTGCTGTCGCCTTTAATATCACGTGCAATTGCCATTCCCATGGCAGCTGAAAGCGAAGTGGAGCTATGACCTGTTTCCCATACGTCATGCTCACTTTCAATCATTTTTGGAAAACCGCACAGCCCTTTATATTGTCTGAGCGTATCAAATTGATCAGCACGTCCTGTCAGGATTTTATGAACATATGATTGATGCCCGACGTCCCAAAGGAACTTATCAAACGGACTGTCAAAATGCTTATGAAGGGCAAGTGTTAATTCAACAACACCGAGATTTGGTCCGATATGCCCTCCTGTTGCTGATAATTTTTCAATCAGAAACGTGCGAATCTCTTCACTCAATTCAATTAACTGTTCCTTATTCATGTCTTTCAGAAAACCAGGGTCTTTTATCTGATTTATCTCCACCCGGATCACTCACTTTCTCCAAGGGGATGATAGACTTTTACATTTCAAGTCCGTTGATCCCCAGAATAAATTCTATTTCGATTTCTTTGTATCTTTAATTATAACAATGTGTAGCTTTTCCTCAAGAAATTGTAGGGTTTTTCCCACCCTGAATATGATATCCCTGGAAAAAGTGATTGCAAGAGACTTCCCCATTGCTTTTCCACCAACAGTGAGCGCAGCAATCAGACTTGTGAGGCCAATATTGATAGAACTCTCAACTAAAGAGCCCTGGCCCAGCTGTAGTTCATTAGCCAGCTGTATAATTACGATTGCCGCAGCCGCTCCGCTGATTATACCTGCTATATCCCCTATAACATCGTTACAGAAACTTGCAAAGCGGTCTGCGTTTCTGACAATCCGGATCGCATGCTTGGCTCCATATACTTTTTTAGCTGCCATTGCGTGAAACGGTTTTTCTTCCCCCGCTGCAGCTGCAATGCCCAGCATATCAAAAAATACGCCAATGATGACGATCATCAATACGACAATGAGTCCTACAGTCCAGTTCACCTGGTTAAGTATACTTGTCGAAAGAAGTGAAAAAATAGCCGCTAACACACCTGTGATAACGGCTATCGTAACACTCCACTTTATTGTTTTATGTAAGAAGCTGTTCACTTTATATCACACCTAACAAAAATAAAGGGGTGGTCGTGATCAGAGTTAACATTACGGCTTAGGTCCAGTAGGTTTTCCCAATTCGACACCAGCTGTTGCCATACTGGCGGTTTCCCATTATACCGAATTCGGCAGGGTTTCCCGCTGCCGGACTGGATTACCACTTAGTCCGCACTCTAATCCTCTGAACACGTGTGCGTACAGTCTAGGGGATTTCCCCGGCAGCCCTGATCCAGATTCCTTATCCTCTTTTGCAGAAAGGATTTCATACGGACTGAAAAGAACATATTAATGGCCAACTAATGTGTTCTCTGTAACCATAATCCCCTCACCTTCCACTCAAGGCAGGCTACGCTGCGGCTGATTGTCATCACTTCCGCAGGGTTATACAATCATTCACCTGCATATGCTTTATGCCAGCTGTAAATGAAAGCCTCCGCGGTAAGCGGGTCATCGCCCACATGCCATTGTGGATCGCCCGCAAACCTTACTCCCAGAAAAAGCCCAAAGCTGGGCGCCTCAAGCCTAAACCAGGAACTTCATCGATATGCCCTTTAGTGGATTTTTAGGCCCACCTTCGGAAACGGCGGACTGACTAGAATACTGCACCACCCATTGAGGGAAGTATAACATATTCATTTTTCTTATGTCTTGTGATAAACTCAGTTTTTTCTGCTGCCAATCAGATCAGTCAATTCCAGGAGCAACGCGGGTTCATTATGCAGTTCATACAGCAGTTCCCGAGCTTTATAAAGGTGATCATCCAACTTTTCCTTCGCAGATTGCATTCCCAAAATTGCAGGGTAAGTACTTTTTTGCCGCCCTTCATCACTGCCAACAGGTTTACCGATTTCTGCTTCATCACCTTCAATATCCAGAATGTCATCCCTGATTTGAAAAGCAAGCCCAATATGCTCGGCGAAAAGCCGGAGTTTATTTAGTTCATGTTCATCAAGCCCACTGATCACGCCACCTGCAACAGCTGCAAACTCCAGCAGCTTTCCCGTTTTTCTTTTATGAACGGATTCAAGCTGTTCAAGTGAAAGTGCCATTGATTCACCTTCTATATCTGCAACCTGACCGCCCACCATTCCTTCAGCTCCTGCTGCTTTTGACAGCATAGAAATAATTTTCACCTTAGATCTGTCATCAAACGGAGAATCAGCAACCAGTTCAAAGCTTTTGGTAAGCAGTGCATCTCCAGATAAGATGGCAACAGCTTCACCATATACTTTATGATTGGTTGGCAAGCCTCTTCTCAAATCATCATCATCCATACTCGGCAGATCATCGTGAATCAGAGAATACGTATGGATCATTTCAAGTGCTGCAGCGGTTTTAAGTCCCTGTTCCGTTTCATTACCGAACGTCTCCATTACTGCTAAAAGCAAAAGCGGCCGGATTCTTTTGCCACCCGCTTTTAAAGAATACAGCATTGATTCTTTCAGCGATTCAGGCGCTTCTAAAGCGGTGACGGCTGAAAATAATTCTTCTTCTACTTTGCTTTTTTGAAGGCTTGTAAAATGTCCAAGTGCATTCATTCAGATAGTTCCTCCGGATCGATTGGTGTTTCGCCTTCTTCAGTCATCATGACAGCCAGCTGTTTTTCAGCACTCTGCAGCTTTTCATGGCATAGCTTAGAAAGTTCTACACCTTTTTTATAATAGTCAATTGCTTCTTCTAAAGGGACATCTCCTTCTTCAAGCTTGGCCACGATTTCTTCTAGACCTTCCATTGCATCTTCAAAAGAGACTTTTTCAGTTTTCGCCATTTTGATCACGCTCCAGTTTTTCCTCTACTGAACAGATGAGATCTGCTGTTTGAAGTGATACTTTAATTTTATCGCCATTTTTAACCTGATTGCTACTTTTAATCAGCTCATTAGACTCATTAAATACCAGTGAATAACCTCTGTTCATTATTTTTAAAGGGCTGAGTGCTTCTAATGATGCTGCTGCCTGAATAAAACGCTGCCTATCTGAATTTACTTTTTTAGCAGCTGTATTTTCTAACCGGTCTATCAGCCGTTCAAGACTGTTTTTTTTACGTTCAATCTGACTGCCCGGGTTCAGCCTGATTAGCCTTTCATGTATTCTTTCTCTTTTAATCTCTGCCTTTTGTACAATCATCGCACTTTCTCTATAAAGTCTTTCATTCAGCCTGTCTAACAGCTGTGCATGAGGTTCAATTAATTTTCCAGGACGTCTGAATACGATTGAATCAGCCTGTTTTTTCAGCTGCTGTTTTTTATACTGCAGCTGCTGTGTGACCGCCCTGCCTGCCCTGATCTGAAGACTCATGATCCGTTCTCTAACTTCTTCAATATGAGGCACTGCGATCTCTGCAGCAGCAGTAGGTGTCGGTGCGCGGAGATCAGCGGCAAAGTCAGCGATCGTTACATCTGTTTCATGGCCGACTGCAGAAATAACGGGAACCGGAAAGGAAGCGATTGCTCTCGCTACCTGTTCGTCATTAAACGCCCATAGTTCCTCGATGGATCCTCCGCCACGGCCGATGATCAACAAATCAAGCGATGAATCTTCTGAGGCAGTTTGAAGTGCTTTTATAATGGAAGGAACCGCATTTTCTCCCTGAACAGAGCATGGGTATAATCGAATTGAGGCGATTGGATATCTTCTTTGAGCGGTCGTCATGATGTCTTTTATGACTGCACCGGACGGAGAAGTAATTACACCAATATGTTCGGGGTAAGGAGGCAGAGATCTTTTTTTGCTTTGATCAAATAATCCTTCATTTTGGAGTTTTTCTTTTAATTGCTCATAAGCAAGATAGAGTGCTCCTATGCCATCAGGCTCCATTTTTTTCACATAAAGCTGGTATTGTCCGCTTGATTCGAATACTGACACATCTGCCTGCAGCATGACTTCCATACCATTTTCAGGCTTGAATTTGAGAGATCCTGCAGCTGAAGAAAACATCACAGCACTGATTCTCGTTTTCTGATCTTTTAATGTAAAGTAGACATGTCCGCTTGAGGGCTGTTTGAGGTTTGAAATTTCCCCTTTGATCAGCACTCCTGATAAGTGGGGATCTGCATCAAACTTTCTTTTTATGTATTTAGTCAGTGCACTGACAGTTAAGTACCTTAACGTAGACATTTTAACACTCCTAAATGAGCAAAAGCGGCTCCGAAGAAAGCTTTCGGAACCGCCAAGCTGATACTTTATGTTATCTTGAAAAACGCTCAGCCGATTCTACTGTATTAAAGAGCAGCATGGTAATCGTCATTGGCCCTACGCCACCTGGAACGGGCGTAATGGCTGAAGCTTTTTGCCTGCACTGCTCAAAGTCTACATCCCCGCACAGTTTCCCATTATCATCGCGATTCATACCGACATCAATCACAACTGCGCCATCTTTAATATGATCTGCTGTAATCAGATTCCGGATTCCTACAGCTGCAATGATAATGTCCGCCTGTTTTGTATACGTTTTTAAATCGGATGTTTTAGAATGGCAATAGGTTACCGTTGCACTTTCGTTCAGCAAAAGCTGCCCCATTGGTTTTCCAACAATATTGCTTCTGCCAACGACTACTGCATGCTTGCCTTTAGGATCAATATGATGAAATTCAAGCATTTTCATAATGCCGTTCGGTGTGCACGGATAGAAAGCTTCTCCACCAGCCTGTAATCTGCCAATATTAATTGGATGAAAGCCGTCCACATCTTTTGATGGGTCGATGGCTTCGATCACCGCTGTTTCACCAATGTGATCGGGAAGTGGAAGCTGTACAAGTATACCGTGTATTGTCTGGTCATTATTTAACTGCTGAATAATATCAAGAAGTGCTGATTCTGTAACAGTATCAGGCAATTTAATCAGCTTTGAATAAATACCGAGGTTCTCACACGCTTTTTGCTTCATGGAAACATACGTTTTAGATGCCTGATTATCTCCAATTAATATGACTGCAAGTCCGGGCGTTACCTCTTTCAATTGTTTAATCCGGTCTTTTAACTGCTCTCTCATTTCCTGAGCAATATGTTTTCCATCAATGATTTCAGCTGACATTCAAATTTCCTCCCGTGATTCAATCACGTGAATGTAAGTGAGACACTACCTTCGAAAGAAGTCCATTCACGAATTTGCTTGATTTTTCATCACCGAAACGTTTTGAAATTTCAACCGCTTCATTCAGAACCACATTATGAGGCACATCATCTTTTTTATATAAAAGCTCATACAGCGCGACTCTCAGAATATTGCGGTCTACTCTCGCAAGACGCTCGATCTTCCATTTTTCAAGATGGTTCTGTATGACCTGATCGATCTCAGAAAGATGGCCGCTCACACCTTCTACCAGGTCTGTTAAATAATCATCATGCTTTTCATCTTCCAGAATATTTTTAATCGCTGTCTCCGGCGTCATTTCGTTCATTTCCATCTGGAATAACGCCTGCAGCGCTTTTTCTCTGGCCGTTCTTCTTTTCATTTCAGGTTTAACTCCTTCTCTATTTGCATAAAATCCATGTCATAAAAAGATCATAGCATAAAATGAGGCTTCCGACTAACTCTACATGAGAGGAAATCAAAAATTCAATTAGCGTATCCGCTTACATTTAAAAATAAAGCTTTGTTAAAAGATAGATGTTGATTGCATCTTCAAAAGAACGCTTTCCGCACGGCTCTCCTGGCACGCTTCTCCTGCAGGGAGTCGTCCCTTTCGCTACAATCAACTGCTGAACAAGAACATCATTGGACTTTAACTTAGACGAAAACAAAGAAAAGACAACAGCTTTGAGCTGTTGTCCATGATTATTCTTTATCTTCTTCTTCAGTCTTCACTGTTTCAAATTGAATTCCTACAACGTGAATATTCACTTCGTCAGCTTCAAGTGCTGTCATATTGAGCAGTGTCTGGCGGATATTATCCTGCAGCTTTTGAGCAACTTCAGGAATAGCCGCACCGAATTTCACTGTACAGTATACATCAAGTACGATTCCTTCATCACCAAGCTCCACTTTAATTCCCTTGCCGTGATTTTTTTTGCCAAGTCGTTCTGCAACACCTGAGGCGAAGTTTCCTCTCATCTGAGCGATCCCATCTACCTCTGATGCAGCAATACCGGCGATCACTTCGATTACTTCAGGCGCAATTTCAACTTTTCCAAGCTGGTTTTGCGCAATGCTGCTCATTTGCAGTAGATTATTTTCGTTTTCAGCAGTCATATGATCCCCCTCTTAATCAGCCCTTTTTGTCATGATATCATACTTCTCAAGAAATTTCGTATTGAAGTCTCCACCTGTAAATACATCATGGCTTAACAGCTTTAAATGGAATGGAATCGTTGTATGAACACCTTCAACTACAAATTCAGATAATGCGCGCTTCATTTTAGCAACAGCTTCATCACGTGTTGCACCGTATGTGATTACTTTTGCGATCATTGAATCATAATATGGTGGAATGTCATAACCAGTATATGCAGCTGAATCTACTCTTACGCCAGGTCCGCCCGGCGGAAGATACATGGTGATTTTCCCTGCAGAAGGCATAAAGTTCTTTTCAGGATTTTCTGCGTTTATTCTGCACTCAATTGACCACCCGGTGAAGGTAACCTCTTCTTGAGAAATACTCAGCTTTTCACCTGATGCAACTTTTATCTGTTCTTTAATCAGGTCAACACCAGTAACCATTTCAGTTACAGGGTGCTCCACCTGAATACGTGTATTCATTTCCATAAAATAAAACGATTTTTCATTATGGTCGTAGATGAATTCAACTGTTCCTGCACCTGTATAACCGACTGCTTCTGCCGCTTTAACAGCTGCATCACCCATTTTTTCACGTACTTCCTGATCAAGCGCAGGAGACGGCGTTTCCTCAAGCAGCTTTTGCAGTCTTCTTTGAATCGTGCAGTCCCGCTCTCCAAGGTGAATCGTCTGACCGTGCGTATCAGCCATTACCTGGATCTCAACGTGACGGAAGTCTTCAATGAACTTTTCTATGTAGACACCTGGATTACCGAATGCTGCTTCGGCTTCTCTCTGAGTGGCTTTTATGCCTTTTTCAAGATCTTCTTTACTCTTTGCCACGCGGATTCCTTTACCGCCTCCACCGGCAGTTGCTTTAATGATTACGGGATATCCCATTTCATCAGCAAGTGACAGTCCTTCTTCAACTGAATTGATAATCCCCTTAGAGCCCGGCACAACCGGTACACCTGCTGCACGCATTGTTTCACGCGCTACATCTTTCGTACCCATTTTAGAAATTGCTTCTGGACTTGGACCGATAAAAGTTACATTACAGTCTCTGCAGAGTTCAGCAAAGTCTTCATTTTCAGCTAGAAATCCATATCCGGGGTGAATCGCATCAGCACCTGTCAGCTTAGCTGCAGAAATCACATTTGTGAAGTTTAAGTAGCTGTCTTTTGACAACTTCGGTCCGATACAGATTGCTTCGTCTGCAAGCTGGACATGCAGCGCTTCCTTATCAGCTTCTGAATAAACCGCAACTGTTTCAATATCCATTTCCTTACAAGCGCGAATCACGCGAACTGCGATTTCTCCTCTATTGGCAATCAATACTTTTTTTATCATACGTATTCTCTCCTAACTACTTTTTAACAAGAAATAGAGGCTGTCCGTATTCTACAAGCTGACCGTTTTCAACGAGAATTTTAACAACTTCCCCTTCAGTTTCAGCTTCAATTTCATTAAATAATTTCATTGCCTCTACAATACATACTGTAGAATCAGCCGTTACTTTTGAACCTACCTTAACGAATGGCTCAGCATCAGGTGAAGACGCTTCATAGAAAGTTCCGACCATTGGTGATTTAATTTCAGTTGTATTTTCAAGGTCAGCTGCAGGTTCCGCTGCTTCTTCTTTTACTGGCTCAGGCTGCTTCTCAGCTTTAGCTGGCGCTTTTACTTCTTCAGTGTGCTGAACTGGCACTTGTTCTTTTACCGGCTCAGGTGCCACCTCTGCTGTACGTTTTGATTGTTTTCTCAGTTTAAGCTTTTCGCCATCCTGTTCATATGTAAATTCATCAATTGAGGATTGGTCGATTAATTTGATAAGTTCTCTGATCTCTTGTACTTTTAACATATTTTACACTCCCTGGTCATTAAATTAATTAGCAGCAGCTGCTATTATCATACGCTAATACTTGACCAAAATTCAAGACAGCCATGAAAAGAGCAGATAAAACGCTTTCATCAGTCTGATTGTAACACAAATTAATCATGACAAAACTCATTTTTAACATGCAAAAATGTCCTTAAAGCCTCAATTAAGTGGCTCTAAGGACATTTTATTTATTCAGCCGGTTCAAACATGACTGATACGAAAGTATTTTCGCCCATTTCTCTCCGTCCAAGCTGCACGAGCTCATTAGCTGCTTCCTTCGAGTGTTCATGGTCGACCGATTTGACAGTAATCAGTACTCTTTCTTCATCTGTTCTGACCAGAGCATCTTCATACCCCATTGCCCGGATCATCGTTTCAATCAGCTTTTCTTTCGACTCAAGTCTGTTCAGCTCTTCCACCGCTTCATAAGCTTCATCTTTTTCTGCTGCAGAAAAGTCTGCTGATGCAACTTTTGACGTCAGCTGCTCTTTTAACGCGCTTCTCTCATCCTGCACTTCCATTCTCAGTACATTAATCAAATCTTCCGGGGACGACTCGGTTGATACGTCCACTTCATCTTCAAATACCCATTCCTCTCCGTCTTCACTGCTGACAACTTCAGCATCCTCATATGTAACTGCTGTCTCTGAGACCGGTGACATGACATAATATACTGATAACACCACTACAAGTCCGATCATCGTTAACAGCCAGACTGTTTATTTTTCAGCATTTTTTCATCCCCTTATTCGTATGGTATGACAGCGACTCTGTGTGTAGACACATCGAGCGCTTTAGAAACCGCATCAATAATTCTCTTTTTAATTCCTGCTGATTCAGAACCTTCTGCTGCAATCAAAACACCTGAAACCATGGGCTTCTCAACATACTTTAATACCGGTTCTGCACCAGATGCTTGTCCGATTACGACTTCTGATGTTGTGGATTTCCTGCCTGATACAGACTGCTGATCATCCCTGTGTTCTTCACCTGTATCATGCTGAATCGATTCATTACGCTCATAGATCAACCTTTCACCGCTGCCAAGTGTAATCATGACATCGACTTTTGAAGTACCCAGCGACTTTTTTAAAAGAGAAGAAATCTTTTTTTCCAGCTGTCGTTCCAGATCAGTAATTTCCGCCGCTTCATCTTGTACATCTGATTTTATAACGGTTTGTTCTTCAGGTGACCGATTCTGCGTCAAAATCATCACGCCAATAAAGAGCAGTAGAATAATAATCGGGATTTTTTTTTTTTGAAAAGTTGGATCCCTTGATGAGAAAAGAGCTTCTTTGATTTTATTCATCCTGTCCTCCATTAAGATTCAATAATTAAAATATTTCTCCGGTCTGTAACTTCTCTTTCCATCCATTTGCACAACCTGAGACATTCTAAAAGCTCTTTTCTTCTTCTGATCAATTGGGAAGCCCTTCTCATTCCTTCCAGTGTGAAGCCTAAAATCAGACAAACGGTTCCAATTGAATAAATCATCCGGCATCGATTTGATACGTCAATTTGGTGCATTTAATAAGCATAAGATCCTTTAGATTCATCAACGATGCCAGTTCTTTTTTTTTGTTTTAATTCCTTAACGGATTCTGCATGTGCAGTCACCATCATTTTTACTCCTGCAGAAATGATTTCATCTACTGCCAGTGCATCTGCAGTACCTCCTATTTCATCAACAGCAATCGTATCCGGGGACATTGCTCTGAGCATCATTTTCATTCCCCGGATTTTTGGACACTTATCCAGCACCTCAATATGTTCTCCAAATGTCAGCTGCGGCACTCCCTGGTAACATGCGGCAATTTCTGAACGTTCATCTATTAACGAAACCATTTTAGCAGGTATATCCTGATACCCCTGCGATACAAATCTGATCGCATCTCTGATAAAGGTGGTCTTCCCGCTCCCCGGTGGTCCGAAGATCAGAATATGAGGCCACTTAAACTGGTTGTTCCGCCAGATC
Source organism: Jeotgalibacillus malaysiensis (assembly GCA_000818095.1). Taxonomy (NCBI): domain Bacteria; kingdom Bacillati; phylum Bacillota; class Bacilli; order Caryophanales; family Caryophanaceae; genus Jeotgalibacillus; species Jeotgalibacillus malaysiensis. Next base: position 1,954,302 of record CP009416.1, read on the forward strand.
TCAGTCATCAGCTGATTAGAACTCCCTACGTATTCTCGGGCGATCCGGATTGAAAATGATGAAATGTGCTTAAACGTCGGAACATGATTTAAATTCTCTGTCATTTCCCCGGCAACGCCGATTCGATGACCGCCTTTAACTGTAATGAATCCTTCTGACAGTTCCTGAGCGATTGAATAGACGGAGTGATCAGAAATCTTTTCAAGAAGCCTGTTACAGTCATCCTCAGTCGTTATACAGTGAATCATTTGATAGCTGTCTTTTATTTTGATAACGATCGGTCTGTTTTTTCTAATTCTGATCTCATTGACTGACTCGAGGGCTGGACCGGCTGATGTGATCAATTCTTTGACTATATGATCCGGAAGATACGAGAATATCTGATGCATGAGGGTCTCCTTCGTGTTTTACGACTATCTTATTGATGAGTTGAGCAGTTTATGCAAAATAAAAAACTGCCCCTTATGAAAGGGCAGTCTCAGTGAAATTATTGAACACGTGATACGTAAGTACCGTCTGTTGTGTTAATGACCAGCTTGTCACCTTCATTTACAAAGAAAGGTACGTTAACAGTTAATCCTGTTTCAACAGTAGCAGGCTTAGAACCGCCACTTGATGTATCGCCTTTAATACCAGGCTCAGTTTCAGTTACTTCAAGTTCTACTGTGTTTGGAAGTTCGAGGCCCAGCGTTTCAGCCTGATACATCATAATCTGTACTTCCATGTTTTCTTTAAGGAACTTTAGTTCATATTCAATCTGTGCTGCAGGAAGTTCAATTTGCTCGTAAGATTCATTATCCATAAAGACATGCATATCGCCATTTGCATACAGATACTGCATACGTTTGTTATCAATCTGTGCCTTAGCAACTTTCTCACCGGCTCTGAACGTTTTCTCCTGAACTGCTCCAGTACGAAGGTTACGAAGCTTAGACCGTACAAATGCTGCTCCTTTACCAGGCTTTACGTGCTGGAAGTCCATTACACGCCAGATTCCGCCATCTACTTCTATTGTTAACCCTGTTTTAAAATCATTAACTGAAATCATATTTATTCCTCCGTTTTCTTGGGAAATGTCTCTGTTTACCGCTAGTAATTGTATAGACTTTTTACTGAAAAGTAAACGCCTAATTCGATTGAACTCACTAATTTTATAGGATAATCAGATCTTTTGTCGAGTGAGTGAGGGTTTCATTACCATTTTCAGTAATAACGGTATCATCCTCAATCCTTACCCCACCGATACCTGGCAGGTAAATACCCGGCTCAACGGTAACGACCATATTTGGTTCAAGCTTCGTTTCAGATCTTGAAGATAAGCCTGGTCCTTCATGAACCTCCATACCAAGTCCGTGCCCAAGTGAATGCCCAAAATATTCACCATAGCCTTTAGAAGCAATATAATCACGCGCAATTGCATCAGCTTCTTTTCCTGTAAGACCAGGTTTAATCTCTTCCATTGCTTTTAGCTGTGCATCAAGCGTAACCTGATAAATTTCTTTTAGCTTTTCATACGGCTCACCAACTGCAAGCGTTCTTGTCATATCTGATGCGTAGCCTTTATGAAGCGCACCATAGTCAAGCGTAACAAAATCACCTTTTTCAATTGTCTTGCTGCTTGCGACGCCGTGCGGAAGAGCTGAACGTGTACCGCTGGCAACAATAATATCGAATGATGAAGATACTGCTCCTGCATTTCTCATAAAGAATTCAAGCTCATTAGACACCTCAATTTCAGTTCGGCCAGGCTGAATAAAATCAAGAATATGCTTAAATGCAGCATCTGCAATGTCAGCTGCTTCTTTAATAATTTTGATTTCATCTGCAGATTTAATCAAGCGAAGTTTTTCAACAGTTCCGGATAAAGGAACCAATTCAGCATCAATGTGCTCTTCGTATTGCTTATATGTACTTAAAACAAGATGATCAGATTCAATTCCGAGCTTTTTAATACCTAATTTTTTACACTGGTCAGCAATTTCTTTTACAATTGGCTGTTTATGAGTTACTACCTGGTAGTCCGCGGCCTGTTTTTCAGCCTGCTCAGTATAACGGAAATCAGTAATAAATACAGCCTGGTCAGCAGAAATTAACACTGCACCTGCAGAACCTGTAAAATTAGTCATGTATCTGCGGTTGTAAGAGCTTGTAATAAGCATCCCATCAGCTGACCCCTGAATTTCATTTCTTAATTTTTCAATTTTACTCATCGTGATTCTCCTTTACATAATGAATTAGAGCGTGCAAAGCCATTTCATAGCCATAGGCACCAAAGCCTGCAATTTGTCCAATTGCTTCAGCTGCGATCATTGAATGATGGCGAAATGATTCCCGGGCATGAATATTAGATAAGTGCACTTCTGTCACAGGAATTGAAATTGCTGCCACAGCATCTCTTAGTGCAATACTTGTATGCGTATATGCAGCCGGATTGAAAATAACACCTTTATAGTGCTGGTCATCAGCCTGATGCAGTGCATCTATTAGCTCTCCTTCATGGTTAGACTGCTTAGCATCTATCATAAAACCATGCTGTTCGGCGACTGAGGACAGGTGAAGTTCAATTGATTCGAGTGTATCTGAGCCATAAATTTCAGGCTCCCTCTTACCCAGTCTGTTAAGATTTGGACCATTCAACAATAAGATTCTGTCCATGACAGTTCGCTCCTTTTGCCTATACTTCGTCACACAAACAAATTGTAACATAATCAACGCTCAATGTTCTGAATCTTTCTATAAGGTTCCTGATAGGATATTGAATAACCCGTAAATAAACCATAAAGAATAAAAAGGGAATGAAGCGAGACAATCGATCTCACTTTAAGATCTGCAGGGTTTACTCGCCATTCATTGAGCCAGGCAAATAAAAAAATCACCCATAAAATGATTAGACTGAAAAAAACCCCTGCATATAACGTATCGTGTTTCTTAAATAACATATAATAAATAAGTGCCCATAAAATGGACGCACCGAGCAGTAGCATAAAAAAAATCAATTCAATGCTCCATCCTCTTTTAAAAGATTCAGCAAGAAAAGGAATATCCGGTTTTAGCATATCACTTTCAATAAAATGGAAGAACACATATACTCTATAAAAACTGTAAAACACGACTGCACCGGCGATTGATGTATAAACAGCAAGTGGTAATCTTTTAATAGTAGGGAAATTCAAAGAAACCTCTCCTTTTTATCAACCATTATGCCACTGAATTAAATACGTTATTCCATGCGCCGGACAGTAGAAGAATGACAGATTTTTTAGTAAACTATAATTACCTTATTAATTGTCGGTCTCAGCTGACAGTTTGAATATTGGAATGTAAGGAATAGGCTGGTGTAAAAATGAAAAATCAAAAACCCGCATATGGCGGTCAGGCAGTGATGGAAGGTGTGATGTTTGGTGGTAAACGTCATACTGTCACTGCAATCAGAAGGAAAGATCAATCAATTGAATATTTTGACCTTCCGAGAAAGCAAAACCCCACTTTTCAAAAACTGAAGAAGGTGCCATTCCTACGGGGAATTATTGCGCTGATTGAAGCCAGCGCAAATGGAACTCAGCACCTGAACTTCTCGAGTGAACGCTATGATGTTCTCCCTGAAGAAGATGAAAAGGTTCAGCAGGAGCAGAAATCATCAAAGCTTGAGATGGTCTTTGGCATTGCAGCAATTGGGGTATTGTCATTTTTATTTGGAAAGTTTGTCTTTACATTAATTCCCGTATTTCTGGCAGAGCTTTTCAGATTCGCTGTCCCTGGAGATGTTGGACAGGTTCTGCTTGAAAGTGTATTTAAAGTAATCCTGCTGTTAGCTTATATTTATTTCATTTCGCTGACACCATTGATCAAACGGGTCTTTCAATATCACGGTGCAGAACATAAAGTGATTAACGCTTATGAAAACAATCTCCCACTGACAGTTGAAAATGTTCAGTCACAATCAAGACTTCACTACAGATGTGGTTCAAGTTTTATACTCTTTACAGTGATTGTCGGAATGTTTGTCTATCTGCTCGTTCCGACTGAGCCGTTAACTGCCCGTATTCTCAACAGAATCGCGCTTATTCCGGTTGTTCTGGGTATTTCTTTTGAAGTGCTTCAGATTACAAATAAAGTACGCGATATCCCGGTATTGAAATTCCTTGGTTATCCGGGGCTGTGGCTTCAGTTACTCACGACAAAAGAGCCGAAAGATGACCAGGTTGAAGTGGCGATTGCTTCATTCAATAAGATGCTCGAAATGGAGGAAGAGGCTGAAAAAGGTTTAAAAAAAGCTGCACTTGTCTAAACTAATAAAAAGGTTTGCTGCGGGAGGTGGCTGCATTGAATGTTAAAAGTATCGTTTTCTATGCCGTTATTGGTCTGGGAGCGTTTGGATTAATTTCAATGATTTTATTTGAACCCGGTTCTCTACTTAGAATGATTCTGATTTATGCACTGATTGCTGCTGCGATCTTTGGTATTTACCGCTTTATTATGTCACGCAGAGGGAACAGCCAGGAAAACAGTGCTTATAAAAAAGCTGTCCGCCAGTCAAAAAAGAAGTATCAGCCTGCAAAATCTTCAAAGGTTCGAAAAATCCAGCCCACGCAAAGAAAGCAGGCTCAAAGAAAACCTGCTAAAAAAGCCGGCGCTGCAAGATTAAATGGACCAAAGCTGACTGTGATTGAAGGTAAAAAAGGCAAAAAGAAAAAGCGAATGACACTTTAGCACCTGAGCGATCAGGTGTTCTTGTTTTCAAAAAAATAAGGCCTGGATTTTTATCCAGGCCTTTACTAATGGTTTATAGTCCACACTTTAGCTGTGCGTTACAATTTGTACATGTGTTACAGCCGCCTATTTCTTTAACAGTTCCTTTGCGGCAGACCGGACATGTGTTACCAACTTCTGATCCGATTGTTACGTTTGTTGATCTCAGATCCTGAATGGTATCAATTAACACAACGTTTTGTTTTTCTTTTGGCTTTTGTTCTGTGTTTTCTTCAGCCTTAAGCGTCAGTACCTGGCTGTCACGGCTTCCGTCCACATAAACAGTACCACCCTTGGCTCCACCTCTATAAAGGCGCTCATATACGCTTTCAACCTGCTCCACTGAGTAGCCCTTAGGCGCATTCACCGTTTTAGAGATCGAACTGTCAATCCAGCGCTGGATTACACATTGTGTGTCAGCGTGAGCTTCAGGTGCAAGTTCCATTGCTGTTACAAAGAATGATGGCAGTTCGTCTTCTTCAGTTTTATTATTCATTTCAAGATATTCTTTAACAATATCTGCTTTTACTTCAATAAACTTACCAAGACGGCCGCTTCTGTAGTACGTATAAGAGAAATAGGGCTCAAGACCAGTTGCCACGCCAACCATTGTTCCTGTGCTGCCTGTTGGAGCAACTGTCAGCAGGTGAGAGTTACGAATTCCATTTTCAAGAATACTTTTACGGACCTGCTCAGGCATTTTTTTCATATATCCCGTATTGATAAACGCCTCTCTCAAACGCTTCGTTTCTTCCTCTGTTTCTCCTTCTAAAAACGGGAATGATCCTCGTTCTTTAGACAGTTCAACAGATGTCTCATAAGCTGTCACCGCGATGGTTTCAAAGATTTTATCTACAAGTTGATTTCCCTCTTCTGAACCGTATTCCTTTTCACAGTAAATCAGAAGATCTGCAAGACCCATGACTCCAAGACCTACACGACGCTCCCCAAGCGCCTGTTTCTTATTCTCTTCAAGAAAATAAGGTGTAGCATCAATCACGTTATCCTGCATTCTTACGCCAGTAGCAACTGTTTCTTTCAACTTGTCAAAAAGTACTGTTTTATTCTTTTTATCTGCAAACTCTGCAAGATTTACAGCAGCAAGGTTACAGACAGAAAATGGTGCAAGTGGTTGTTCCCCGCAAGGATTTGTAGCCACAACCTGCTGGCCGTAAGCTTTTGCATTTGTCATATCGTTCGCATTATCAATAAAGAAAATCCCAGGTTCAGCAGAATAGGTCGCGCAGATATTAATCAGATTCCAAAGCTCTTTTGCTTTAATCGTACGATATGTTCTGACCTTATTCCCCTGCGCTTCCCATTTTCTAACGTCTCCTATTTCATGCCACTCTTCGTTATAGCGCGCCATTTCTTCTTTAGAGTATGCTTCTACATGAGGGAATCTCAGCGCATATTCCTGATCTTCATCTACAGCTTTCATAAAGTCGTCTGTCAGGCAGACGGAAATATTTGCTCCTGTCAGGAAATCAGGGTTGTGAACAGAGTAGTTACCGCCTTCAGCAAGCTTCTGTTTTGCATCGTCGATAATCTCTTGATTGAACCCACCAAAGCCTTCAATGTTTTCATAATTGACAATACTCTGGTACATTGCTGCTTCCTGCTCAGTCAGAGGTGTGAATTTAAGCTTTTCCTGAGCGATTTTTTTAATAAAATCGTCGTTAGTCGTTTCTAACAGGAATCTCAAAATTCTTGGGTTCTGCATTTTTGAAATTATAAATTCAATAATATCCGGATGCCAATCTGAGAGCATAATCATTTGTGCCAGCTTGTTACATTGGTTCGCTATACCAATTCTCTAAGTCACCTTAGAGTTCAGACCATATCTTACACTCTTTTCGAGTGTCCTCGCACTTCGGAGACGCTTGCCCCCTACTCTACTCCCTTCCGCCTAAGCGTGGTTTCGATGGTCGTTGAACCTTCTCCTTTTAAGGAGCTTGGCTGCTGATTGTCTTTGTCCACCTGCTGTTTTCAAGCATTCACGCTTGCCGTTTCCAGCTACGTTGTAGCCAGCAGGTCATTTATGACGCTTTTGACATAATTAAAGTTGTTTAGTATGTCATTTTCCCAAAATCTCACAATGCGATATCCGCTTCTTTTTGCAATCTCATTTTTTTCTAGGTCTCTTTTAATTCGCTCAATTTGCCAGTCTGCTGGCTCCGGATAAACACTCGGATTGGCATGCCAGTAATCACCATCACATTCAATAATTAATCTGTACTTTGGAAGAAGAAAGTCGTATTGTCTTTTCTGAAGTATAAAAGAGTATCTATATTCGATGTTTGCCTCTTTTAAATACTCTTCTAATACTTTTTCAATACGCGTTTTCTTAAATACTTGTTCTTCCATTTGCTTTAGAGTTGCACTCCGTATCATCTCAATTGTTTCTTCACTATAAATACCTGTTTTACCACTATTCCAAGAAGGTGTTTTATTTTTTCTTCTAGTTTTAGCGGTCTTGGATATGATCCGTTTAAAATGTTCCTGTTTTTTATTTATTTCCATTGAGTCATGCCACGCTTTTGTCTTTTTAGACCGAAGCTTTTTTTCACAATCATCACTGCAGGTTTTAGTCTTTCTATGAGGTCTTGTGTTTGTGTCAAATTTCAAGTTACATATAACACAAACAATTGGTTCAGACCTTCCTCGCCCTCTGCAGGCTTTGGAACAGTAGTTAACAGGAATCCCTCTGTAGAGTTGTACAGCATTGTTACAGAGCTCATAAGAACATATTAAATCTTCAGGTTCATAGTAGTATTTGAGAAGATACATCTCAAGCGATATTCCATGTTCATTTTTGATATGTGATGTAAATCGACCTTGTTTATTATGAGATAGCTCAAATCCGCAAATCTTACATGCTTGGGATTGCTTTGCGTCATATGGTTTCATGCTAATCACCTCAGATTATCAAATTATTTTATAACTTTTCTGGGTGTCAGACACAATTTTTAACCATAAAGAGTTTCCAGCAATTCACGAGGTTTGTTTATAGACGAGGCATACATGTGTTATGCTACTCTACCACGTCTTGATCCACCCTGTTCAACAAGATGTGTCAGCTTTGCGATATCATCAAGCCATGATACAGAACCTGATGATTTTCCGTTTACTCCACGGGCAAGCGTGTTTCTTGGTCTAAGTGTTGAACCATTCGTTCCTACACCACCACCGCGGCTCATGATCTCCATGACCTGCTTTCTGTGATCCGAAATACCTTCTCTTGAATCCTGAATGAATGGCATTACGTAGCAGTTGAAGAACGTCACATCCGTTTTTGCACCTGCTCCATACAACACTCTTCCAGCCGGAACAAATCGCATACTAGAAAGCTCCTGATAGAACTTTTCTGTCCATTCCTTTTGCAGTTCCTCAGTTTTCTCGACAGAAGCAAGGCCTGTCGCATTTCTAAGTGCAATCTGCTCGTAGTATACTTCAAGCGGTTTTTCAATCACGTCAAGTGACCGGACGATAATACCCGATTCAACTTCTTTCGGCGTATCCAGTGAATTTTTGAACTCATCTTCCACCTGAACTGAAGCGACGCCTTTGTCCCAGTCAATTTCTTTAATATACCCAAGGCCGCGTGCAGGGAATTTCGGGTCTTCTCTGACTGTCAATACGACAAAATCACCCTCGCTTAGCGTTTTCTTCTCAGTGTCCTTGAAAGCGTAACGGTCTAACATCACAAGTCTTGAAACACCCTTATGTGTCAGCGTCATATCTTCTGTGATCGGATGAACCACCTCGAACGACTGAATGTCCTCATTTAGTTTGTCTTTATTTAATGCTGGCGCTGATGCTGAAATCTGGGCCACTTCCATTTCCCCTTTCGACATATATCTTTACTAAACAGCGTGTTAAGTACTTAACTACTGTATGTATTACCAATAATATAAACCTTCAAACCAAAAAACACAACATATTGTGTTTGCTTTTTTAGCACCTATACAATATATAGATTTTTATGTCAATTACAAAATTCTTGTCAAATCCAATAAACAGAGGAAATGTGATAAATGATGAGAGAATCTGAGAAAACATATTGGAAATTTGTCATTTTGAAATGATTTCATACTTGTTCTTTTTCATCAAGTGATGTCCATGAACTTGTCAAAAATTGATCACGAATTTAATAATTTTCTTTGAACTTATGAGAGCCGGCTACTATAATAAAGAATAGTGTGAGATAGAAAGGGGTTAAAAACTTGGAGTCATTATATGTACTGATCATTGTGCTTGCAGCCATTATTCTTTATTCAGTTTTCACTTACTTCAGACAGAAAAAAATTCTGAAGACGTTAACTGAAGAAGAGTTTAAAGCAGGCTACCGTAAAGCGCAACTGATTGACGTTCGTGAGCAAAAAGAATATGACGGGGGTCATATTTTAGGCGCAAGAAATATTCCATTATCACAGTTGAAAATGAGACTTGGAGAAATCCGTGCTGATAAGCCGGTTTATATCTATTGTCAAAATGGAATGAGAAGCGGCCGTGCAGCACAGCTGTTACACAAAAAAGGCGTAAAAGACCTTTATCAGCTGCAGGGTGGATTTAAAAAGTGGACAGGTAAAATTAAACGTAAATAATTTAAAACATTAAAAGAGCCTCCTGAACAGTTCAGGAGGCTCTTCTAATTTTACACTTCTACTGCTTCTTTTTTCATATATCTTAGAACAGGCTTACGTGCTGCCTGCGTTTCATCCAGACGGCTGATTACTGTCGTATGCGGGGCCTCCTGAACAATTTCAGGATTTTCTTCCGCTTCTTTTGCAATCTGTATCATCGCTTCAATAAATGAATCAAGCGTTTCTTTTGACTCTGTTTCAGTTGGCTCAATCATCATACATTCCTCAACGTTGATCGGGAAATAGATCGTTGGTGGATGGAAGCCGAAATCAAGCAGTCTCTTTGCGATATCTAATGTGCGGACACCTAGTTTTTTCTGGCGCTTGCCGCTGATAACAAATTCATGCTTACAATGTCTGTCATATGGCAGGTCGAAATACTCAGCCAGTCTTCTCATCATATAGTTAGCATTAATAACCGCATTTTCACTTACTGCTTTCAAGCCATCAGGACCCATCGTTCTGATATAGGTATAGGCACGTACATTGATACCGAAATTACCATAATAAGGCTTCACGCGGCCAATAGAGTCCGGGCGGTTATAATCGAATGTAAAGCCTTCTTCCGTTTTAACCAGTACCGGTTTAGGCAGATAAGGAATAAGATCCTTTTTCACACCAACCGGACCTGAACCAGGACCGCCGCCGCCGTGTGGACCTGTGAACGTTTTATGGAGATTTAAATGTACTACATCAAAGCCCATATCTCCCGGACGCGCCTTAGCCAGCACAGCATTCAGGTTCGCACCGTCATAATATAGCTTTCCGCCAGCATCATGGATGATAGAAGCCATTTCAAGAATATCTTCCTCAAACAGTCCAAGCGTATTCGGGTTTGTCAGCATCAGTGCTGCAGTCTGTTCGTCTACTACTCTCTTCAGATCTTCAAGGTCAACAAGGCCGTTTTCATTTGATTTAACAGTGACCGTTTCAAATCCAGCAACAGTAGCAGAAGCAGGATTGGTTCCATGCGCTGAGTCAGGAACGATTACTTTTGTTCGGTTGAAGTCTCCATTTGCTTCATGGAAGGCTCTGATCATCATCAGTCCTGTCCACTCACCATGTGCGCCTGCTGCCGGCTGCAAAGTTACTTCATCCATACCGGTAATTTCAATTAAGTGTTCCTGAAGATCATACATCATCTCCATTGCACCCTGAACAGTGCTTTCATCCTGGAGCGGGTGGATGTGAGCAAATCCAGCATAGCGAGCTACTGCTTCATTTACTTTTGGATTGTATTTCATTGTACAGCTTCCAAGCGGATAAAAACCTGAATCTACTCCGTGGTTTCTCTTAGAAAGAGCTGTGTAATGTCTCATAATATCCAGCTCTGATACTTCAGGCAGTTCAGGAGATTCTTTACGAATAAAACCTTCAGGAAGCAGTTCTTCAACATCTGATTCCGGTACATCCAGGTCCGGGAGACTATAACCGATTCTTCCTTCACGTGACAATTCAAATATTAGCGGCTGGTTCTCATTACGCATATTGTTTCAGCTCCTCTGCGAGTACATCAATTTCTTCTTTCGTACGCTGTTCTGTCACTGCAATCAGCATCTGATTCTGACGGCTGTCAAAGTCTCTGCCAAGGTCATAACCGCCAATGATGTTTTTCTTCATCAGCGCCTGATTCACTTCAGAGACAGGCTGATTCAGTTCAACAACAAATTCATTAAATGTATAACCACCGTTAACGACCGTTAAGCCGGCTGCCTTCAGCTGTTTTTTTGCATATGCAGCTTTTTGAAGGTTCTGATGAGCGATTTCCTTAATACCCTGTTTACCAAGGGCTGTCATCGTGACAGAAGACGCCAGTGCATTAAGCGCCTGATTTGAACAGATATTTGAAGTTGCTTTGTCTCTTCTGATATGCTGCTCACGCGCTTGAAGCGTTAATACATAGCCACGCTGTCCTTCTTCATCATTCGTTTCCCCTACCAGTCGGCCAGGTACTTTTCTCATGAGCTTTTTTGTAACAGCAAAATATCCGCAGTGAGGGCCGCCAAACGACTGAGGGAGTCCAAATGGCTGTGCGTCACCTACAACAATGTCAGCACCAAATTCTCCTGGCGGTGTCAGTGCACCGAGTGATAAAGGATTTGAAGATACCACAAACATTGCTTTACTTCCGTGAGCAAGCTGTTCAATCTGATCAAGTCTTTCAATCTGACCGAAGAAGTTTGGATATTGCACCATTACTGCAGCGATTTCATCTGACATGAGCGCTTTTAGTTCATTCAGGTCTGTAACGCCATCTTTTTCAGGTACCATGACAACTTCAATATGCTGCCCGGCTGCATATGTTTCAAGCACCGCTTTTGATTCAGGATGAACAGCACCCGAGACAAGCACTTTCTTACGCTTCGTCTGACCAGCTGAAAGCATGGCTGCTTCCGCAAAAGATGTGCCTCCATCGTACATTGAAGAGTTGGCTACATCCATTCCAGTCAGTTCAGCAATCATTGTCTGAAATTCAAAAATTGCCTGAAGTTCACCCTGTGAGATTTCCGGCTGATAAGGTGTATATGCTGTATAAAATTCTGATCTTGAAATCACATGGTCCATAATGACTGGTGAGTAATGATCATATACTCCAGCACCGAGGAATGATGTGTTTTGCTGCGTATCAGCATTTTTCCCTGCAAGCTGGGCAAGTTCCTTCATTAGTGCGGATTCAGTTTTAGCAGGCTTAATGTTTAATTCCCCTTTAAAACGCACTTTTTCAGGAATGTCCTCAAATAGTTCTTCAACTGATGAGACCCCAATTGTTTTAAGCATTTCCTTCTGATCCTGTTCAGTCATTGGTAAATAACGATGCTTCATATTCTCTGCTCCCTTCTTTATTACCTTTTATAAAATGGCGATTTCACAACTTCAGCTTTTAATTTCTTTTTTCTCACTTCAACTAATACTTCCTGACCGAGTGAAGCGTATTCTTTTTCTACTAGGATATAACCTACATTTTTACCTAAAGTCGGTGACTGGGTACCTGTTGTTACAAAGCCGATTTCATTTTCACCTGCAAATACTTTGTATCCATGACGTGGTATTCCTTTATCAATCATCTCGATTCCAACCAGCTTGCGTGGCGCGCCATTTGCTTTTTGTTCTTTTAATACGTCCTGACCGATAAAAGCTGTTTCTTTATCCGGCTTAACAGCAAACCCGATGCCAGCCTCGATTGGAGAAATATCAGCAGTAAGTTCCTGACCATATAGTGCAAGTTTCGCTTCAAATCTAAGCGTATCCCGTGCACCAAGACCGCATGGCAGCAAACCATCTTCTTTACCTGCTTCAAGCAGCTCTTTCCAAAGCTTTTCTGCATCTTCAGGACTGCAGTATAGTTCGAATCCATCCTCACCTGTATAACCCGTTCTTGAAACAAGCACTGATGAACCGTTAATATTCACATCATCTTTAAATTTAAAAAATGTAATCGCACTCAGATCTTCCTGTGTCAGCTTTTGAAGAATTGATTCAGCTTTCGGTCCCTGCAGGGCAATCTGAGCAACCTGATCTGAAATATTTTCAACTGTCACATTGTCAATTTTATGCTGCTGCATCCACTCTACATCTTTTTCAATATTAGACGCATTAATCACTAACAGATAATCATCTTCACTCTTTTTATACACGAGCAGATCATCAACTGTTCCGCCATTCTCATAGCACATCGCTGTATATTGCGCTTGTCCGTTTTTAATTTTGCTAATATCATTTGTCATCATTTTCTGAAGGTAAGCAAGACTTCCTGATCCCGTCACTTTCACTTCTCCCATATGGGAAACATCGAATAAACCTGCATTTTTTCTTACAGCATGGTGCTCTTCTTTGATACTTGAAAACTGTACCGGCAGCGCCCATCCTCCAAAATCAATTACTTTTCCACCAAACTCTTTATAAGTGTCAAAGAGCGGGGTCTTCTTCAAAGTGTCATTCATCAGGCTTCCTCCTCTTACTGGTCCAAATACATACAAAAAAGGACAGGGATACCCCTTTTGATAACGGGTCCCTGTCCTTTTCACCTGAAAGTTTTACCTTGCGGCTTTCCTCTTTGGTGGTTTCATCTAATGAGAAACACTCTCCAGAGTTGCGTCCGGCAGAAGTCTTTTTGCCTGAGAGATTCACGGATCTGTTTGCTCCTTCGGCGCTCTTTGTAAAAGAGTCTCTCCCTCTGCTTTCATTCGCTTATATTTGTTTAATAAATGGACACAATAACAAATAGTTTATTCATTTCATTCTGATTACTCTTAAAATCATCTTTATCGTACCATCATCTTTCTATTACAACAATCATTAATTGCAAGGAAAGGAGATTTATTATGTCGATATCAGCTGTTTCTCATGAAGAAAACTGGAAAGAGGCATTTTTGTCCTATTTATATAAACCTAAATCTCCAAACTATGATTTAAGTCTTCAAGTGCGGAAACATCACCAGGAAATGACTGTGGCTGAAGGTGAATTAAAATCATTAAAGGCGCTTACTTCTTTTAACCCGCTCCCGCATCAGGTGGATGCAGTGAAGAAAGTAATTTTCAACATGAATGGACAGGCAATTCTTGCAGATGAAGTCGGTCTCGGCAAGACAGCTGAAGCAGCATTGATCCTAAAGGAGCTTCAACTAAGATATTTGGTATCTACCGTATTGATCCTTGTACCTTCTTCACTTGCTGGGCAGTGGCAGGCTGAACTGCAGAGCCTTGGCATCGCTTCAATCATCCATAAAGGTAAAAAAGAATGGCGGACTTACCCTATTACCATCGCATCTATCGATCTTTTGAAAAGAGAGCCTTTTAAAACGATGTTTACTGAACTTGCCTTTGACCTTGTGATTGTTGATGAGGCGCATAAACTCTCTAATCCAAAAACGATGAATTATCAATTTACAGCTTCCCTGACTAAGAAGTATCTGCTGCTTTTAACCGCAACACCTGTTCAGAATAAATCAGAAGAGCTATATACGCTCTCAACGTTAGTCAAACCTAGTCTTTTTGAGGATAAAAAACAATTTAATCGATTATGCAGAGAACAACCTGATGAATTACAAAGCCGGATCAGTCAAATGATGATCAGAACTAGAAAGCAGGACACAGAAATCAAGTGGACAAAGAGAAATATAAATATAAAATGGCTTGAACAGAGCGGGTATGAAAAAGAGCTTTATACCGCGCTTGAAAAAGCATTCAGAGAGCTGAAAAGATTAAACAAACATCAATTCACCCATCTGACCTTGTTAAAACAGGGGTGCAGTTCAAGCATTGCACTATTAAAAGCACTGAGAAGAGAGCAGCATCAGGATATCTGCCATATTCTCGGTCCGGTGCTGAACGTCACACCAGATCAGCTTGAAACAATTAAAGCGCGAGAGATCTTAAAGATGATTAAAAGCAGACAGGAGAAAGTGCTGATTTTTACCCAGTACCGCGCTACACAACTTTATCTTCAGTGGTACTTAAAACAGCATGGTGTAGCGTCAGTCATGTTTCGCGGAGGATTTAAGAAAGGAAAAAAGAAATGGATGACAGATCTTTTCAGGGACCATGCCGATGTGATGATTGCGACTGAGGCAGGATCTGAGGGTTTGAACCTGCAGTTTTGCAGCTGTATTATTCACGCAGATCTGCCCTGGAATCCAATGAAGCTTGAGCAGAGGATTGGAAGGGTTCACAGGCTAGGTCAGAAAAAAGATGTTGAAATTATTTACCTGTTAAACCGACATACAATTGAAGAACGGATATGGAAGCTGCTTGAAAGTAAAGTGTATCTATTTGAAACGATTGTGGGAAGACATGAGCAAATCTTTTCACCTTATAGACTAGAGGCAGAAAAATATCTCGAGGATACACTGATGCATTCGCGGTCTGAAAATGAAATCAATTATAAGCTCAATATACTCGAAAACTTTTTAGCCAAAGAAGGTGAAGACAATGATAGAAACAGTCAGGCTGGTTACTGAATATTTAAAGTCTCTTGGAGCTGTTGTAACAGAATCATCTGATAAAGCTGCTGCGTTTTTGGCTGAAGAGCTCGATAGAAAGTTTATGAATAGACCTTTTTATTGGCACTACAGAGATGCACTGCAGCAGCCGGGTGCACCTATGCAGATCATTCTTACATCAACACCCGGCCTAGTGCAGCATAAAGATATCATTCAGCTCCATCCTGACCATCCGATCTTTGAAGCGATGCTCGAGGCTGCACAGGTGGATAACCGTTTTTATACTGCCTATGCGCATACTGAAGAAATAACAGAGCTCTTCCCATGGATCAGTCTGCATTTGACTGCTGAAACAGTGCCTCCAAAATCTGCAACGATCAGATTGAATGGCTGTATCTCTCTCACGACAGGCTGTATAAAAATAAACGATGCTGGACATCCTCTTACAGCTATACGGCCAGACGGAAGTATTATAAAAAAAACAAGCTGCCTTTTGAAGTTGCATTAAACCTGCTGGATCTGGAGCTCGAAAAAACAGTCAGATCAGCATTCAAACTACATCATGATCATGGATCTTCTGAATTTGACATTCAGACTTACCATATATCAGCCGGTTTAATCTATCTTCATTCCCCTTAACTGTTCGAGAATTTCTGAAACAGTTTCATAAGGTGAGCGATCTGATACTGAAACAGTTAAATGCGATACCTCTCTATAGGCTATATCCCTATTTTCAAACAGACTTTTTAATTCGTTGTAGGGTTTTGCAGCGACAGGTCTTGAAGAATCACCCTGAATTCTTTTATATAACTCTTCAAACGGGGCATAGAGATACACAACTAATCCGGCGTTTTGCAGCCATTCACCAGTTTCATTAAAGTAAAGGATGCCGCCTCCTGTTGCAATGATATCCGAATGACATGTTTTTAAGGCATCAGCTTCCAGGTGACGAAAAGCACGCTCACCATCTTCTTTAAATATATCGCTGATTTTTTTATCAGCATGCTGTTCTATTAATTGATCAAGATCAGTGTAGGTGGCAGATAATTTACTACCAAGCAGACGTCCGACTGTTGATTTACCTGCCCCCATGAATCCGACTAAGTAAATTCTCATGGAAAAGCCCCTTTTTTAATTTTGCTTTATCATACATGAAATTTTACTAGATGCCTATTGCCGGCTCCACAATTTTTCTGCTTCTTTCCGGTAATAATCAGACATCATTTCTGCATGCCGGATGCGATCAACCGAAATAGCGGCTACCACAGTGGAAGCAGACAGTAAAAGAATAAAAATCAAAAGAACAGGCAGCAAGACTGAACCTCTTTGATTGTTATGTTGTATAAAAGATGCTTTTCTTTTCATCACCATTTACAAAACGCACCCCAATTGTTAGTACTTTCCCTTCTGTACGAAAGCTGATATCTGACAAGCCTGTTAAATGAATTTCATGTCCAGTTCCATTTACTGTTTTCCTGAGAACTGAACCGTATTTTGAAAAAACAATCTGATCGCTCCCCCTTGTTAAAGTAACTGACTGCGAAGTGTTAGATACAAGAGCCATTGTATTTAATTCATTCTGTAACTGTATAGAAAACAAATCCCATTCTTTTGTAGTATTCTCTATTAAGATTAATTGACTGAAACTCAATATTAACAGTGCTAAAAGTGGCGCAATGATTGTCAGTACAGTCATACTGACCATTACTTCAAGTATAGTGAAGCCGCTGTTATTACTGATAAATACACACTTCTTTTTCTTCAGCGTTCTGTACACAAAGTGCTCCTGAGGTAAGTTCAATTAAGTATTCCCTCCCATCTTTCAGTGAATAGACCTGTACAGGATAATTGCTTTCGAGCAGTTTGATCTGCTCATACGCAACTTCATACATTCTGTATTGTTCTTCTGATTGTTCAGCTTTTAAAGTTATCGTAACAATGGCAGGAATAATAAATAGACAAAATGACATACAGATCCCCAGAGAAAGAATACTCTCAATCATTGTAAATCCCTTATGGTTTTTCCACATAAAATCTTCCTTTTGCTAAGTGAAAGTGAATATTAACTGGGGAGTCGTCCACTTTAAAGCGGACAACCCCAAATGTTGTTGTATTGCCGGTAGGGTTATATCTGAACTGCTTTAATGTACTTGTTTCAAGCAGTTCTACATTGTCAGGCAGCTTCACTTCAATCAGTACACGTTCATTGGGCGGGTATCCGACAATAACTTTATAGATCTGAAGTGACACATCAAATCTGACGTTTAGATATTGTTGTTCTTTGATTGCATAGAGCTGAGCGTAATGCAGGTCATTTGTCAGTTGTGTCTCAAAAGAAGTAGAGATGGTTTTAGGAGATGTGTAAAGTGAGGCTGAAATAATAAGCAATGTAGTGAGAAGCAGCAGCACAATCATTATCTCGATCATTGTAAAGCCATCCTGTGCTTTAAGGTTCATTGATAATCGTTACATTTCCTTCTGCACCAATTGCAAGCTCTCTGCCATCAGGGCATGTAGTCTCTTCCTGATTTAAATACCCTGCAAGCTGAAGATCTTCAACTGAAGCAGGAAGCGATTTTTCAGTCATTCTATATGACTCTACCTGTGCCTGCACCATTTGCTGAAAAGCTTCACAACCTTTACCATTGATTTCTTTACTTTGAGAAGAGATATTTGGAAGGCTGACGATTAAAAGTACCGAAATCACCAGCAATACAATGACCATTTCAATAAGTGTAAATGCCTGATTACTTTTCAACAGTCTCATAAGATTTTTCATCATCATTCCTCCAATAATTATATAGTTTGAAGCAGATTGAACACTGGTAGTAATATGACTAAATAAGCACCTACAACCGCAAGGCCGAGACATGTAAAAATGATGGGCTGTAACACGTTAAAATAGATTCCGGATCTTTCTTCAAGTGCATTCAGACAATACTGACTGTAAAAACCCCATTCTTTTTCAAGGTTTCCATTCATCTCGCCGTGTTCAGTAATCCGGATCAGTTCGTCTGTAAAATATGGCAGCTGAAGCATTGTATGATTCATACTCTGGCCTCTTTGAAGTTCATCTATCATAAATTGACCAATTTCTTTAAACAAAGGTCTGTAGTCCTGCTCTACAAAAGTGCCGAGCATTTGCTGAAAAGATAAACCGTTCTTCAGCAGGGATGATGCTTCTCTTGAAAACAAGTAACTGTGAT
Source organism: Jeotgalibacillus malaysiensis (assembly GCA_000818095.1). NCBI lineage: Bacteria > Bacillati > Bacillota > Bacilli > Caryophanales > Caryophanaceae > Jeotgalibacillus > Jeotgalibacillus malaysiensis. The sequence continues at coordinate 1,972,842 of CP009416.1, forward strand.
AGTGCCTGAAATAAAACCCTGCAAAAGGCAGCTTTGATAAAATCCGCCATCTTTCAAGGACAGGCTTTTTGTACAGTACAAATACACCTGCAGCTGTCATGATGAAAGCAGTTACCGCTAAAGCTGTCATCAAGATCGGTAGTGCTGTAAAAATCATTTCAGCTGTCTGAAGAACACCTGATTCAGCATTCCCTACCGATTGATATAACTGCGTCATTCTCGGTAACAGATACATATTCAATATAGCTGATACAAATATAAACAAGAGAATTAAAAAGATGGGGTATTGAAGAATGGTAAACAATTTTCTTTTCTGTGTTTCACGGTGTTTCATCAGTTCTGCCGTTTCGGCTAGAGAAGTGCCTACGTCTCCATACTGCTCTGCGAAATATAAATGCATACATACATAAGACGGGTAACCAAGCTTGTTGAGGGTTTCACTGATAGAAGAACCGTTTAATAATAAATGGAGCAAATGGTCTTTTTGATGCAGGGAAGGGAATTGAATAAATAAAAAGCTGAGGGATTGATCCAAAGGATAACCATTATTTCTAAGTTCACTTAATCGGTGAAGGAAAACCGGCTGATCTTTTTTGGGAATATAAGTCCGGCGGTGAGATCCAGCGGTCATACTCCTGAGGGGAGACATAGCCAAGCGCTGCTCCTTTCCTGAAAAGCTGTTCAAGTGTAAGGTATCGATGTTGAACCGGCATTTCATCTAAATAATCACAAACAGCAGATGTAGTCATGATTTCATAAATAGAAGATCTTGATTGCGACAGGCCATTCGCCATAATTTTTACCAGACGCTGACCTGTAGCACCGATCAGCGACTGTTTTAAGTCTTCTTTTCTTACTCCAAGATCGATCATTCTTCTGATGGCACCTTTTGTATCTTTGGCGTGAATCGTTGATAATACCAGATGACCGCTCAGTGCAGCTTTAACAGCTATATCTGCAGTTTCTTCATCTCTGATTTCTCCAATGATGATCATATCGGGATCATGTCTTAATACCGCTTTAAGCCCGGATGCATAAGTCACACCTGCCCTTTCGTTAATCTGAACCTGCAGTACATGTTCTTCATTTCTTTCTACCGGGTCCTCAAGTGTGATAATGTTTCGATTAAGTTCAGTTGAACAGTAATGAATGAGTGAGTATAGTGTAGTGGATTTCCCGCTTCCGGTAGGACCTGAAAATAAGATAAGCCCCTGAGGTTGTCTGACAAGTGAAGTTAATATTCTTGCGGAGTTTGAAAATAAAGATAGCTTTTCAATGGGAACTGCAAATGACTGGGGTAATAATCTGATGACCATACTTTCTTTACCTTCCGCTGCCGGAAGAGTGGAGATTCTGAGAGAAACTTTTTCCTCTCTGATTGTGATGAGTGTAGCACCACTTTGAGGCTTGCGCTTTTCACCGATATCCAGTGATGCCTTAAATTTGAAGTGGGATATCAGCCGCTCCCCCTGATTTGACGAAATCTGCTTGAGCATTGTCAGATCTCCAAGGGCACGCAATTGAACATTCATGTGTTTTGAATCCGGATAAAAATGAATATCTGACCCCTTTCTGTCAAAAGCTTCGTAAATAATATTCTGCGCTAACAGTTCGGTGCCATATGGCATTTTTTCACATCCTTTCATAAGATAATTTTTACTATACACGATGTTGCTGCGTTTGTCTCTAATTATTATAATTTTTTGACTTTTTGACACTGAGCCTGTTTTCTAAGCGTTAGTTTCAAAACCTTTAAAGTAAATGAGACTAAAAAGATAAAAAATGTCGGTTCACCTATTTGTACAGATCATGCACAAATAGGTGAACCGACATATTAAAAACTGATAATCAGACTGATAGTTTGTAAGACTGTTTTTTATTTGATAAACTTCTTAGACCTTCAGGGTTATATCCTACAATTAATGATTTGCCATCAGTAAGGATTGGTCTTTTTAACAGCTTTGGATCTTCAATAATCATTTTGACTACTTCGGACAGTGGCAGGTCCTCTACATCCTGATCGAGCGCTTTGAAAGACTGGCTTCTAGTTGCCAGAAGTTCATCGAGCCCTTCTGTTGTAAGTGAAAGAAGATTCATCAACTCATCATAATCCGGTGTTTCTCTAAAGATATGGCGCTCGTTTACGTTAACTTCGTTTTCTTTCAACCATTTTTTCGTCTTCCGGCAAGATGTACAGCTTGGATAAGTAAAGAATGTGATTTGATTCATGATGTTACCTCCATCTGTTTAGTTTTTGTATACCAATTGAATAAGTTTTTTATAAGTTATATTTATTGTATACCCATGTACAATGAATGTACACCTATTTTATATGAAATTTATAATTATTTTTATTTTGTTCACATTTTGTTTAACTAATGAGCAGAAACCCTTTTAAATCAGCCTTTTTGTTTACTTGTATTTAGGTAAAATATATTTTTTTATCTATTATGATGCTTGTACAGGTTTGTATAACTCTTTTACAGAACTTGATCAGTTCTTATAAAAATCACGCAATCGTCACATTTAATAATATGGGTTATTTACTTTATAATATGGTATCCTATATAATAGGTTCGATGGATTGTTTGCGTAAAGGAGGGATTCGGATGGATAAAATGTATCGTGTTATGGGGTTTTGGACTGGAATTTTCTCTGTATTATTTTATTTAGGACATATGCCAAAAACTTCATTGCTTTTCCTGGCCCAGACTGGCTTTTTCATCCTTTTAGGGTACATGAAATTATCTGAGCGCATGTATGTGTATGTATTCTTTGTATACTTAACAATTTTCTTTGCAGGATTTACTTACTGGACAACATTTATGATGCCGCTTCGGGGACCGCTTTAAACCTCTTCTTAATTGGAGAAATTAAAGCTGACTTAGACAAAAGAGACGATTCCTTTTCCGGAATCGTCTCTTTTTCATTATGTCTGCAAAAAAGGATTATATGCCATTTCATCAGCGATAGTCGTTACAGGACCATGACCAGGTAATACATATGTCTGAACAGAGAGTGTTAACAGCTTACTTTTAATGCTCCTGATCAGTTCATCCATATTCCCACCCGGCAGGTCCGTTCTGCCGATACTGCCATTAAAGAGTGCATCTCCAGCAATCACAATTCCGCTCTCTTTAAAGTAAAAGCTGACGCTTCCAGGTGAATGTCCAGGTGTATGTAACAGTTGAAACCTGAAGCCTCCGATCTCAATATGGCCTTCTCTTTCCCACAGGTGCTCAGCAGGTGAAGCTTCGATTGGTGTGATGCCCTGAAATAAAGCAGAGCCATTTTTCTCGGGTTCAGTAAGCCAGCTCTTCTCTTGAATATGCATATAGACTTCTATCCCATATACATTTCTGATCTCTTCAACTGCCCCTATATGATCAAAGTGAGCATGTGTCAGTAGAATGGCTGACGGATTCAGTTCTTTCTGACTGATAAAGCTTTTAATTTTGCCGGCTTCTTCACCGGGATCAACAATTAAACATTCCTTCTCATTGTTATATAATATATAAGCATTTGTCTGCATTGGCCCTAGTGGCAGCTGATACCATTCCATTATTATCACCTCACAAAAAGTGTAGCATGATTCATAAAAAAAGACGAATACTCACGAAAGTGTCACGAATTATGCTCGACATTATATACAATTAACTATAAAATATATTAAGAGTACGCTTATATTATGCACTAATCTCGTTTATTCATGAACCAACGTATGGAAAGGGGTGCTTTTAATGAACGGATTAACAATTATCCTTGCGCTGGTAACCATTCTATCAGTAATTGGTACAATCACATCTTTTAAAGAGAAAAACATTATGGGTATTTTCTTTGCAGTGGCTACACTTGGTGTATTTGGCTGGTTCACTGTGATGACTATCGTTTTTGACGGATATCCACATTAAAAAAAGCTGACCGCGGTCAGCTTTTTTTATTTTGATAAATGCTTTTTGACTGAAGCAAGCTTATTCTGCATAGAATGATCGTTTCTGTCTCTTCTTTCATCAATACGGATATTCGTTGCCACTCTTTTGATCTCTTCAGAAAAGACTGATTCATGGAGTTCCTGTATGACTTTAAAAAGATCCGTCAGTTCTCCTTCAATCAATGTACTCATTGGTGTTAATTCATATGTAATTAAACCTTCCTGTGCTCTTTTTTCAAGCACACGCTGCAAGTCAGCTACATATTGACTGACACTTGGTGATTTATTGCCAATCGGAATGATTGTGATATCTGCTATTGCCATGATCGTACAACTCCTTATTAATATTTATGATAATATAAAAAGCTCCCTGGGGAGCTTTTTATATTATTCTTCAATTACATTTGAATCCTCAAGCAGGCGTCCTGATTCACTATCATAAAATCTAAGCAGGTCACCGTAGATAATTTCATCATTGAAAGCAAGCTCTTCAGTTGCTTTATCAATCAGAGGCTGACATGTTTCTTTCTCAACAGGTTCACCTGTTTCTTTATCCCAGCATGTTTCTCCTGCATAGACCAGGTTTTCAGAAATTACTCTGCCATCTCTCAGAATGACTGTATTATCGTTTTCTTCAGAGAAAATATCCTGACCAAATTGAATGCTGTTGCTTCCTTCAATCCCCATAATGTTCTGGATTGTCGGCTTCAGATCAATTTGTCCGGCAAGCTTACTGTTTGTCTCTCCGATATCTTCTCCCGGAATATGAACAAACATTGGCACACGCTGCAGCTGAGCTGAATCAAACGCTGTAATTTCTTCCTGCTCAAGATATTGAGCCATTGCAGCATTATGATTTTCAGAAATACCATAGTGGTCTCCATACATCACAATAACTGAATCCTCATATAGACCGGCCTCTTTCAGATAGCCGAAAAATTCTTTAATTGCTTCATCCTGGTATCTGACCGTCTGGAAATAGCGGTTCAGTGTACCTGAATTTGAATCGTATTCATTAATAAACTTATCCTCTTCATCAAGATAAAACGGATGGTGGTTAGTCAGAGTGATCATTTTCGAATAGAACGGCTGTTCCATTTCCTTCATGTGCTCAACTGACTGCTCAAAGAAAGGAATGTCTTTCATTCCCCAGTTAACTGCCTGACCCTCACCAACTGTATAGTCAGTTAAAGAGTAGTAGCGGTCATAACCGAAATTGTCATAGACGATGTCCCGGTTCCAGAAGCTTTTATTATTCGCATGCATTGCATTTGTATAATACCCTGCTTCATTCAGACTGTCTGTCAATGTATCGAATTCATTGCCGCTGTGCGTAAAGAATACAGCACCACGGCCTAGTGGATAAAGTGAATTATCAAGCAGAAATTCTGAGTCAGATGTTTTACCCTGTTCAGTCTGATGATAAAAATTATCCATGTAAATTGTATTTTCATCTTCTGTCAGTGAGTTTAAAAACGGTGTAATCACTTCACCATTCATTTCGTTATTAATGACAAAGTTCTGCATTGATTCAAGCTTAACCACAATCAGGTTTTTACCTTCACCAATCCCATGCATTTCATTATTCACATCAGCTTTATTAGCCTGAACATAATTATTAACATCTACAAGTGCATCACTGTCAGCAAGGGCACGCTGTGCAGACTGCTTCGACTGCAGATACACGTCATAAATATGATAATTATATGTTCCGATGTTTTTAACAAGCATTTCACGGTCAAACGTCCGTGTGAGAAGCTGTGGACGCTCTGTCTCAGCTAAACCAAGGTTTAAAAAGAACGTTGCAATGGCCACAAGGAAATATGCTCTTCTGTTAACCTTTGTCGGCTCTTTAAATACCATAAATGAAGGTTTGTATTTTGCAAGTGCAATTAAAATCAGCACGTCTACAAAATAAAGTGCATCCGTCATATAGATGTTTTCAAGTGCACTTCCACCCAGGTCACCGAAGTTATTTGTCTGGAAAAGTACCGGCAGCGTAATAAAGTCATTAAAGAACCGGTAGAAAACCATGTTTGCAAATAAAATCGCTGTCAGTACAAAACTTGTAATAATCACATAATTGTTTCTTGTTTTCTCTTTTTTGAACAGCAATCCTACTCCAAAGATCAGTAATAGAAAGCTGAGCGGGTTAATAAACAGGATTAGATCCTGCATAAAGTTATCTGTGCTGATATTAAAGCTTGCGTGATACGCGATAAACGTTTTGATCCAAAGGAACGCAATGGCAATAATGACAAGCGACAGCTTTGGCATTGACCATTTTTTGTTCATACGATTTCCTCCTACACTTCCAATTACATATTGTGGATATAATATCTATCCCATAATCATACTCCTGATTGTAAATAAAATCAAACGCAATATTTACACACTTAAAATCTTATTTACATTTCCACCTTAATAGACGTTTCAAACATTTAAAAGTTCCGTTTTTTTCTGTTTAAATGAAAATCATCCGATAGTCATACACTACATTTTGACCATTAAACATAGGTTTAGCGATGACCTAAGCTTTAATTTTACCTGAAACGTGTTAAATGTAAAGTAAATACACTGATATTGTTAAAGCCTGATAATTCACAAGAATCAAGTCAAAAAAAGACCCTCTGCATTTGCAGAAGGTCTCACTTTTAATGTTTATATTTGATCAGCCATGCAGCACCAATAACGCCTGCATCGTTTCCTAGCGTAGCAATTTTTATGTCTGTTGATTCCGCTACGGTTGGAAATGCATAAAGCTTAAATTTCTCTGTAATACCATCAAGCAGGATACTTCCTGCTTTAGATACTCCACCACCAATCACGATTCTTTCAGGATTTAACGCACTTCCCAAGTTTGCAAGTGCAAGCCCCAGATAGAATGTCAGGCGTTCAACAGCAGCAGAAGCAGCAGGATCTCCGTTTTTAGCTTCATCAAAGACATTTTTAGCAGTAATTGCGTTGTGCTCATCCATCATTTTGTGAAGCGCTGAGACAGCATTAGACTTATCCATTTCTTCTTTTGCAAGCCTGACTACTCCCGTTGCAGATGCTACAGTTTCAAGGCAGCCCTTCTTCCCACAATTACACTGATAGCCGCCCTCCGGAACTGCAGTGATATGGCCGATCTCCCCGGCTGCTCCTTTGATGCCATGAGCAATGTCTCCATTTACAATGACGCCGCCTCCAACACCGGTCCCAAGTGTGACACAAACAACATCTCTTGCGCCTCCGCCTGCACCTTTCCACATTTCTCCGAGCGCAGCTGCATTTGCATCATTTTCAATCACTACAGGCAATCCTGTCTGCTGTGATAACTCATCTCTCAGTGCAACCGGCTTGTCCCAGCCAATATTTACACCTGTATACAAAATACCAGTCTGCATATTGACAGGTCCCGGTGCGCCTACACCTATTCCAATAACTGATTCTTTAGTAAGATTCATCTGTGTCATTTTCAATTTTACTGCCGCAGCAATATCAGGAATAATACTGACACCATGATTTGAAGTATTTGTAGGGATCTCCCACTTCTCAACGATTTTTCCTTCATCTGTAATGACAGCAAGTTTTGTAGTTGTACCGCCGATATCCACACCAAAAATAAATTCCGCCTTCATTTATTAACCACCCTGACTTTCTTTTCTGATTTCATTTTTTAAGACCATCAAAGCCTTTAAATAATCGTCCCGCTCAAGCATACCTGATTCATAGAGTTCTTTTATTTCAATCTCCATTAATTCAAGTGTTGCAAGTCTTCCGGGACCATATACATACTGTCCATATCTTTTAAGCAGCAACTGAACATCATGCATTGTATTAAAATTCATAACAAGGCACTCCCTGTAATCAACTCTTCTTCAGTAAATATCTTCATTACCGGGATATCAAAACTTTCTGCAAATACTTCATGAATAACCTGAAAACTGTATGCCATCGATATGCTTTGCCCCGTATAATCTTTTAAAAAACGGTCATAATATCCACCGCCAAATCCAATTCTGTAACCGGATCTTGAAAATGCCAGCCCCGGAACGACCACGAGATCTATCTCACTTTTATCTGCAAGAGGCAGATGCGCTTTTGGTTCAAGCAATCCGTAGAAGGATGGTTTAGCATCCTCTAAAGAAGTTATGTAATGAAAAAATAATGTTTTGGTGGCAGGTTCACATCTTGGCACACAGATCTTTTTGCCCTGATTTAAAGCAGCAGTAATTAAAGCGATCGTATCAATCTCGGACCCTCTTGAAATTGTAATTGCAATTACTTCACTCTGCTGCCATTCCGACCCGGCCATAATTTTTCTCTGGATAGTTTCAGTATAGTATATTTTCTTTTGTTCAGGAAGATTCTTCAGCTGATCCTGCATTTGCAGCCTGATCGATTTTTTATCCAAACCCTTCCCCTCCCGGATATGATAAAAAAACCGAAAATGCACAACACATTTTCGGCCCTCATTCATTATTTCGTCTCGCGGTGAAGCGTCACTTTCTTCAGGCGCGGACTGTATTTTTTAAGTTCAATACGATCTGGATTGTTACGCTTGTTCTTAGTAGTGATGTAGTTACGATCACCAGTTTCAGTGCAAGCAAGAGTAATGTTTACACGCATCTTTATCCCTCCAAACATTCAAATGCTGTTTGTTACATACTTCGATTCATACGACTTATTTATAATATCATTGATCAGAAAAAAAATCTACTATCTTTTTATAAGGTTTTACAATTCATTTTTACAGAACATGATACAATAATATCCGAATCATTTGGAGGTGAGTATATGGATTGGATCATGCTTGCTGCAGGCGGCCTGGGCCTTATTCTATTTATTTTATCTTTCTTTTTAAAAGACCGGTCCAAAGAAACTGAAGAAGAGCTGCACGAGCTTTCTATGAGCCTTTATCAGGAGCTTTACCAGTTGAAAAAGAGAACGAAGCTGCTTGAAGAGGAACTGATGATTGAACCGTCAGCAGGTGCTAAAAAAACAAAGCCTAAACAGATCAATGAAATTCTGATTAATCAGGTGCTTTCGCTCCACAAGCAAGGAATGAAGCCAGATCAGATCTCAGCTCTTTCATCATTACACGTGAGTGATGTAAGACGTATCATTAATCAGTAATTAAGGGGTGTACATAAGTGGATCGAAAAATAGTCCGCTCCGCCGGAATCGGAATGATGGCAAGCGCCTTAATAATCTTCGGTGCAGGAGCTGTGATAAAAGAGTCTCCGGAAACTGAGACCATACTTGAGGATAATGAAATGGTCATTACAACTGATGAATATGACTCTATGCAAAATGAAATAGATCGCTGGGAAGAAAGAGTCAGTCAGCTTGAATCTTCAGATCAGGAACAAGAAACAGCCATTTCCCAGATGATTCTTTCAGTAGAGTCCGGAATGACTTCTCCTGATATTAGTTCAGCTTTATTTGAAAACGGTCTAATTGATGATGAGACTGCTTTTAATGAATATCTGAGTGATCAATCATTAACTGATCGCATTCAGATTGGAGATTATGATCTTAATTCGACTATGACAATTGAGCAGATTGCAAAACTGATTACCCAGTAACGTATCCTTTTCATTGAACAAAAAAAGAAGCCCGGGGGCTTCTTTTTTATTTGTTCAAATCGTATCTTTTTCCTTTAACAAGATAAAAAATATTCTCAGAAATATTTGTAACGTGATCAGCTGCACGCTCAAGATAGCGGCAGACAAAAGACAGCTGTGTAATTTGAGCAAGTTTTTCTGGCTGTGCTGCACTTGAGGAAAGCAGGTCTTTTATCGTATCCCCATAAAGCTCATCTACTCCATCATCAAGCTCAGCGATTCTTTTTGCTTTCACAACATCTTCATCTGCATAAGCTTCAAGAACAAGCTCTATCATTTGCTCTGTAATGTCATACATCTGATGAATATTATCAATTGAATTAACAAAGCTGTCATTTCCCATACGAATTGTTGATTTCGCAATATTCACAGCAAAATCGGCAATTCGTTCGAGATCAGCTGCAATCTTAATTGCAACAATGATTCTTCTGAGATCCGTTGCAACCGGCTGCTGCTTGGCGATCAGCAAAATCGCCAGGTCATTAATTTCTTCTTCAATTCTATTCGCTTTTACATCTTCATCCATTATGAATAAAGACTTTTCAATATCTCTATTATCTAATGCTGTTAAAGAATCTTTCAATGCCTCTTGTGCGAAGTGTCCTAATTCAACAATTTTATTATTGAGTACTTCTAATTCAGTATCATACCGTTCTCTGACTGACAATGTCTTCACTCCTTATCCAAATCTGCCTGAAATATAATCCTCTGTTCTTTCATCTGAAGGGTTTGAGAAGATCTTGTTTGTTTCATCATATTCTACGACTTCCCCATTTAGGAAAAACGCCGTCTTGTCAGAAATACGCGCAGCCTGCTGCATATTATGTGTGACAATGATAATACTGTAATCTTTCTTTAGATCCTGTACGAGTTCTTCTACTTTTAATGTTGAGATCGGGTCAAGCGCTGAAGTCGGCTCATCCATTAAAATAACGTCCGGTTCGATTGCAAGACACCTTGCAATACAGATACGCTGCTGCTGTCCACCTGATAGTCCGTACGCATTCTCACCAAGACGATCCTTAACTTCATCCCAGATTGCTGCTCCACGAAGAGACTTTTCAACGATCTGATCAAGTATTTTTTTATTTTTAATCCCGTGAATTCTAGGTCCATATGCAATATTGTCATAAATAGATTTTGGGAATGGATTCGGCTTTTGGAAAACCATTCCTACCTTCGTGCGCAGTTCTTCCACCTGATACTCTTTATCAAAGATATTTTTATCACGATAATTAATTACACCTGAGGTTTTAACAGATGGGATTGTTTCAATCATCCTGTTAAGCGTCTTAATGTAAGTTGATTTCCCACAGCCGGACGGCCCAATGATTGCTGTCACTTCATTTTCTTTAATATCCAGGTCAATATTCTTTAGCGCATGATTTGATCCATACCATAGGTTTAACTGCTCAGTTTTGTAAACTGATGATTTATTTTTCTTTACCGGAGTATCTTCAGCTTGTTTAACTTCAGGCTTTACAATCGTTGTCATGTTGAAAAGCTCCCTTCATCCATTTAATTAATATCGTTTTTGATATTTGTTTCGAATAAATACTGCAATTGAATTCATGATAATCAGCAGCCCCATCAGTACGATGATCCCCGCGGCTGCCACATCATGGAACGTTACCTGAGGACGTTTAGTCCAGTCAAAGATCTGCATTGGCAGTGCTGTAAATGTACTCATGATGCTGTCAGGTGTGAACATCAGAATTGTTGGAATTCCGATTACTACAAGTGGTGCTGTCTCACCAATTGCTCTTGAAAGTGCTAATATTGAGCCTGTCAGAATTCCAGGAATTGATGCCGGCAGTACTACTCTTAAAATTGTTTGCCATCTCGTAGCACCCATTGCAAAAGAGGCTTCTCTCAATTCGTTTGGCACAGCCCTGATTGCCTCCTGTGATGCTACAATGATGATTGGCAGGATCAGAAGACTCATTGTAAGTCCTGCTGCAAGAATGGAAATCCCAAGATCAAAAAACCGTACAAAAATCGTCAGTCCGAGTAATCCGAATACAACGGAAGGAACGCCGGCCAGGTTAGAGATGTTTACTTTAATAAAATTTGTAAATTTATTCTTTTTCGCATATTCCTCAAGGTAAATCGCTGTGCCTACACCTAAAAACATTGAAACAGGTGCAACAACAAGCATTAAATAGATCGACCCCTGAATGGCTGCTTTGATTCCTGAATTCTCAGGGATTCTTGATGCAAAGCTTGTGAAAAAATCAAAGCTTAGATATTCACTTCCTTGAGTCACGATACGATATAACAGAATCGCAAGAACAATTAAACCAAAACTTGTAGCAGCTGCAAATACGCCTTTTAAAATCGTGTTCTTAGTCAGACGTGTTTTAGTTTTTGCAGCAACTTCTTCATGATTAACGTACTTCATATCAATATTCCTCCCTGAAACGCTTAGAGATGAACTGAGCAAGCATATTCATCGCCAAAGTAAACAGGAATAGTGTAAAACCAACAGCATAGATACTGTAGTAAATAGTTGTACCATATCCTGCATCTCCTGTTGTTACCTGTACGATATAAGCTGTCATCGTCTGGATGGATCCTGTTACATCCCAATCAAAGCCAGGCGTTGAACCGGCTGCTACTGCAACAATCATGGTTTCTCCAATCGCTCTTGAAATTGCAAGAACAGTAGAAGCAATAATACCTGAAAGTGCTGCAGGCAATACGATCTTAATCGCAACCTCAAGCTTTGTTGCACCAAGTGCATATGCACCATCACGCATAGCATTTGGTACAGAAGACATTGCATCTTCTGAAAGGGAAGCAATCATTGGAATAATCATAATCCCTACTACGATCCCGGGACTGATCGCATTAAAAATGGCGATCTCAGGAAAGATTGATCTTAAAATCGGTGTCACAAATGTCAGTGCAAAGAAACCATAAACAATTGTCGGCACACCAGCTAGTACTTCAAGAATCGGTTTGATAAATCTTCTGACTCTGTCACTCGCATATTCACTCAAAAAAATGGCTGTTGCAATTCCAATCGGAACAGCAACCAGAGTAGCAATTGCAGTGATCTTTAAAGTCCCTACAACCAGTGGAAGTATCCCATAGGTTGGTGTTGAATTCGCAAATGGATACCATTCTGTCCCTGTCAGGAAACTAAAAACATTTACTTCAGTAAAAAAGGTAATCGTTTCAAAAATGAGTGTAAAAACGATCCCTATAGTTGTCAGAACAGACACTGTTGCAATTAGCAATAAAATTTTTGGAATTAACTTTTCAGTGAACGCCAGAAGACCCCTGTTACTTTTCTTAGCGATCAATTCCTGAACCGAAATCTGTGGTTCATTCATAGCCATGATGAAAACCTCCTCATTTATCCAAAGAACATAATGATACGGAAAGCGTGTAAAACACGCTTTCCGGCTGTGTTTACTTATTCACCTGCAAGTTCTTCAATTGTTGCCATATCTTCGTCGTATACTCCCTGTGGTGCTCTTACGTAACCAACTGCTTCAGAAAGATCACCTGCATTTCCAATCGCAAACTTGATGAAATCTGCTGTTGCAGGATCTTCCGCTACTGCGTCATTACTTACATATGTGAATAGCGGGCGTGAAAGCGGTGCGTATTCACCAGATTCGATTGTTTCATTGTTTGGCTCAACCGGTCCATCACCATTGTCGATCGGAACAGCTCTTAGCGTATCCTGATTTTCAAGGTAGTAAGCATAACCGAAGTATCCTACTGCATTAGGTGAACCTAGCACACCCTGTACAAGAACGTTGTCATCTTCTGATAGTGTAGCTGAACGGACGATATCTTCTTCTTCAAGAATGACTTCATTGAAGTAATCGTATGTTCCTGAGTCAGTACCCGGAGAGTAATACTCAATCGGCTCTTCAGGCCATCCTTCACGAATGTCTGCCCAAGTCTTTTCTTCTCCTGTTTCAACCCACATTTCTTTTAATTCTTCAACTGTTAAATAATCAACCCAGTCATTTTCCTGGCTTACTACTACAGAAAGCCCGTCATATGCAAGCTCAACTTCTGTAAAATCAATTCCTGCCTCTTCAAGTCCTGCAGTTTCTTCTTCTGAGATCGGACGTGAAGCATTTGAGAATGCTGTTTCACCAGCGATAAATTTTTCAAATCCACCACCAGTACCTGAAACTCCTGATGATACTTGAACGCTTGGCTGTGCTGCTGCATATTCTTCAACAATGGCTTCCATTACAGGAGCTACAGTTGATGATCCGTCACCCTGAACCTGGCCGCTTAATTCTTCTGATGAACCTTCAGAAGCTGTACCTGATCCAGTTGCTTCATCTTCTCCACCGCAGGCAGCTAAAAATACTGCTGATCCTAAAATGGTTGACATTGCTAGAAATTTTGCGCTTTTCATTCTGTAATTCCCCCTGTGATATGGTTGATTTGTCCTACAGCTAATACAATACACCCCTTCTATTAATCTCATATAAATCTAATGTAAAGGTTTTGTAAATGAACAAAAAAACTGAGTATCGCTTATTGCGATACTCAGTTTTTTTATCATTATTGACCTTCTTCTGCCTGCTCTGCTGTCACTTCCACCTGCTGATCTTCATCAGCTCCGCCTTCATTCATTCTCTTTTCTCTTAAGTCGAAATAGACTTCAAGCGCTTTAGTTCCAACGTTTTCATTCACGTCCTCACGAAGCGGTGAGTTTGCAACGTTTGGATAAACCCAAGGTGCAAGGACTGAAAATGCGACTTCCGGTTTATCATATGGTGCAAAACCTACGAGTGTTGAATTAGTCGTTTCAGGCGCTGCTAATCCTCTTGACCGATAAAGTTCATCATATTTAGGACCAAAATACACTACTTCTGCAGTACCAGTCTTACCACCCGCTTCATAGCCGTTTCCGATAAAGTCTCTTCCTGTACCCTGAGGACCGTTGAATGAGCGGTAAAAGCCTGCTTTCACATGATCAAGTTCAGCCTGGGTATTATCAAGTTTATTTAAGACACGGGGTTTCATTGCTTTTACTAGCGGTCCTAGTGTTTCATTATCAGCACTTGGTTCGCGAATCTCTTTAACTACAGTAGGTGCAACTCTATTTCCGCCATTTATAACAGTAGAAACATATTGAACCATTTGCATCGGAGTATAAGTGTCAAACTGTCCAATTGATAAATCCAGTAATTTACCCGGTATTAAGTCGAGTGGATTATTAGTCTGGTAACCAACACTCTCACCCGGTAAATCTATACCTGTTTCACTTCCAAGACCAAACTGTCCAAAGTAGTTTCTCATTTTAGTAAAAGTGCTTGGACCAATATCAATTGGCTGCTGAGGCACATAGTTAGCACCTGACATACCAATAGCAATTTTAAACATATATCCGTTTGATGATCGTTCAAGTGCATAAAGATCGTTTATAGGATTTGGTAATGTCCCGTACCATGAGCCTTTAGGGTCAGTACCAGGAAATCTAATAATTTCATCTCTCAAATACGAACCAGGCGAAATCACACCATCCTGATAACCTGAAAGCACAGTCGCTCCCTTAATAGAAGAACCTGCTTCATATGCACTTGTAAACGTTCCAATGTTATAATCCTGAATTTCCGGTCCCTCATCTGTTTCTACATACTGTTTACCTGCCATTGCAAGCAGCTCACCTGTGTTCGGGTCCATCATGACAAGGAACAGTCTATCCATCAGGTTACGTCCCGGATCGGCTTTGAGTCTTCTTAACTCATCTTCAACGACCTGTTCAAGTGCCTGCTGAAGCTCGATATCAATTGAAAGCACTAAATCTTTCCCGCGCTCACCCTGCTGAATCAGCTGTGAATCGATCACGTTTCCGGCTTTATCAGTAATGGTACGCACTTTAGACTTTTGTCCCTGGAGCACTTCTTCATACTCAAGTTCCAGATAACTTGTGCCAACCCGGTCGTTTCGTGCGTAATCTCTCGCAAGATAATACTCTATTTGATCTTCTGGGATTGATCTGACACTGCCGAGAACAGACCTTAGCACGTCACCATATGGATACTCTCTTTGCCAGTCAACAGTTGAATTAACACCAGGCAGAGAATCGAGGTGTTCACTCACTGTTGCGAATTCCTCATCCGTTACCCCTTCATTTTTAATGATCTGAGGTGATAGATTGTACCCTGTCTGCATCTGTCTGTACACTGCAAGGATTTCCATTTCCTGATCTGTAATTTCAGCCAGCTCTTCTTCTGTAATTCTGTCACGGATCAGCTTATCATAATCATTTTGTGACAGTTCACCTTCATCGTACAGTGCACGCTCTTCATCAGTTATTTTGGCATCTGCGCGCTCTTTGTTTTCACGGATCCAGTAATCCTGAATGTCGCGATCCTGAACATCATCTGTAGACAGCTCAATCATGTCTGCAAGCTTCGTCGCTACTTCCATCATTTCGTCCTGCGAAGTCTGCTGTGTTTTTGTATAGGTAATCGCGTTCACAGGGCGGTTATCTACAATGACTTTACCGTTTCTGTCAAAAATTTTTCCGCGCGGCACACTGGCATTTACAACGACCTCTTCAGTTCGTTCAAGCTGCCTTGTGAAATCTTCTCCATTCACAATCTGCAGTACACCCAGTCTTAATATTAATGCGGAAAATAATAAAAATACTGCAAAGAATAAGATATTCATTCTTGCAGCAAGAAAATTCTTTTTCATTTTCTTTGCTTTTTTTGTACGGGACTGATTCTTTTTCAATAAGAGTCTCCCTTTCTTTTATAATTTCACATAGCACAATTTTAAAGGAATCTATCAAATATTACTAGAGGATGACGTGTTATTTCATTAAAAGGTCAAATACTCATATCATTCCTTCATTTGGCTCATATGACTATTTTTACAGAAAGTCAGCAGAATCATAAAAAAAGACTGACGATATGGAATCGTCAGTCGAGTAGCATTTATTATTTTGCTGAAGTGTAAAGCTTCTCAACAGCATTCCAGTCTACAACACTCCAGAAAGCGTTAATGTAGTCAGGACGCTTGTTCTGATACTTCAGATAGTATGCATGCTCCCAAACATCAAGACCAAGAACAGGTGTTTTACCATCTGTTAATGGAGAGTCCTGATTTGGCGTGCTTGTGATTTCAAGTTCTCCGTTGTTTACAACCAGCCAAGCCCAGCCTGAACCGAAACGGCCTGCACCAGCTGCAGCGAATTCTTCCTTGAATTTGTCGAAGCTTCCAAACTTGCTGTTAATTGCAGAAGCAAGGTCGCCTGAAGGCTCGCCGCCACCATTTGGAGATAGAATCTTCCAGAAGAATGAGTGGTTAGCGTGTCCGCCGCCGTTATTACGAACTGCAGTACGGATTGATTCCGGTACGCTGTTCAGATCAGCAACAAGCTCATCAATTGATTTTGCCTGAAGATCATCGTGACCTTCTAGTGCGTCATTTAATTTTGTTACGTAAGTGTTGTGGTGCTTTGTGTGGTGGATATTCATTGTTTCCTTGTCAAAATGCGGTTCTAATGCATCATAAGAATAAGGTAGTTCTGGTAAAGTGTAAGCCATGATTGAATTCCTCCTTGTATGTAGTGTAATTTTCCGCGTAATGCGGAATCAACTGTTTTCAGATTATCAGAATAGATCATTCTATTCAATTAATAAGCATTGCAAACGCTTTTTTCAGTCAAAAGACCGAAATCATACATACAAAAAGAAAATAATGATCATAACTGCCTGAATCGTACCCTTTGTGATCACTGATGTGATAAATCCAATCAGCGATCCAAAACCGATCTTCAGCGCCTGTTTAAACGGTGTTCGATTTACTAGCAATTCACCAATGACTGCGCCTGCAAGCGGTCCAAGCAGGATTCCGATGACAGGAATAAGAAAAGGACCGATTAAAAGACCAATCGTACTTCCCCAAATGCCGGCTTTAGATCCCCCGAACCTTTTAACACCAAATAAATTTGCTGCATAATCTGCTCCAAATAACAAAATGATAAACAGAATTTGTACAGTCCAGAAAAACCAGGTGAAATCTGAAAAGGTGAAAAATAATCCGTACAGGATAAAGCCAAGCAAAATAAACAGTACGCTTGGAATGATTGGATAAACCAGTCCGATAAAGGCAATTGCGAAGCTTAAAATAATGAATATCCAAAATATCGTATCTATGACGCTCATTCCCTCCATGCTTTCCTAGTTTCAATTAGTATAACAAAAAATGCCGGCTGACACCTCAGCCGGCATTTACGTTTATTTTCTGATTCCAAGTACTGCTTCTGCAATATTAACTGAATGATCGCCAATACGCTCAAGGTTTGAAATAATGTCAACAAATACTATTCCTGCCTGACCGCTGCACGCTCCTTCATTCAAACGGAGAATATGCTTCTTGCGGAATTTACGCTCCATTTTATCAAGAAGATCTTCTTTTTCAGCGACGCTTCGAGCCTTATCATGATCATTTGTATCAAGAGACTCAATAGACTGAGATACTGCTTCAATCGTTAGTGTAAACATTTCATTCAGATCTTCCATTGCTTCACTTGTCATTTTAACTTTATTAGCCTGCTGATAATCTACAAGCTCAATGACGTTTTCAAAGTGGTCACCGATACGCTCAATATCACGAACGGTATCCATTAACACAGAATGACGTTCTGATTCCTGTGCAGAAAGTGAACTTGATGAAAGCTGAATCAGATAGTCAGTAATTTTTGAATCGAGATTATTAATTGCATCCTCAACCTGATAGCCGAGCTCTGCATTTTTTTTA
The DNA here is from genome assembly GCA_000818095.1 of Jeotgalibacillus malaysiensis. Lineage (NCBI taxonomy): Bacteria > Bacillati > Bacillota > Bacilli > Caryophanales > Caryophanaceae > Jeotgalibacillus > Jeotgalibacillus malaysiensis. Next base: position 1,991,139 of record CP009416.1, read on the forward strand.
TTTTTTGTTTTCAGATATTCGAATGATTCAGTCAGACCCTGCACTGCAAATTGACCCATACGTAAAACCTCTTCTTTTGCCTGTCCAAGCGCAATTGAAGGAGACTGTTCAATAAAGTTAGGATCAAGGTGTTTAGGCTTAAATTCAACTACCACATCATTACCAGGAACTACTCTAGTAACAACCCATGCAAGTGCTGCGATGAATGGGAACTGAATGATTGTATTTGAAACGTTGAAAGTACCGTGTGCAAATGCAATCTGCATTTCAGGATTAAGATTCATAAATTGATCAATCCACACGATAAAGGATGTGAATGGGATCAATAAAATCAGGAATAATACAGAACCAATTACGTTAAACATTACGTGTACCATTGCGGCACGTTTTGCAGCAACTGAAGCACCGATTGATGCCAGCACAGCTGTAATTGTTGTACCGATATTATCACCAAATAGAACTGGCAGTGCAGCCTGAAGAGTGATTAAATCTTCAGAGTAAAGTCCCTGCAGGATACCAATTGTCGCACTTGAACTCTGAACAACGACCGTAAATACTGTTCCGATCACAACGCCAAGAATTGGAATTTCACTCATACTTTGAGTCAGGTCAATGAATGCCTGAAGCTCACGAAGCGGCTTCATTCCCTCTCCCATCAGTTCAAGACCATAGAATAGTCCACCAAATCCGAAAACAACCATACCAAGGTTATTCACTTGAGGTTTCTTTACAAAGAATAGAAGAAATGCACCAACCGCAATAATTGGTAATGCATAAGCACCAATGTCAAAACCGATAATAAATGCCGTTACTGTTGTACCAATATTGGCACCCATAATCACACCGATTGCCTGACGAAGTGTCATAAACCCGGCACTAACAAGTCCTATTACAATAACTGTAGTACCTGAACTGGACTGTATAAGAATCGTTACAACAATACCCGCAAGGACCCCCATAAACGGATTTGTCGTGAAACGGTCTAGAATTGCTCTCAGTCTGTCACCAGCTGATTTCTGAAGACCATCTCCCATGAACTTCAAACCAAATAGAAATATCCCAAGTCCTCCGATAAATGTAAAGAAGACTTCCTGCCAATTCACTTCCATGATTTCAACCCCTGTTAAACAAATTTAGTCATACTTCTTGAAAACCCTCCACAATTATTAATTCTTTGCACGATATAAGTAAAGGGGTTAGATCAAATCTTTACAATCGGTTAATAATAGCGCGCTAATATTACAATTATGTTACAAAAACAAACGCTTACTTTCTTATTTTTCTTACATTTGCCCTTTTATATAGGATAAACGTACAATATAAAAGTGTCTAACTTACATCGGAGGGTTTGTTATTGAACATATTTAAACAACTTTTTAAGAGTCTTTATTCACCAAAGGATATTGCAAGATTCCGATTTCAGGGAATCGGAAAAACGATTTTATTTGTATTTCTACTCGCTTTTCTTTCCATTATACCTGCCATCATTCAGGTAGCCACAATTGGACAGGGGCTCTTTTCAGAGGGTGAAGATCTGCTGTTAAATGATCTCCCTGCATTTGAAGTTCAGGATGGACGATTGCAGTCTGACGTATCTGCAGTAGCTGAAGCAAGCAGCAGCGGTATTACGTTTTATATAGACGGAACGAATGAAATGACATCTGAGGAACTGACGGGTGAAGATGCAGCAGTTGCTTTTTTATCCGATCGTCTTGCTGTCGCGACCGGTGGCAGTGTACAGGAATACCAGTATGATACGTTTGAGGGGTTTGATATAAGCAGTGAAGGCATAGCTTCTTTACTCAATTCACTTGAAGGTGCAAAATACATCATTTACTTTTTTATTCTGGCGTTTATATTTATTCTCGTTGCCGGCATGCTGTTTATTAAAGCGACTATATTTGGCTGGATTGGTACAAAGCTTGCTTCAGCAGCCCGAAGAAAGCTTACTTATCGCCACAGCTTCAGGATGGCCGCATACAGTTCAGCACTGCCCGTTGTTTTCTTTCTTATGGCTGATCTTGCAGGATCCATTATCCCATTTGGTACGCTGATCAACTGGTTTGTGACAGGGCTAATGCTTTATCTTTCTATAAAAGAGATTCCCCTGCCTAAAAAGAAAGCTTAAAGATTAATAGGCGTATCCGAGCCAACAATGATCTTTATACAGTGAAGCGTAAAATGGAGACTCCTGAGACAACTAAAGGGAAGCTTAGTGCCCTAACATTGTCTCAGGGTCTCCATATGCATTACAGCACAGAAGTTACTGTATTAAACAATCAGTTTTATGCTGCACCCGACTGATGATTAAACTTCTCGTTTAGATGTGACGAGATCTGATAAAGTTCCTCAGCGATTTCTTTTACATCAATAATTAATCGCTCCTGCTCACTAAGCGTATTTGACATTTCTTCAAACCCTTCATCCGTAGCCCGGGCAATCTGATGTGCAGCTTCGCCTGCTGTCTTAACTGTCGGGAGTATGTTTTCAAGTTCTACTGTCTGCTTATACACCTCACTGATTTTTCGTGTAGATTGATCCATTTGATTAATCAACTCATTAAAGTATTCAATACTATTTGATGACTCTTCAAGCCTGGTTTCAGTATCATTCATTAACTTACTAAATTTTAATTCAATCTCTTCGCTGACCTGAACCATATTATTCATCGATTGGTCTATCATAGTTAAATGCCTCTTAGACTGTTCAGCCAGTGACCCTACCTCTTTTGCTACAACTGCGAAGCCTTTTCCATTCTCACCCGCTCTTACAGCTTCTATAGCAGCATTCAGTGACAGCAGTCTCGTATGATCAGCTATTTCTTTTATTAAAAATGCAGCCTGTCTTGATTGTATTGTGTTTTCTCTCATCAGCTTTATTTCTTTATCTAATTCCTTCAGTTTTTGATCCGTCGCTTTTATAGATTCATTCATTTGATGCACCCCTTGAATCCCCTCGTCCCGTTTATCGATCAGCAGCTGATTTGATTTATTCGTTTCATCAAGTGTGAGAAGTATTGTCTCGATTTCCATTGCCATATGCAAGGTCGTCTCAAGACTCTTTTCTGATGAAGCTGACGTTTCTTTTGCTTGACTTTTGATCATCAGTGATTTTTTCTTAACAGGGTCCAGCGTGTAAAACATATGATCTGAGCTTTCGATTAATTTTTTCCCTGAATGGTTCAGGTTCTCTCCTGCCAATTGAAGTTCTTCCATTAACAATCTGATTGTATTAACCATAACCTGATAGCTCTTATGAAGAGATACAAGCTCCGGAATGGTTGTATGACTCTGGCAGTCAGCATGATAGATACCTTTTCTTACGTTTTTCATTTCTTCTTTTAACAGTTTTAATGGTTTGCTGATTGATCTGGTAAGAAGAAGTGTCAACATCACAGCAACCAGAATTGTCAATATGACCACTTTGACCATCGACTCACCAAGTGATATTTGCTCATGCAGATAATCGGTCTCAGGGACTGCAATGACATAGATCTGACCTAGCTCCTGAATCTTGAAAAATGAAAGCAGATAGTTTTGCTGCTCAATTGAAGCGGTCAATGTGCCTTTGTTGAGGAGATTTATTTCTTCTATCAAAGGTTCAGACAACGAGAGCCTGCTTCCAGATAATATGGACGCGGTGCCGTCCTCATCAACTGATAATATTTTTACGTTTAACTCTTCCTGTCCTAGTGCTGCTGACTGCTGATTAACAATACTCTTTACCCGTTCACTGAATTTTTCCTCATCTGATGGAAAAGTCAATTTTGCATTTTGAATCAGTTCATTTGCTATGACAGCTTCCCTTTTAAGGCGGTCTTCCACTAGTCCTTCAGCAGAATCTCTCGCCGTCTGATAGCCTGACCACCCTATATACATTGTTGATAGTATACAAATTGTTAGAACCGGTATCATAATTCTTGTGGTAAGAGTAAGTTTTAGCATCAGTTTATCTTTCAGTTGAATGATAGAATTCATTAATTGTTTAGCCCGTGACATATGTATGATCCTCCTATATATTATAGGTATATTGTCACTAAAACATGTAAAGGCTGGATGTGAATTTTATTAAGATCGTGTAAAGGTTTGTGCGGGAACATCTTAAGAGCGCTTTCGCCGTTCATTTAGTTGTCAATGTGAATTCAACACTGTTAGAATAAGTAGGAATAGAAATTTGAGTAAATCAAAAAGGAGCGAATGACTGGTGGGAGACATTACACATCGTTCGAATACGCGCCCTGTAAAAGTCGGGGATTTAACTATAGGTGGAAACAATGAACTCGTTATCCAAAGTATGACGACAACAAAAACACATGATGTAGAAGCAACAGTTGCAGAAATTATGCGTCTTGAGGAAGCCGGCTGTCAGATTGTCCGTGTTGCATGCCCTGATGAAAGAGCGGCTGACGCGATTCCTGAAATCAAAAAGAGAATTAATATTCCTTTAGTTGTAGATATACATTTCGACTATAAGCTTGCGTTAAAAGCGATTGAAGGCGGAGCTGATAAGATCAGAATTAATCCTGGGAATATCGGCCGCCGTGAAAAAGTTGAAGCTGTTGTAAAGGCTGCTAAAGAGAAAAACATTCCGATTCGTATCGGGGTAAACGCAGGAAGCCTAGAAAGAAAGATCCTTGAGAAATACGGCTATCCAACAGCTGACGGTATGGTTGAAAGTGCGCTGCATCATATCAAGATTCTTGAAGACCTTGATTTTCACGACATTATCGTGTCAATGAAAGCGTCTGATGTAAACCTTGCGATTGAAGCTTATGAGAAAGCGGCTAAAGCATTTGATTACCCACTGCACTTAGGAATTACTGAGTCAGGTACATTGTTTGCAGGAACCGTTAAAAGTGCTGCAGGTCTTGGTGCGATCTTAAGTAAGGGTATTGGTAATACACTTAGAATTTCACTGAGTGCTGATCCTGTAGAAGAAGTAAAAGTGGCAAGGGAACTGTTAAAGTCATTTGGACTCGCATCAAATGCGGCTACACTGATTTCATGCCCTACATGTGGACGAATTGAAATAGACCTGATTTCAATTGCAAACGAAGTTGAGGAATATATCTCAACAATTAAAGCGCCACTTAAGGTTGCCGTACTCGGTTGTGCAGTTAATGGTCCCGGTGAAGCCCGTGAAGCGGATATCGGTATTGCAGGTGCCCGAGGAGAAGGTCTTCTCTTTATGAAGGGTAAGACTGTACGCAAAGTGCCTGAAGAAACAATGGTTGAAGAATTAAAGGTTGAGATTGATAAGCTTGCTGAAGAGCATTACCGCAAGCAGGCTGAAGAAGCAGCCATGCAGAAATAATGTAGAAATCCCGGCTTCGTAAAGCCGGGATTTTTCTATAACAACGGGTAGATGATGAGTCCGAGCAGCATCGCAATAAGACCGATTGCAATCCCGATACCTCCCGCTTTTGCTTCATCAGATCGTCTCGCAAGGAAACCCAGTATAATCGCTGCTGCTCCGAAGATAACCGGCGCAGTAAAAAAAGCGAGTATCCCAAGAATAATCGATGCATAAGCGAGCCATATTCCTTTGTTTGTATTCTTAATCACGCCATCCCTTTTTCTTTCTGTATCTGCATACCAGGATGGGCTGATCTGTGAAAGCTCGTCTCCTACCTCCGTATCATATTCCGTTTTAATAATTTCTTCATTTTTCTCATCATCCAATCAACTTCCCTCCTTTTGTATCTTCCTTTAGCTTTAACAAAGCACTCAAATCTATGTATGGTAAATTGTTGTTCTGTGTTATTGTATTGATAAAGAATGTTAAAGGAGTCAAGATATTATGCGTTTAGGAATAGATATCGACGGAACCGTTACCTGCCCTGCTTCACTGATCCCGCACATTAACCGTGCTTTCAACAGTCGTCTGACACTCAATGATATAAAAGAATATGATCTGACGAAGGCTTTACCAAAAATAAATCCAAAAACATTTTCAGAATGGTTTGAGTCATCTGAAGCTGAGATTTATGAAGCCTCTCCGATGAATGAAGATGCTGATACCGTTTTAAAAACGTTACAGTCATCACATGAACTTATTTATATTAGTGCCCGCGGGACTGAGCATCAGCATTTAACGAAAGAATGGTTTTACCGCCATGATATTCATTTTGATAAAATTGTTCTGACAGGTTCGCATAACAAATTGTCTGCAGTAAAAGATCACCGGATCGATCTTTTTCTCGAGGATAAGCATGATAATGCTGTGGATATTCATGAGGATACAGGTATTCCTGTACTGCTTTTTGATGCTCCATACAATAGAGCGCCACATCCCGAAGGTGTCATTAGAATTTCATCCTGGCATGAGGCAAAAAGCTATATTCAGCAATTTGAAAAAAAACTCAGCTCGCAAAGATAAGCGAGCTGAGTTTTTTATTGGCATTCAGGACAGGTACCATATATTTCGAATTTATGACCGGATACATCATAACCGCTCAAATTCTCATTTAAAGCAGCCATTGGGCAAGTATGAATCTGTTTTGTTTTTCCGCAATCAAGACAGATAAAATGATGATGGTGATGTCCACTGTCACACACAAACCTGAAATGCTTTTCACCAGATAATTCCGTCTCCTCTAGTATGTTTAGGGAAACGAATGTAGAAAGGTTCCGGTAAATCGTATCAAAACTTAACCCCTTATGGTGAAGGCTCATTTCCTCAAGAACTTCTTTAGCAGTCATATAGCGGTCATGCTGATCAAACAGCTCAAGCATCATCTTTCTTTTACCGGTTTGTTTATATCCTTCCTGCTTTAATAATTCTATTGCTTCCTGAAGGTTCACATCTATCACCCCATTGTTATTTCTTCACAGCGAACCAGTTACGATAGCCAATTGCAGCAAGCAGGATTAATATTGACGAAACAACAATCGTTCCACCTGGTGCAAGATCAAGATAAAACGCACTGATCAATCCAACAATAACTGCAACTTCCCCAAATAAAATTGATAATCCAATTGTTTGTTTAAACCCTTTAGAAACTCTCATGGCAGCAGCAACAGGCAGCGTCATTAATGAGGACACAAGAAGGATCCCGACAATTCTCATAGACGCGGCAATCACGAGCGCAGTCATGACCATAAAAATTAAATGTAGCGCTTTTGTAGAGAGGCCTGATGCTTTACCGAACTCTTCATCAAATGATAACAAAAACAGCTCTTTATATAATAATGATACGATAACTAGCACAATGATTGCGATTCCTGTGATCAGATAAAGGTCGCTTCTGCCAACCGCACTCACACTTCCAAACAGGTAGCTGAACAGATCAGTATTAAAACCGTCAGCAAGTGATATAAAAATAACACCTACACCGATTCCACCAGATAACAAAATCGGAATCGCAAGCTCCTGGTAATGCTTATAGACGGCTCTCAGCCTTTCAATTAATAGTGAACCCGCCACTGAGAAGCCCATTCCAAGCCAAAGCGGATTTAACCCGTTAAACGCAACAAACGTTTTACTTAAAAACAGACTGGCTGCGATCCCTGACAGTGTGACGTGGCTCAGTGCATCAGCAATTAATGACAGCCTTCTGACAACGATAAACGCACCGAGTAAAGGGGCAATCAATCCAATTAAAATACCCGCTGCAAAAGCATTTTGTAAAAATTCATATCTTAAAATAGCTTCTAACATTTAATGCACCCCGTGACTGTGATCATGGTGTATTGTTTGCACATCATGTCCGTAAAATGCTGACAGTTCATGATCTTTCACCTGTTCAAAATCTTCTGCACTTCCGTGGAAGTGTAAGGTATTACTCAGACAAGCTACATGTGTAATTTTGTTTGAAACTGTACCGGTATCATGCGTCACCAGAACGAGTGTAATCCCAAGTTCAATATTCAGCTTCTCAAGCATATCATAAAATGTCTGAACGTTTTTCGCATCCACACCAACTGTCGGCTCATCAAGGATAAGCACCTCCGGCTGACTGACAATAGCTCTTGCAATAAATACACGCTGCTGCTGACCACCTGAAAGTTCCCCAATATTTCTATAGACAAAGTCCTGCATATCAACAGCTTTAATCGCATCCATGATTTCAGCTTTAAATTTGCGTTCAACTCGTTTGAACAATCCTGCTTTTTTTGTCAGTCCGCTCGCTACGACTTCGTATACAGTAGCAGGAAAACCGGTGTTAAATGCATTCGCCTTTTGAGAGACGTAACCGATTTTTTCCCACGCTTTGAATTTATGAATTGGCTGATCGAACAGTTTGACTTCTCCGTCTCTTGCTTTAAGTAACCCAAGAATTAATTTCAGCATGGTAGACTTGCCGGATCCATTCGGTCCCACTACTGCAAGAAATGACCCTCTCGGTATCGAAAGGTTGATGTCTGTCAGTACCTGATCCTGATCATACCGGTAATTAACATGTTTAAGTTCTATGACATGATGACTCATCGTGCCACCTCTTTCAAATTAGAATCGTTCCGATTTAACAATTCATTAGTATACACCTATGTATGCGTGATGTAAATGAATTAAGTTCCATTGTAAATATGTATTTGTTTTAATAAAACAACATCAGGAGGCGTTATGAAAAATAATTCGATTAACTTAGATACCCTTTCAACCGTCTCACCCGCAAAGATGCAGCTTTATCTGCTCGCTGCCGGTATTTCCTTAACCCTTCAGGAGTGCACAAAACTTCAGCAGTTGTTAAAAAACAACCTTAGTCTTATCCAATCTCTCCCTCAGCTGCTCAATGAGGCTGAGCACATTTTAGGAAAAAAGAAAATGAAGGAATTAATGATCAGAGCTGTTTCATTTTTATAACCATAAAAAAAGGGCTGTCCACAGACGGCCCTTTTTTCTATGCGTTTCCTTTGATCTCATCAATTAACGCTTCATTAAACGTTCTGTTTTGAAGCATTTGGATTTCATGCTTGTAAGGTGGTTTTTTATCTTTTTTATCTTCACCAACATAAGGTGTTTCAAGAATCTTCGGGATCTGGGAGAAGACTTCGTGATGAACGATCCGGTCAAGTGCATCATAACCAATATGACCAAACCCAATGTTTTCATGACGGTCTTTAGAAGCGCCTTTTGGATTTTTACTATCATTTACGTGAACAACCTTAATCCGGTCAAGACCTACAATCCGGTCAAACTGCTCCAGTACACCATCGAAATCATTCACAATATCATACCCTGCATCATGAACGTGACAAGTATCAAAGCATACTGAAAGCTTTTCATTATGTGTGACACCATCAATAATTTTGGCCAGTTCATCAAATGAACGTCCGCATTCAGATCCTTTACCTGCCATTGTTTCAAGCGCAACCTGCACGGTCTGATCTTTTGTAAGGACTTCATTCAGCCCTTCAATGATGCGTTCTATCCCTTTATCTGCTCCTGCACCAACATGCGCACCGGGATGAAGGACAATCTGCTTTGCTCCTAATGCAGCTGTTCTTTCTGTTTCAGATCTTAGAAAGTTTACGCCTAATTCAAATGTTTCGGGTTTAGTTGTATTTGCAATATTAATAATATAAGGAGCATGAACAACTATATCTTCAATTCCATGTTCTTTCATATGGGCAAGCCCTGCATCAATATTCAGGTCTTCAATCGGCTTTCTTCTTGTGTTCTGCGGGGCGCCTGTATAAATCATAAACGTACTAGACCCATATGATACGGCTTCTTCACTTGCACCAAGAAGCATTTTTTTACCACCCATAGATACGTGTGATCCGATTTTTAACATCCTGATATCCCCCAATTATTTATTATTTCTTCTGTTCTTTCTGCGTTCTTTCTTTTTAATCTGCTCCATCTTATAATTCATTTTCTTTTTATAGCCTGGCTTAACTTTTTTCGGTTTACGTACAAGAGATTTAGCTTTTTTATCAATTTCATTTTCACCTTTTGGCCGACTTGAACGCTTATGACGATCGTTCAATGTTACCCATTCGCCGCCTTTTACTTCCTGGTGACTGAACGTGATACCTTTTTTCTCGATCTGGGCAAGTGCGTCCTCGTCGGAAGCTTCATAGATCGTGATCGCAGTTCCAGAGTGTCCTGCGCGTGCAGTTCTGCCTACACGGTGAATAAAGAAATCCAGGTCCTGCGGAAGTTCAAAGTTAATAACGTGACTGACACCTGGAATATCAATTCCTCTTGCTGCAAGATCAGTCGCAACAATGTACTGATATTCGAGGTCTCTGATCTGTTTCATCATTTTATTACGCTCACGTGGCGAGAGTCCACCATGAACCCGACCTGTTTTAAGACCTTTATTCAAAAGATAATCAGCGACTTCATCAGCCTTGGATTTTGTATTTGTAAAGACAATCGCAAGGTAAGGATTAATGGCGTTTAACGTATCAAGCAGTACAGCTTCACGAGACCGGCTTTTTTGAGGAACAAGTATAAATTCAATATTTTCTGCCTGAACCTGTTTTGGTTCGATATGGGCATATTGAGGGTTTTCCATGTATTTTTTCAGGAAAGGCTTAAGTTTTTCAGGAATTGTTGCTGAGAAAACATAAATTTGAAGGTCTTCTTTCATGCGGGCTGCAACCTGATCAACGTCTTCAATAAAGCCCATTTCAAGCATCAGGTCAGCTTCATCAATAACGATCGCTTTTGCTGTATAGACCTGAAGCGCCTGTTCAGAGACCAAATCATTGATTCTGCCAGGGGTACCTACCACGATATGCGGCTGCTGCTTCAGCTTTTCAATCGCTCTTTGCTTGTCCGTTCCGCCTACAAATACTTTTGCTGTCAGTGCAGTATTTTCAATCAGAAACTTTACTTCATGATGAATCTGTTTTGCAAGTTCTCTTGTCGGTGCTGTGATTACTACCTGCACCTCCTGACGGTCAGGATTGATCTGATTAATCAGTGGAAGCAGGTAAGAATGGGTCTTTCCTGTTCCAGTCTGAGATTGACCAATTGCACTTTCACCGCGGTTGATCATCGGAATCATCTTTTCCTGAATCGCTGTTGGTGCATGGAATCCAAGCTTTTCAATTGCATCTATCAAAAATGGCTGAAAATTATATTGTTTAAATGATGACATATACGTCACTCCTTCTATTCGCATCAAAACTTAATTATAGTCTTTTTTATATAAAAAAGCTATGTATATCTCAACTTCATCCGTTATTGTCTACCCATTCAAAGTCAATTTGCATAAGATAACACAGTACAGGAGGTGTCAACATGTATCCTTATCGTCCTTATCCTATTTCGTATCAGTTTGTACCGCCCCCGGCAAAGACTGCGGGTTTTTCTCTGTCATCTATTCAAAAATGGACGGGTACTGCACAGCAATTTATTAAAACTGCCAACCGTTATATGCCCTACGTGCAGCAATACGGTCCAATGGTTAAGAACTTTCCTGCTATGTGGAAGCTGTATAAAGCTTTTAATGAATTAGACTCGGCTGAGACTGCTGAACAAAAAACTGATGGTAAAGACAAGAAGGAATCAGCTAATGAAAAGGTGGCTGAAAGAAGATCTGAATCCATACCTAAGCTTTATATATAGCTTTTAATTGTTCCTGTTCGTCATCTGCTTTATACTGATGGTATAAAGTCTTACGTGCAGGAGGATTCTGATGAAGACACTAAAAATCACACCCCGCGGATATTGCTATGGTGTAGTAGACGCAATGGTGATTGCAAGAAATGCAGCAATGGATAAATCTTTGCCCCGCCCCATCTATATTCTGGGCATGATCGTTCATAATAAACATGTGACTGATGCATTTGAAGAAGAAGGAATTATCACGCTTGATGGTGAAAACCGGAAAGATATTCTTGAGAAAGTTCATGAAGGAACCGTTATTTTCACGGCTCATGGCGTATCACCTGAGGTAAGAGAAATCGCACGCCAAAAAGGACTCATTTCAATTGATGCAACCTGTCCTGATGTCACAAGAACCCATGACTTGATCCGTCAGAAGAAAGCTGAAGGGTATCACATTGTTTATATTGGTAAAAAGGGACACCCTGAACCAGAAGGAGCAGTTGGTGTGGCACCTGACGTTGTACACCTGGTTGAGAAGCCTGAAGATGTTGAAAATCTTTCAATCGATAACGATAAAATTATCGTGACTAACCAGACAACAATGAGTCAATGGGACGTAGCTGACGTTATGGTTAAAGTGAAAGAAAAGTATCCTCAGACAGAAGAACATAAAGAGATTTGTATGGCTACGCAGGTTCGTCAGGAAGCGGTAGCAGAACAGGCTGGTGCAGCTGACCTGCTGATCGTAGTTGGTGACCCGATGAGTAATAATTCAAACAGACTTGCTCAGGTTTCAGAGGAAATCGCAGGCACCCCTGCTCACCGTGTAGCTGATGTATCTGAAATTAAACATGAGTGGCTGCTCGGCTGTGAAACGGTTGCAGTTACAGCAGGTGCATCTACACCAACCCCCATTGTAAAAGAAGTAATGAATTATATCGGTCAGTTTGATCCGGAAAATCCGGAAACATGGCTCGGAGAAAAAAATGTACCACTTGCAAAAATACTGCCGAAAATTAAAACACCAACAAAACCAGAAACGATCTTACCTTATTCAAAATAAAAAAGAGCTGCCGGGGGCAGCTCTTTTTGCTTACAAAAATGTAAAAGGCTCAGTAGACAGTTCAGAATAAACAAATTCCACATTCAATCCTTCTTTTTTGGCTCTTTTCTCTAATTCTTCCGAAAGTCCTTTTTTCATTACTTCCTCTACATGATGACCAGGGTCGATTATTGAAATACCCGCTGCTTCTGCATCCTGAGCAGTATGAAAATCAACGTCTCCTGTTATATACACATCAGCACCTGCAAATTTAGCTGTCTGATAATACTTACTGCCCATTCCACCCAACACGGCAACTTTTTTTATTTTTTTAGAAGGATCACCTGTCACTCTTAAAGCAGGTATGTTCAGCTTCTTTTTTACATCCTCAGCAAATTCGCCCAGCTCTACCGGGTCCTCTAGTTTACCAACACGGCCAAGTCCGTATATTTCACCCTGAATCGATTGATCAAAAATGTCATATGCAGGTTCCTCATACGGGTGGGATGATTTCATCGCTTTTAAAATCTTATTCTTATGCGATGCGAGAAAAATACTTTCAATTTTTACTTCCTGTACTTCTTCAGGAGTTCCACGCTCTCCGATAAACGGATCCGCTTCACTTCCCGGTTTAAAACGGCCGGTTCCTTCTGTGGTAAACGTACAGTCTGAATAATCACCAATCTGCCCGGCACCTGCTGAAGTAATCGCTTCACGTACAGCTGAAGCGTGAGATGGAGGTACAAATACAATCAGTTTTTTATATGAATCTTCATATGTTTTCACTAGTACCTTTAACTCTTTTAACTCTAAAGCCTCAGCCAGCATATCATTTACCCCGCCCCTCGCGACATCAAGGTTTGTATGGGCAGCAAATATTGTGATATCATTTTTGATACATTTCTCTACCAATGTACCGGCAGTAGTCTCCAGGTTAATTGACTTTAAAGGTCTGAATAGAAGCGGATGATGAGCAATAATAAAGTTCGCACCCTTCTTGATTGCTTCTTCAACTACTTCGTGTGTAACATCGAGTGTCGTTAATACTTTGGTAACTTTCCGGTTTAAAGCACCCACCTGTAATCCGATCGGGTCCCCTTCCATCGCCAGGTATTTCGGAGAAAACTGTTCGAGTAACTGTACAACCTGGTGTCCATTTACCTGCTTCACTTGATCGCCTCCTCAATCAGTAAGATTTTCTGTTCAAGCTGTTTTTTCTTTTCTGAAAGTGAAGGGCTGACCTCAGCACCTTCCATCTGTTTTTGAATGTTTCTTAGCTGAACCAGCTCATGATTCCATTTATTTATAAATACTGCTGATTTTTCTTTTAATAAGACTGGACCGAGCAATAGCTCCTGCTGAGAGAGTGATTGATGATTTTCTGAACGTTCAGCAAGAATGATCTCATAAATTTTTCGATCTTCTTCTAATATTTTTTCATCTTTAATCTGCCATCCGTTATTAAGCAGCCACTGTCTAATAGATATAGCGCTGATATTAGGCTGAAGAATCAGCTTTTGAACCCCTGTTAACCTGTCTTTCCCGTTTTCAAGAATATCACTGATTAAAGGACCTCCCATACCGGCTATTGTAACAGTCGTTACTTCTCCCGGTGAAAGTACCGTTAAGCCGTTGCCTTTTCTTACCTCAATCTTCTCAGTTAATTGATCTTCTTTTACCTGTCTTACGGCTGATTGATAAGGACCTTCAACAATCTCACCTGCAATAGCCCTGTTTACTTTATTCGTCTTTACAAGGTAACAGGGCAGATAGGCATGATCCGATCCAATATCAGCAACTGTTTCGCCTTTATTAACAAAATCAGCTACAGCTTTTAACCTTTGTGATAATTGATTACTATTCATCTTTACACTTCCTTTGATCATACATTCGGTGCTAACTCAATGTTTTCATTATACCCGCCGCAAACGCTGATGTAACGTCCGGTATTAACACTCAGTCATTAACGCTTAGAAAAAGGGGCGGCCGATAGCGGCCGCCCCTTTTAACTTTAAGTATAAAACAGCTTAAGCTGCATCTTCTTCAGAAGATTCTTCAGATCCCTCTTCAGCGTCTCCGCCTTCTTCAGATCCTTCCTCAGCGTCTCCGCCCTCTTCTGATCCTTCTTCAGAGCCTTCCTCAGCGCCTTCTTCGCCGCCGCCTTCAGCTCCAATCTGTGCTACCCATTCAGCCATTGCCTGTGCATTATCCTGTTCAACAAGACCAGCAGGCATTCCGCCCTGTCCGTTAACTAGAATATCTGCGATTTCATCTGTAGATAATCTTTCACCTACACCTGTAAGTGCAGGACCGGCACCGCCTTCATAGTTTTCACCGTGACAGCTGATGCATGCGTTTTGATAATGCGCTTCAGGATCGAAGTCACCGCCAGATGCTTCTTCTCCTTCACCGCCGCCTTCTTCTTCTCCAGCCATTTCTTCCGAGTCATCAAGACCCTGAACTGACATAAAGAAAACGACACCAAAACCTAATACCATAATTAGTAAAAATGGAATAATCGGATTCTTATTCAATGGTTTACCCTCCCTTTTGACAAAAAATATGTAATTATCAACCCTATAATTGCAGGTATGAACAATTCATATTTTACTTTACTTTATGGGAATCGGAAAGACCCAATACTCAACTTTTCCCTTTTTGTCGCATTTTAGACACAATCAATAAATATTTTTTAATAAGCGCCTATTTCCCTTGATATCACCATTCTTTGAATTTCTGACGTTCCTTCACCAATTTCTAGTAGTTTTGCATCACGAAGATACCTTTCAACATGGTATTCTTTCATATATCCATAACCACCGTGGATCTGAATTGCCTCATCGCAGACTTCCATACAAATCTCAGATGCATAAAGTTTTGCCATAGAAGCTTCTTTTGTAAACTTTTTACCCTGATCTTTCAGCCAGGCCGCTTTGTAAGTCATCGTTCTTGCAAGTTCGATTTTCATCGCCATATCAGCCAGCTTAAACTGGGTTGCCTGGAATGAAGAGATGCTTTTACCGAACTGTTTGCGTTCTTTAGAGTAACTGAGCGCTCGCTCGTATGCTGCCTGTGCGATACCGACAGCCATTGCAGCGATTCCGATTCTTCCTCCGTCAAGTGTCATCAGAAACTGCCTGAACCCTTCACCTTTTTTACCGAGAAGATTTTCTGTTGGCACAGTCACTTCATCTAATACAAGCTCAGTCGTGTTAGATGAGTGAAGCCCCATCTTTTCGTAGTTATCAACAACAGTAAAACCCTCAGCATCCGTTGGAACAATAATCGCACTAATTTCCTTTTTACCATCTGTGTTTCCTGTTACAGCAGTCAAAGCAAGAAATTTAGCGTAGCTGGCATTTGTAATATAGCTTTTATTCCCGCTTATTATATACTTTCCATCCTGTTCTTTTGCAGATGTCTGCGTACCTCCTGCATCCGATCCGGCGTTAGGTTCAGTCAGACCGAATGATCCGAAAGATTCGCCTGAGCAGATTTTAGTCAGGTATTTTTCCTTTTGCTCGTGAGTCCCAAACATATTGATCGGTGCACCTCCGAGAGAGATATGCGCTGAATAGGTAATCCCTGTAGAACCGCAAGCCTTACTTAATTCTTCAGTCACAATTGCAAAGCTTGTCGTATCTCCTCCTGCACCGCCATATTCTTCCGGAAACGGTAATCCCATCATCCCCAGTGAAGATAGCTCCTTAAAAATCTCTTCAGGAAATTCCTTGCGGCGGTCACGGTCTAATGCACCCGGTGCCACCTTCTCCTGTGAAAATTCCCTGATTGTCCGTTGAATCATCTGCTGTTCCTGTGTAAAATCAAAATTCATGTTGATCCCCCTTGTTTGAATACGCTTACATTTCCATTATAAAAGAAAAGACTGAAAAGTCACAGTCTTATATTTTTTCAGAGATTCAAAGATATAAAAATAGCAGTACAATCGTTCCTATTACACCTGAAATTGTAAAATATTGCTGTTTTGAATAAAAGCCGGCAATCGCCCACAATATACACTGAACCCCGATGATCAAATACAAAACGTGTATCTGATCTGAAAAATATGTGCGCCAAATATCTACAGAGAATAATAACACAATAAATGCAGCCAAAATTCTGCTGAGTATTTTAACCAGTGGAGATGTAGACGGATTAAAGCTGACGATCATGATCCCTGCACTGACTAAAATGGAGATTAGAGCCTGTGTGGCTAGTGCAAGCTCACCAAATATTAACGCAATCACTGTAAAAAGCCCCGCAGCCAATGAAACTCCAGAAATCACCAGATTTTTACCACTGTTTTTCTGCTGTTTCTCTATTGTGTCAAATTCACCCTCTCCACTAGTATAAAGGTTCATTAAAAAGTCACAATAAGCATCCGGCAACAGTTTGTTCTGTTTCCAATAATTGATTTCCTGTACAATCGTTTCTTTTCTCTTTTTATCCATCACTTGACCTCCAGCATCATCTATCTATGACTATACTGGAATGAAAGAAGAAAAAAAAGTAAAAAAATAGCTGGCAGCTGCCAGCTATTTTGTCTATTCAAGAAAGTCTTTCAGTCGTTTGCTTCTGCTCGGATGGCGCAGCTTTCTTAGAGCCTTTGCTTCAATCTGACGGATACGTTCTCTTGTGACACCGAATACTTTTCCTACTTCTTCGAGTGTGCGAGTACGTCCATCATCAAGACCAAAGCGGAGCCTCAATACATTTTCCTCACGGTCAGTAAGCGTGTCTAATACATCTTCAAGCTGCTCTTTCAGCAGTTCATAAGCTGCATGATCTGAAGGTGACTGTGCTTCTGAATCCTCAATAAAGTCTCCAAGGTGTGAATCATCCTCTTCACCGATCGGCGTTTCAAGGGAGACAGGTTCCTGAGCGATCTTCAGAATTTCTCTGACTTTTTCAGGTGTCAGATCCATTTCCTCTGAAATTTCCTCAGGAGATGGCTCTCTTCCCAGATCCTGAAGAAGCTGTCGCTGTACGCGGATTAATTTATTGATTGTTTCAACCATATGAACTGGTATACGGATCGTACGCGCCTGATCGGCAATTGCGCGTGTGATCGCCTGTCTGATCCACCATGTAGCATAGGTACTGAATTTAAAACCTTTTCTATAATCGAATTTCTCTACTGCTTTAATCAGACCCATATTTCCTTCCTGAATCAGATCAAGGAATAACATCCCTCTACCTACATACCGCTTAGCGATACTGACAACAAGACGCAGGTTTGCTTCTGCCAGACGTCTTTTTGCTTCTTCATCGCCTTCTTCAATCTTTGTAGCAAGGTTGATTTCTTCCTGAGCTGACAATAGGTCTACTCGGCCGATTTCCTTAAGGTACATTCTGACAGGATCGTTGATTTTGACGCCTGGCGGTACACTTAGATCATTCAGATCAAATTCCTCTTCAGCTTCTTTACCAAGCTCAGTTACAGAAGGATCAGCATCGGCATTTTCTTTCATCACTTCAACGCCCTGCTCTCCGATCTGTTCATAGAATTCTTCAATTTGTTCTGTATCTAATTCAAACCCCGCAAGTTTTTCTGCTATATCCTCATAGGTAATTTCACCATTTTTCTTTGCTGCCTCAAGTAATTGTGCTTTTACCGATTCGAGTGTTGCTGCTTCAGGTTCTGTCTGCTTGGAACGTGTTGACTTTTCAGCCATTAGTCCCCCTCCTTCCAACTTCCTAACGATGTTGCCCTTTTAGAGCTTTCCACAGTTGAAAAATTTCCATTCCAAGAGCTGTGGCTGTTTTTATATCATTCATTTGTTCAGCTTGTTTTAATTCAGCTTCCTTATGACGGATTACATTTAACTGCCTGAATTTATTCAGTTCATTAATATAATCTGCTAATTCAGCCTTCGTTACTTCAGCATTTAATTCCAGCATTGTTAATTCAGTTGCCACAGAACGCAGATGTCTGTCCGGAAGATATTCTAAAAATGCTCCCGGTTCAAGCGATCCGCCCTGTTCCATGTAAGCAAGCAGATACGTATAAATTGCCTGATAGTCATCTGTTGGGAATGTCAAATCCTCCATTAGATCCTGCACTGAATAAGCTGTGTCGTTTCCGGTCATCATATAAGCAAGAAGGTATCGCTCCGCTCTTTGATATGCTTTTAATATAGAGGTCTTTTTCGGAAGCGGAATAACCGGCTCTTCTATAACCGGATTGTTTTCTTTTACAGGCATATAAGTCTTAAGCTGCTCTTCAAGAGATGAAAAAGAAACACCCGTATCATCTGACAGCTGTTTTACATAAAGTTCTTTCTCAACTGCGCTGCCGAGACCGGAAATTTCCGGCAAAGCAGCGTTAATATAGGCAAGCCTGCCATCCTCTGTCTGAAGGTTCTTACCAGACCGCAGATACCACATCTTAAAAGCCATGAGAGATAATGCATGCTGAATGACTTCTTCACGGAATTTGATGCCTCCGAACTTTTGGATATAATCATCCGGATCAAGTCCACTGGGCAATCTGGCAACTTTTACAGTCATACCATTTGCACTAAGGTCCCCTGCAGCTTTAAATGCTGCTTCAGTACCTGCATTATCTCCATCGTAGCAGATCACTACGGTATCAGTGAGTCTTTTGATCTGCTGGATGTGCTGCTTTGTTAGTGAGGTGCCCATTGTTGCCACACCATTTGATACAGTTTCTGATGCAGCAATCACATCTGCGAAACCTTCAAATAGGACAGCGAATTTTTCTTTGCGAATCGAGCCCCTTGCTTTATGAAAATTAAAAAGAAGGCTGTTTTTTTGAAATAAAGGTGATTCCGGACTGTTGAGATATTTCGGTTCATTTTTCTCAGGTGTAATAATCCTTCCTGAGAACCCTACTGTTCTGCCTTTGGCATCTTCAATCGGAAACATTACACGATTTCTGAAACGGTCGAAATAAGTTCCGTCGTCACGCTTAATTACAAGGCCTGCTTCCTCCATCAACGAAAGATCAAAACCTTTTTTCTCAAGTAACTTAGAAGCCGTTTCCCAGCCGGGCAATGCCCATCCTACTTTATATTGATTAAGCTGTGACTCATTAAACCCCCGATCTAAAAGGTATTCAAGCGCTTCATGCCCTTCTTCTGTATTCATGAGGAGATGATGAAACAGCTTTTCTAAAAGGCTGATTCCTTCAAGCTGATTTTTTTCATTCGAGTTCACAGGAGACGGTTCAGCTTCAGGCGCGCTGAATTCAAACTGAAGATCAGTCTTTTCTCCAAGTGATTGGACTGCCTCATGAAAAGACATGCCGTTATGATCCATTAAAAACGTAAATACGTTTCCGCCGGCACCACAGCCAAAACAGTGAAAAATCTGTTTTTCAGGTGATACCGAAAAAGAGGGGGAGTTTTCTCCGTGAAAGGGACAAAGCCCAAAATAGTTACGACCCTGCTTTTTTAGTTGGACGTATTCACTGACCACATCGACAATATCGGTGTTTAATCTGATTTGATCCACAACTTCTTCCGGTATTCTTTCTGGCACTTATTCACCACCAACTTAACATGTGATACTGTATTGTTCGTCAAAAATCATTTTTTTCCTGCATGATCAGTCAAAAAACTTTTTGAGGCTTGCTGTAAATTTGTCCAGGTCATTTTTAGAAACTTTTTTTGGACCAGAATGAAACCTGCCTTTTTTTCTTTCCTCCTGATACAAATATCTAAATGACAAGCTGGTTTCGATCGTGTCTTGATTGTACTCTTTTCCCCGGGGCGAAATGGCATAAACCCCTTTTGGCAGGACAAGTGAGGCCAGACCGATATCCTGCGTGATCACTAAATCCCCCGCTTTAACGCGATTAAGAATATACATATCAACAGCTTCACTGCCTGCATCAATATATGTCCATAAAGTTTGGTCTTCATTTGCGCTATAGTGGTTGTAAGTTGCCACGAACCTGATATCCGCCTTAGAGATATACGTCATGATTTTGTTTTTAATTTCTCCGGGACACGCATCTGCATCGACATAAATACTAATATTTTTATCCTGTTCCATATAAGTACCATTCTGCGTTTTCCCGCAAAAATCCTTTTTTAACTTATCTTTTTATCACAATTTTTTATTATAGTATATTTGCCGGTTTGCCGCCATTGTTTTCGACAAATTGTTTTTAAATCCATCTCCTTTTTGATAAAGCTATGTTAAAGATCAATGTTGTTTTTGCACAGCTGGTGATTGTAGCCGGATAGGGCGACTCCCAGCAGGAGAAGCGTGACAGGTGAGACCCCACAGACGCAAAGCGTCGAGGAGGCAGGGATGGCGCCGCAAAACGGCGCACCTGCTAAAAAACGTCCCCCTGAAGCGGAAATCAACAGCCCACTATAACAAAGCCTTTGATAAAGGAAATATTTTTCACCAAGTAAAAACAGATGTCAATCAGACATCTGTTTTCATTAATTATTCATTAAATCATTCAAAATGACATTAGCCGTTTCTTCAACAGCTTTATTTGTTACGTCAATAACAGGACACTTCATTCTGCCGATAATACGGTCAAAGTGCTCAAGTTCTTCTTTGATGCGCTCCATTTTTGCATATGTAGCATCATCTTTCAGACCGAGTGCAATCAGCCGCTCTTTTCTAATATGGTTCAGCTTATCTGAACTGATTTTCAGACCGTAGCATTTATCCGGGTTAACCATGAACAATTCTTCAGGCGGCTCAATTTCCGGGACAAGCGGCACATTAGCCACCTTGAGCCGTTTGTGAGCAAGATATTGTGATAGCGGCGTTTTAGATGTTCTTGATACACCAACCAGCACGATATCAGCTTTTAAAATACCTCTTGGGTCACGTCCATCATCATACTTAACAGCAAATTCTATTGCTTCGATCTTTCTGAAATAATCCTCATCAAGATCATGTACCATTCCGGGTTCATTAATCGGAGACTCTTCACACACTTCCTGAAGTGACGCGACGATCGATCCCATCACATCATGTGCTGTCAGCTGATGCAGCTTTACCTGTTCTTCAATGTAAGAGCGCACATGCGGTTTAACAAGCGTATAAACAATGATTGCCTGATTTTCTTTTGCAAGTGAGATGACTTCATCAACGTGTCCTTTGTCTTCAATATAAGGAAACCGTTTGATTGTGATTGCTTTTCTTGACTGCCGGAACTGACTGACGCTGGCTTTTGCAACAAGCTCAGCAGTTTCACCAACAGAGTCTGATACGACATATACGTGCACTTCGTTCATGACTCCACCATCCTTATCCTTCATCCTTTGACAAGCTGACAAATGCTTTTGTGATATTCGTTTTCGTTATTCTGCCTGATACCTCGTAACCGGCTTCGGTTTTTTTAACAACCGGTAATGAATCGATCTGCTTACTGATTAATTTAGATGCAACGGTTACTAAAAGGTCATCAGCTTCACAATAAGTTACATTTGGCATCCTAGTCATAATAACATTTACAGGCAGACTCGTTAAGTCCTGCTGACCGATGCTAGCTCTCAGCAGGTCTTTACGTGAAACCACGCCCGCAAGAAGCCCTTTTTGATCAAGTACAAATAATGTACCTACATCTTCTAAAAACATGTGGCAGATCGCATCATAGACTGATACATTATCCTGAACCGCAACCGGCATGGACTGATAATCTTTTACGTATAACTTTTTCAGGTTTTCAGTCAGTAACTGTGTGCCTGACTTTCCTGTATAAAAATAACCGACTCTGGGTCTTGCATCAAGAAAACCGGCCATCGTTAAAATAGCCAGATCCGGTCTCAATGTAGCCCTTGTCAGGTGAAGTCTGTCTGCAATTTGTTCTCCTGTAATTGGTCCGTCTGCTTTTACAATCTGCAGAATTTCAGATTGTCTTTTGTTTAGTTCGATGTTGTTCACCACCCGAAATTCAATAGTGTTATACTGTTTGTCAATATTATATACTAAATGAATAAGTCATCATAGTAAATGATTTAAGATATATTTTTATTGTCTATTCATTTAAAGCGTGATAGGATTGTTTAAAGATAAATGACGTGCGCAATGAAAGAGCAATAAGTACCTTTAATAAAGCGACCGGGGATGGTGAAAGCCCGGATCAAAGGGAAACGGCACTCTGGAGCAATGCAGACAATCAAGGTGGATGCTAAACGCATCAATCAGGGTGGAACCGCGGTCAAGAAGCACCGTCCCTGGACTAGACAGATCTAGTCCAGGGACGGTGCTTTTTTCATGCACAGCAACACTAAAAAGGAGTGACAATACATGACAAAAAATATGGATGATATCGTACACATTGCCAAGCACAGAGGGTTTGTATTTCCGGGATCAGAGATTTATGGCGGTCTTGCGAACACATGGGATTACGGTCCGCTTGGAATTGAACTGAAAAATAACATTAAAAAAGCCTGGTGGAAAAAGTTTATTCAGGAATCCCCGCATAACGTAGGGCTTGATGCAGCGATTCTGATGAACCCGAAAACATGGGAAGCATCCGGTCATATCGGTAATTTCAATGACCCGATGATTGATTGTAAAAGCTGTAAGGCAAGACACCGCGCTGATAAGCTGATTGAAGCTGCAATTGAGGAAAAGGGCGAAGAAATCATCGTTGATGGTCTTCCTTTTGAAAAAATGGCAGAATTGATTGAAGAATATGATGTTGCCTGCCCGACATGCGGTGCTAAAGACTTTACGGACATCAGACAGTTTAACCTGATGTTCAAAACGCATCAGGGTGTAACAGAGGGTTCTACAAATGAAATCTTCCTGCGTCCTGAAACTGCTCAGGGGATTTTTGTTAACTTTAAGAACGTTCAGCGTACAATGAGAAAGCGTGTACCATTCGGAATCGGGCAAATCGGTAAGAGTTTCAGAAATGAAATTACACCTGGTAACTTTACGTTCCGCACACGTGAATTCGAACAGATGGAACTTGAATTTTTCTGTAAGCCAGGTGAAGACCTTGAGTGGTTTGGCTACTGGAGAGAATTCTGTAAGAACTGGCTGTTAAACCTTGGAATGAAAGAAGACAGCATGCGTCTGCGTGACCATGATGAGGATGAACTTTCCCACTACAGTAACGCGACAACTGATATCGAATTCAAATTCCCGTTTGGCTGGGGTGAACTATGGGGTATCGCTGACCGTACAGACTTTGACCTGAAGCAGCATATGGAACATTCCAATGAAGACTTCACGTATCTGGATCAGCAAACAAACGAAAAATATGTTCCTTACTGTATTGAACCGTCTCTTGGTGCTGACCGTGTAACACTTGCATTCCTGTGTGATGCGTATGAAGAGGAAGAGCTTGAAAATGACAGCAGAACCGTTCTTCGCTTCCACCCTGCACTTGCACCTTACAAAGCAGCTGTACTGCCGCTTTCTAAAAAGCTTGGCTCAGAGGCAATTAAAGTGTTCGAAGAGCTGTCACAGCACTTCATGGTCGATTACGATGAGTCTCAATCAATTGGTAAGCGATACAGAAGGCAAGATGAGATCGGTACACCTTACTGTATTACGTTTGATTTTGATTCACTTGAAGATCAGCAGGTAACAGTACGTAACCGTGACACAATGGAACAGATCCGTATGCCGATTGCTGAAGTACAGTCGTTCATTGAGGATAAAATTAAATTTTAACTGAATACAAAAAGCGTGCAGTTTAAACTGCACGCTTTTTACGTATCTTTTGGACCTTCCATCGCCTTTTTCATCCGGTCCATCTGATCGAGAAATGATCTGGACTTTGCATAAACACCGACATATTCATCATAGTAAGTTCTAATCACTTTCTTCAGCTCTTGCTTAGTACTTTCCTGTAAAGATACTTTTCCAAGCCTTCCGA
This sequence comes from Jeotgalibacillus malaysiensis, assembly GCA_000818095.1. Lineage (NCBI taxonomy): Bacteria > Bacillati > Bacillota > Bacilli > Caryophanales > Caryophanaceae > Jeotgalibacillus > Jeotgalibacillus malaysiensis. Next base: position 2,015,516 of record CP009416.1, read on the forward strand.
GGTCGATAAAGTAAAAAAGCCTGAGCATCCGCACTGCCTTTGGTGAAAGAGGAAGTTTATAATCATCAATATGTGCACAGCGGTGACAGAGAAAACCGTTCATGCGGAATGAAAATGAAAAGTCCCCTTCACCTGCACCACAATTTACACACTGGTTCAAAACCGGCTGTACACCAAAAAGAGGCAGCAGTTTTAATTCAAAAATATATGAAATTACTTCTTCATCATAGCCTTCATTGATCAGTGCATATGATTGCTGGAGCAATTCAAATAGAAATGGGTTCGGTTTACGGTCTTCCACCGCTTTGTCAAGAAGCTCTGCCATGTAAGAGGCATAGGCGGCCTTGTAAAGGTCCTCTTTCATTGTCCGGGAAGAGCTGATCATATCCCCCTGCTGCAGTGAGCCCATCCCGCTGCCGCCGTGATACAGGTAAATGCCGTGAGTAAACATCTGAGATACAGATGACAGACGACTGTTGGTCTTTTTAGCACCGCGGGCCATTAGAGCAACCTTACCAAGCTCACGTGTGAAAAGAATGACCACTTTATTCGTTTCACCATAATCCCTTGTACGGATGACGATTCCCTCACATTTATGAAGCATTCATCAAGTCTCCTTTAGACCGGCTTAATATTCCTTATCGTTAAAACCAAAGTCTCTTAAGCTGTTCGCTTTATTCCGCCAGTCCTTTTGTACTTTCACCCATAGTTCAAGATATACTTTTGAACCAAGCAGGTTTTCTATATCTTCACGCGCACGCTGTCCAATTTCCTTCAGCATTGCTCCTCTTTTGCCTATTACAATTCCTTTTTGCGAGTCACGCTCAACAACAATTGTCGCCATAATATCGATGACTTCCCTGCCCTTTTCCTTTTTGATCTGCTCGATAGATACCGCAATGGAATGCGGTATCTCTTCACGGGTCAGGTGAAGCGCTTTTTCACGGATCAGTTCAGAAATAATAAACCGCTCCGGGTGATCTGTAACCTGATCAGCCGGATAATATTGAGGGCCTTCAGGCAGGTATTCAGAGATCTGATTCAGTAAAACCTCAACATTATTTCCTTCAAGTGCAGAAATAGGAACAGTCTCAGTAAAGTTAAACTTTGAGCGATACTGATCAATGACAGGCAGCAGCTCATCAGGGTGAACAGTATCAATCTTATTTAAGACGAGAAATACGGGTGTTTTAACTCCCTGCAGCAGCTCCATGATATATTCATCACCACGGCCATACCCTTCATCTACATTCACCATAAATAAAATCAGGTCAACTTCGCGAAAAGTGTTTGTTGCCATTTTGATCATAAAATCTCCAAGCTTGTGCTTAGGTTTATGAATACCCGGCGTATCAATGAAAACCATCTGACTGTCATTTGTCGTCAAGACACCCTGGATTTTATTTCTTGTTGTTTGAGGCTTGTCACTCATGATGGCAATTTTCTGCCCGATTACACGGTTCAAAAAGGTTGATTTTCCTACATTCGGTCTGCCGACAATTGAGATAAATCCTGATTTATGTTTATTATCCATTTAGATCCTCCGGCATAAATGCACCAGGAAGCAGCTCTGCTACAGTTAACTCCTGAATGTCACCTGATAAATTTGTTAAGTATACGACCATATCCTGAGGGCATAATTCTGCTATCACCTGACGGCAGGCTCCACATGGAGGAACAGGGCGCTTTGTATCTGCTACAACAGCGATCGCTTTGAATTTCCGGTCTCCTTCTGCAAACGCTTTAAACAGCGCAGTACGTTCAGCACAGTTACACATGCTGTATGCTGCGTTTTCAATATTACATCCGTGATGCACCTTTCCATCTTCAGTCAGAAGTGCTGCACCCACTTTAAATTTAGAATATGGCACGTATGCTTTTTCACGCGCTTCTTTTGCTTCTTTAATCAACAGATTAGAATCCATGTATTTACTCCTTTAATAAATTGTTGTTTCGTTTTAGGGTTAAAAAAAGGAGAAGACTCACCGAACCGGTTAAGTATTTCTCCTTACACCTTATTATACTATAAAAACGTAATGAATTAATGCAAAAACACTTTAAGTGAAATACGAGATCACTTTTGGGATAAATATGATTGCACCAACAATTGCTGCAGCAATTGAAAATACAAGGACAGATGCAGCTCCCGCATCTTTTGCTTTCTTAGCAAGCGGATGATGATCAGTGGAAATCAGATCGACTGTCCGTTCAACAGCGGTGTTGATCAGCTCCAGCCCCATAACAGACCCGATCGCCAGGATGATGATCACCCATTCGAGCAATGAAATCCTGAAAAAGATTCCTGCAGCAATCGTGATCACAGCTGCTGACGTATGAAACCTGAAATTCTGTTCCTGCTTAAATACATCCTTAAGCCCATGCCCGGCATATTTAAAAGAAAGCATAAATTTTTTGAGCTTCATCATCAGCTCCTCGAAAGTCCGAAACCTTTTAGTATTTCTTCCTGCCTGCCAAACATCGCTTTTTCATCCTGCTCAGTCATATGATCATACCCTAGCAGGTGCAGAAAACCGTGAAGCGCGAGAAATCCGAGCTCCCTTGCAAATGAATGTCCGTAGTCTTCAGCCTGTTCTTTTGCTTTTTCTACAGAAATAATAATATCACCAAGCATTCTTGGCATATCATCTCCTGCAATCACTTCAATCTCATCTTCTGTCGTTTCCTCGAGTGCAAATGAGATAACATCAGTTGCCTTATCTTTCCCCCGGTAATCCTTATTGATCACTCTGATCTCTTCATTTGATACAAATGAGATTGAACATTCTGCTTCTGCTATCTTTTCTTCTTTCGCAGCAAATGAAAGAAGGTCGCTGATTAATTGTGTATCTTCATCTGACAGCAGTTTTGTATCATTTATAAAATCTATATGCAGTGTTGTCATGCTTCCTTCTTCCTCTCTTCTTTTTTGAAGTCAGGATACTCAATTCTTGAGTGAAAAATCCCGTTAAGCGTTTCACAAAATACTTTTTTTAGCGTTTCAAGCTGTTTTATTGTAATATCACAATCATTGAATTGTCCATCCTGCAGTCTATCCTGAATAATGGACTCCACAAGATTTTTAATCTTTTCAGGTGTAGGATCCTTCATTGACCGGACAGCAGCTTCAACGCTGTCTGCTACTGAAATCACAGCTGTTTCTTTTGTCACCGGTCTCGGACCCGGATACCTGTAATCCTCTTCACTTGGATCAAGTCCTTTTTCTTTTGCTTTATAATAAAAATATTTTAAAAGTGTTGTACCGTGATGCTGTTCAGCAATATCCACAAACTCATTAGGCAGCTTATATTTCCTCAGCATATCTGCGCCTTCTTTTGCATGGGAAATGATAATATCTCTTGATGTCTGAGGATCGAGATGATCATGCGGATTATGGCCTGACATCTGATTCTCAATGAAATAATGAGGACGCTTTGTTTTTCCGATATCATGATAATAACACCCGACTCTCGCCAGCAGCCCGTTTGCACCGATTGCTTCACACCCTGCTTCAGCAAGGTTTGCAACCATAACGCTATGGTGGTAAGTACCCGGCGCTTCAGTCAGGATCTTTTTCAGTAGCGGGTGATTCGGGTTTGACAGCTCAACCAGCTTCATTGTAGATAAAATACCAAAACCTGATTCAAACAACGGCAGCAGTCCAATCGTCAGAATAGATGATAGTATGCCTGAAATAATTGCAAATACAGCAAATAGCGTATAATCAATAGCTGATAATTGCCCGCTTTCGATCAGTGTCAGCGAGAATAAAAACAGCAAATTCGCCGCAGATACAAATAGACCCGCTCTTAACAGATGCGTTCTTCTCTTGCTATCTGATAAAAATAATATACCTGCAAGTCCACTGAACAAAAAGTAAAGCGACACTTCAACATTTACCGCTCCAGTCATCATATCATTGAAAATGATACTTGCACAAAGAGCCTGAATCATTGTAACAATCAGTGCAACTCTTGTATTAATCATACTTTTAAGCAGCATTGGTGCCATTGCTGCAGGGAAAATATAGCCTACCTGTAAGATCTCCAGCTCTCTGATTAATTCAGCCGCTTTCATCAGTGACATTGAGAGAATCAGTATAATACTCACAAGCACTAAATAAAGACCTTTTGTCTCTTCACTGATTTTCCAGGATGAGAAGTGAAAATGAATGATGAGCATAATCAGCAGTGAAAAAATTGCAAGACCAATAAATGGCTCAGGACTTGTTTCATTTGTCGTCAATCCCAGCGCATCAAGCTGACGGTAGACATCTCTATCAATCAGATAGCCTTTTTGCACGATTACCTGTCCTTCAAGAATCTGAACCGGTTCAACCGCCTCAACAGCCTGTGCGATTCTTGCTTCAGTCTGTTCAGGATCATAAATATTATTTTCCACGACTGCAAACCTTGCCAGGTTCATTGAAGCAGTTAACAGTGAATCATTTAAAGAGAACTGGGCAATATAATCAGCTGCCTGATTCTTTTTCCCGAGTGCCTCCTCCTGTTTAAACGGTTCCTGCATGACTCTTTCAACCTGATCGATTGTAATATTTTTCGCTTCATCCAGACCTTGATCCGTTGCAGCCAGTAATTGTCTGAATGTCTGGTCATCAATAGATTCTGTTACATTTTCACTAACATCTTCCGACAGCGCATCTTTTAGATTCTGAAGCATGTCATCTGATACGGGCTGATCTACTGACGGTTCTCCCTCACCTGGAACCTGATTAAAGTCTTTGGCAAATTCATAGATTGAACTGATCAGCGAAGTTCTGTTTTCAGTAATCTCCGGCCTGTATTGATAAACCGGCTCCACCTCTGCCGCCGCTCGTTCCCTCTCAGCTTCTGACAGGCGTTCATCAACAATTGTTTTTGGTGATCTGATGGTTTCATCAGCCACAGAGAACAAACGTGTATTATACGTATCCGGGCTCACATGAGAAAAAAGCAGCAGAAAAGAAGCCAGCCCTACAATGGTTAATATAATCCACTTAAAGAACGTATAATGTAAAAGATCCTTCATATTACGGACCCATTTCTGCATAAAATCCTCTCCCGGAATACTAGTATGTAAGAATATTGAATCATCTTGACTACTAGTATAGCAAAAAATGTATAGTTCCGACATGTGACGTTGAGAAACTAAAAAAAAGATGAGACAGCTGATGTCTCACCTTTTATATGCTGCATATATCCTGATCCTCATTTCACCTGAATGTTATTGAATGAAAGGACATTCTGGTGTTATATACTGCCTTTCTGGTCATAGGCACCAATGATTTTCGCTACTAGCGGATGTCTTACCACGTCTGCCTGATCCAGATAATTAAATCCAATCCCCGGTACGCCTTTTAAAATCTTCTGTGCAGCAACGAGGCCGGATTCCATTCCATTTGGAAGGTCTACCTGACTCTGGTCTCCCGTAATAACCATTTTCGATCCAAATCCAAGTCTGGTCAGAAACATCTTCATCTGTGCATAGGTTGTATTTTGAGCTTCATCTAAAATGACGAATGCATCATCTAGCGTTCTGCCTCTCATATAGGCAAGCGGTGCAATTTCAATTACGCCTCTTTCAATAAAACGCTGCGTCTGTTCAGTTCCTAAAACATCATGCAACGCATCATAAAGCGGTCGTAAATAAGGATCCACTTTTTCTTTCAGGTCCCCCGGCAAAAACCCAAGGCTTTCTCCTGCTTCAACTGCGGGTCTGGTTAAAATAATTTTTTTTACTTTATTATTTTTTAAAGCGTGAACTGCAAGTACGACTGCAAGATACGTTTTACCCGTACCAGCAGGACCGATCCCGAACACAAGGTCCTTTTTACGTATTTCATTCACGTATTGTCGCTGACCCATTGTTTTCGCTCTGATCGGTTTACCTTTAGCATTCTTTGTTATTTCTTCATCGTACAGTTCATCAAAGTATTCAATGGTTCCTCTGTGAGACATCTGTACTGCATAAATAACATCTCTTTGACTGATTTGAATCCCTTTTCTAATGACGCCAAGAAGCTGACTGATCACATTTTTCGCTTTTTCGATGTCTTCATTCTTCCCTGTGATGCGCAGAGATTCCCCGCGTGAAATTATTGATATATCAAGATCTTCTTCAATCGTTTTCAGATGTGAATCAGAGTTCCCAAAAAGCTGAACTGCTTCATTCGGATCTTCTAATTTAATGTCTACAGTAATCCGTTCTTCAATCATTCGCGTGTCTCCTCGGTAAAAGGTTTAGTTGCTGCAATATTTTCTAAAACTTCATAGAATATTGTTAATTTAACTTTACCATTCTCAATATCTTCATGCAAAATTTTCTCCTTATGAACCTGCCCGCCACCATCAGTAAATGACAATACATCCTGTACCGCGATTTCCTTTGGCAATGTTACAGACTGTTCCTTTGAGAAGTTAACATCTGATTGGGAAACTTCTTTATATTTGTGTTCCACAAGCATAAACGGAAGAGTAAAACCGAATAAAGAAATTGGGTGTTCGCTGGTTTGTCTAATTTGATTGTTAATAGAAGCGCTTTGCTGATCAAGCGTGAAAGCTATATAGCGGACACCCGGTTTGATGCCTTTTTCAATCAGTAACTCCTCAGCTTCCTCTCTCAGTTCAGGTGTTACGCCAGTAATGTCAACTGACCATATGTATTGGAATGCCTGTAAAAATATAATGACCGCCAGGAGAAGTGCTGCAAGAGAGGGAATGTTTAACTTTGTAAACCTGTATACACGATGAATTGTTTCTTCGCTGCTGAGAGACACTTTTGAGCCGGTTCTCCTAACCGCTTTCCTGAGTGCAAAAAGATCAGCATAACGGATCATAAAAGTTATTTTTTCTCTGCCACTCACATTTTTCAGCGTGACTCTGTCTTTTTGTAATCTGCTGATCACAAGGCTGCTGTTTTCTCCCGTTAAAGAAACCTTTACCTGCAGAAGTCTTTTAATCATCTGTATGCCCCTTAAACTGAATCTGACTGATATTACCCTGCATTGATGCATATTCACTTGTAAGACTGCTGATCATTAAGCCTGTCCCTGTGATGATCACTGCACCCGTACTGACTGAAAACTTGATAAGCGAGTCTGAATAATGAATCATCCCTTTATGGTTCTCTATTTTCAGCGTTTTCAGTGCAATCCATTCCACTTTCGGCAAATCGGTTATGATGTCTTCAGGCAGGTCCAGCCAGTCAGCAGCCCGGCCCAACCAGTGTTTTTTAACCATGTAAAAAAAACCCCTTCAGTTAAGAATATGTCTTAACTGAAAGGGGCATGACATTCACTGTCTATGCTTACGCTTTGATCTTGGTGGTCCGAGGACTTCAGCAAAAATAATTCCGTTGACTACATCACTTGGTTTTAATTCCTTAGTGATCGTAATATCAGATTCTTTAATAGGATCTGATTTAACGGCTGGTTTTACTCTGCTTTCAACAGTGATTTCTTGTGACACTACCGGGTCCGGCTGCTTTTTCAACTGACTCTGCTCACGACTTTCACGTTTTGGGCTTTGAGATTCTTCAAAGGTTTTACGCTGTTTATCATATTCTTCTGCCAGCTTCTTAGCATGCTTATCAAAAGTCTCTTTCAGGTTTCTTGGTTTAGATACCGTAGGCTTTTGTACCGGTGGTTTTTCTGCAGGTGCTTCCTTCTTCTGTTTATTTAGAAGACTGATGACACCCGCAATGATTGCCATGATAATAATCTCCACGGAGTCAGCCTCCTAAATTAGTTTTTGCTGTCACCTTTATCGTCTTTATTACCAGTAATCTTACCGATTGAGTCTCTCATATCAGTATCTGCGTCGATGTTTTTAATGTTCATATAATCCATTACGCCAATATTACCTTCACGAAGCGCTTCAGCCATTGCAAGCGGTACTTCAGCCTCAGCTTCAACAACTTTCGCACGCATTTCCTCAACGCGCGCTTTCATTTCCTGCTCTTGTGCTACGGCCATTGCACGGCGTTCTTCAGCTTTTGCCTGTGCAATATTCTTATCAGCCTCAGCCTGCTCTGTCTGAAGCTCTGCACCAATGTTTTTACCGATATCAACATCGGCAATATCAATCGACAGAATTTCAAATGCTGTTCCTGAATCCAATCCTTTTCCGAGAACAGTCTGTGAAATCAGATCAGGGTTTTCGAGTACTTTCTTATGGTTGTCACTCGAACCGATTGTACTTACAATCCCTTCACCAACACGGGCTACAATCGTATCTTCTCCTGCACCACCGACAAGTCGATCTATATTCGCACGAACGGTAATTCTTGCTTTCGCTTTCACTTCAATCCCATCCATCGCCACACCGGCAATAAATGGCGTTTCAATTACTTTAGGATTTACACTCATCTGAACAGCCTGCAGCACATCACGACCTGCAAGGTCAATCGCTGCACATCGCTCAAAAGCAAGCTCAATATTTGCACGCTGGGCTGCAATCAGTGCGTTTACTACGCGGTCAACGTTACCACCAGCTAGGTAGTGACTCTCAAGCTGATTAATACTGACATCAACCCCGGCCTTATGTGCTTTAATCATAGGATTAATAACGCGGCTAGGAATAACCCGTCTTAATCTCATCCCGATTAATGTAAAGATACTGACTTTAACGCCTGCTGCTAGTGCAGAAATCCATAGTGCGACCGGTACAAACGTAAACAATACACTGATCGCGATTACTGCAGCAACAACAATAATAATTAACGTAATTGCTTCTGTCCCCATTCCATTCACTCCTTAAATTTAATCTATTTCTCTCACTACAATGCGTGAGCCTTCCACTTTAACCACTAAAACCTGCTGATCTTTGTTAATATACCCGCCTTCACTGACAGCATCAATTCTTTCATTATCAATGATAATTGTGCCTGAAGGTCTTAAAGCTGTTCTGGTTACACCCGTCTGTCCAATTAGTTCGTGACGGTTAACATTAGAGACATAACCACTTTCTGTACTCGTTGAATCACTTAATATAATTTTCTTCAGAAGATGAAGATTTTTACCAAGGAACTTCACCATGATCACCATCCCAATTACTGCAGCTAAAAGCGCTACAGATAATGCAATTCCCATAAATGCGATACTTTCACCCGCAAGCAGGATACTGACGATTATCGCGACCAGACCTGCAATACCGAGGATTCCTCCGGGTACGAAGAATTCCGCAATGACAAGTCCTATCCCTATCAGGAAGAGAATTAATACTTCCATACCTGCAAGTCCAGCGATTAAATGACCAAAGAAGAACAACAATAGCGCACCAAGTCCTAATGATCCTGCTATACCAAAGCCCGGAGAATATAATTCAAGCACGAGCCCAAGACTCGCCATTGAAAGGAGAATCGGAACTACGATCGGGTTCGTAACAAAGCGTGCCAGGTTTTCAGTAAAGGTTGGTTCTACAGAGACCAGTTCAGCATCACCAAATCCGAGTCCAGCTACCAATTCGTCAAGACTCGCATAAGTCCCTTTGGAGTAATTGTTTTCTTCAGCTGTTGAAGGCGTAAAGGTTAACAGCTCTCCTTCATCAACCAGTCCGGGAATCTCAACAGACTGATCAACCATCGCCTCAGCAAATTTAGGATCTCTATCTGAAGACTCTGCCGCATTAATCATTGCAGCCAGCCATGCGCTTTGAGCTTTTCTGTCAGCATCTCCTCCTGCACTTGTGATAACGGCAGAAGCACCCATTTTTGCTGATGGGGACATGTAGATCTCATCTGCGTAAAGCGCAATATAAGAACCTGCTGACAATGCATTCGGATTGATGTATGCAATAAGATCAACTTCACTGTCGAGCATAATCTCACCGATCTCCTCAGCAGCATTTACAGCGCCTCCTGGAGTATTAATATCAAGTATCAACGCTTCAGCATTATTTTCTTCAGCTTCTTCAATTGATCTCTCCAAAAACGCTGCCAATCCTCTTTCAACCTCTTTTTTAACCGGAGCCACATACACCTTCTGACCGTTTGCATCTGCTGGCTGTATAAATGAAAATACCGACAATAATACAACTAAGGCGGCTAACATTTTCACTCCGATAAGTTTCATCTTACTCCCCCCTCCTATCTGCCGATGACCGGGTAGCATCATAATGACCTATCTACTATACGTATGTATCTGAAAAAGGTTTCATTTATAAGCTTACTTTTATTCTGAATGTTCAATATAAAAAAATCAAGCCGCGTTGCACATTGCAAACACGGCTTGATCTGTCTGAACCTGAATAAACAAATTCAGTTTTATGATAAGTGTTGGAGAACCATCTTATTTATACGGGCTCCATCAGCCTTGCCTTTTACTTTAGGCATGATACTGCTCATCACTTTGCCCATATCAGCTTTAGAGGAAGCGTTTGTTTCATTGATCGTTTCAATCACAATGACTTCAAGCTCTTCTTCAGTCAATTGACGGGGCATATAGGTTTCTATTAAGGCAATTTCATCTTGAAGCTTGTCAGAAAGATCATCTCTTCCTGCAGATTTAAATTCAGCATAAGAATCTTTCCGCTGTTTTAACTCGCGTGAAAGTACAGTCAATTCCTCATCTTCAGTTAAATCACTGCGGCCTACTTTATATCCTTCATTCTGCAACGAAGACTTAAGCATCCGGATCACTGAAAGACGTTCCTTTTCCTTATTTCTCATTGCTGTTTTCATATCTTCATTCAGACGATCTAACATACTCACTTCATGCACCTGCTCCTATATTAGAATTTGCGCTTTCTTGCAGCTTCAGACTTTTTCTTACGCTTAACGCTTGGCTTTTCATAGAATTCACGCTTTCTGAACTCCTGAAGAGTACCAGCCTTTGATGTAGTCTTTTTAAAGCGGCGAAGAGCATCTTCGAGTGATTCGTTTTTACGAACGACCGTTTTTGACATCTCTAATTCCCTCCCTCCGAACACTACGCTTACATATTCAAGCAAAGAGAAGCACAAATATGCATTCTTCATTGCATGCAGTAAGATAGGGATACTTACTGACATTCATGGGTAATCCCATGTACTTATACAGTATAAACCAAGTATAAGTGCTGGTCAACAGATATTCGAAAGAATAAGAAGCCTTTTCAGCTCTCATTTTAAGAGTTGAAAAGGCTTCTAGATTCAGGTGATCTGAATACATGACAGGACTTAATAATCGCTATCTGCAGTTTGACCCTGAATAATTTTAATACCTGCGCTAGCACCTAAACGTGTAGCACCCGCATCGATCATTGCCTGTGCATCTTCTGCAGAGCGTACTCCACCTGAAGCTTTTACGCCAAGGTCAGGTCCGACAGTTTTTCTCATAAGTGCGATATCTTCAGGTGTTGCACCTCCGCCTGAAAATCCTGTAGAAGTTTTAACATAGTCAGTACCTGCTTCAACTGCAAGCTCACAAGCCTTTACTTTTTCTTCTTCTGTAAGAAGTGATGTTTCAATGATAACTTTTGTGAGTGCTTTTCCTTTAGCAGCAGCTGTTACAGCCTGAATGTCCTGCTTCACTGTATCAAAGTCTCCGCTTTTCAGTGCGCCAATATTAATAACCATGTCAACCTCAGTTGCACCGTCTTCGATCGCCTGCTTCGTTTCGAATGCTTTTGTTTCAGTAGCTGAAGCGCCGAGTGGGAATCCGATTACTGTGCATACCTTTACATCAGTTGTCTGAAGAAGTTCTGATGAAAGCTTTACCCAATAAGGATTAACACAGACAGACATAAATCCATGTTCAGCTGCTTCTTCACACAGGTTTGTAATTTGTTCTTTCGTTGCTTCCGGCTTTAAAAGTGTATGATCAATCATTTTTGCAATGTTTGACATGATAATTTCCCCTTTTCAATTAGATGTACGTACCTATTTTAACACTAAGCTGCATAAATGCCTAATAAAAAAAGACTCAGTCATCATAAATGTCTGAGTCTCATACTTTCAGCAGAGCGAGTAGCATTTCTGCATTATAACAGTTTGATTAAAATCATCTTAACCTGGTTATACGGTTAATTCTTCTTCAAGTACTCTTACGTATTCACCTTTATTAAAAGGATAGCCTGATTCAGAGATTTTCACTTTGACCAGTTTGCCGACCATCTCTTCATTTGCAGGAAATACGACTTTCAGGTAGTTGCTTGTATAACCGACATATAAAGAACCTGTTGGATCTTCCTTGTACGGTTCTTCAGGAATAACCTCAAGCACTTCATCCTGATGATTTGAAGCGTATTCTTTCGCAAGCTGATCTGAAAGAGAAATCAGTCTGTGAACGCGCTCATTTTTAACTTCTTCATCCACCTGATCATCCATTCTAGCAGCAGGTGTACCAGTACGCTTAGAATATGGGAAGACATGAAGTTCTGAGAATTTCTGCTCGCGGATAAAGTTATAGGTTTCCATAAACTCTTCTTCTGTTTCACCAGGGAATCCAACGATCACATCAGAAGTAATAGCAAGTCCAGGAAGTGCTTTTTTAAGCTTTTCAAGTCTTTCCGCGAAAAACTCCATCGTATATTTACGTCTCATTCGCTTCAGTACTGTGTTCGAGCCCGATTGAAGCGGAATATGAAGGTGATTGACAACCATTTTTGAACGGTCAATAACATCAATTACTTCATCAGTCAGCTGACTTGCTTCAATCGATGAGATACGGATCCGCTTCAGTCCTTTGACCTGGTCTTCAAGGTCAGTAAGCAGCATTGCAAGATTATAATCTTTCATATCTTCTCCGTAACCACCAGTGTGGATACCCGTCAAAACAATTTCCTTGTAGCCTGCATTAACAAGCTGCTGAGCCTGTCTGATCACTTCTTCAGGGTCTCTTGAGCGCATAAGCCCGCGTGCCCATGGAATAATACAGAATGTGCAGAAATTGTTACACCCTTCCTGAATTTTAAGTGACGCACGGGTGCGGTCTGTGAATGCCGGAACATCCAATTCTTCATAGACGCGATTTTTCATGATGTTCGTCACGCCATTAATTGGCTGTCTTTCCTGTCTGTATTGTTCAATATAATCAAGCATCTTTGTACGGTCCTGCGTACCAACGACAATATCCACACCAGGGATCGCCATGATTTCCGCAGGAGAAGTCTGTGCATAGCACCCTGTTACACAGATGACAGCATCAGGATTTTTTCTGATTGCGCGCCTGATCACCTGACGGCTTTTTTTATCACCCGTATTTGTTACAGTACACGTATTAATTACGTAGACATCAGATGATTCTTCGTATTCAACACGGTCATATCCATTTGCTTTAAACAGCTGCCAGATTGCCTCTGTTTCATAATGGTTCACTTTACATCCCAGTGTATGAAATGCGACTGTTCCCATTTTTTCACCTCATTAATTCAAAATGATAGGAAATCGCAGCCAATATGTATAATGGTGCGGTTTCAGTTCTTAATATTCTTGGTCCCAAACCACAGCTGACTGCTCCATCCTCTGTAAAACGGTTCACTTCACTTTCAGAAAAACCGCCTTCAGGTCCGATAATGACTAATATATTGGCATTTGACTCCAGATGATTCAGGAATTGATAAAAGTTTGATGACTCTCCTGACTTTGCATCTTCTTCATATGCCATCATGATAGCATCATATTCGTGAAATGACGAACTTAATTGATTCGTGCTTACAGGCTCTTCAATGATAGGGATCACAGAGCGGTGAGACTGCTCCGCAGCCTCTTTGGCAATTTTATTCCAGCGTTCAGCCTTCTTTTTCCCTTTTTTCTGATCCCACTTTACAATCGACCTGTCAGCACTGAACGGTTTTAAAGCAGACATCCCAAGCTCTGTTGCTTTTTGAATGACATATTCAAGCTTATCTCCTTTTGGGAGACCATGGGCAATTGTCACTCGAACCGGGAGTTCTGACTGATGAGTAAGTTTTATTAGCTGTTTACCGGTCAGGCTCGTTTCATTAATCGTTACGATTTCTGATTCATAAACAGAAGAAGGACCGGAAACGGTGATGATCTTATCACCTTCAGTCATCCTCATCACCCGGACAATATGCTTATAATCTTCACCATCTATTAAAAACAATCCGTTTTCATCAGGCTGATTCTGTAAAAAATACCGCTGCATCTTTGATCACACTTCCGGTCTGGTAGCAATGATTGCCACCCAGTCTTCCATTGTCATGACTTCATCAATTTCAAATCCTGATGCTTGAAGGGCATCTTTTACAGTATCTTTTTTCTGTTTAATAATTCCTGAAGTGATAAATGTGCCACCTGGTTTTGTCATACTGTAAGCATCATCTGTAAAAGTAAGAATGACTTCAGCTAGAATATTCGCAACAATCACATCAACCGGTTCCTTTGTACCACTTAACAGATTACCCTGTGAGACTGTCACAGTATCTTCTACACCATTCAATGAAACATTTTCAGTTGCTGATTTTACGGCAACATCATCAAGGTCAAGTGCATAAACTGAAGAGGCTTCAAGTAATGCTGCAGCAATACTTAACACACCTGATCCTGTCCCAACATCAATGACCGTATCTCCTTTAATGACAGTACGTTCAAGGGCCTGAATACACATGACAGTAGTCGGGTGTGTTCCTGTCCCGAAAGCCATACCTGGATCAAGTTCAATTATCAGCTCATCACTTGAAACTCTTTCATAATCTTCCCACGTAGGGACAATGGTAAAGGTTGAAGAGATCTTCACCGGGTTATAGTACTTTTTCCAAGCAGTAGCCCAGTCTTCTTCATTTACTTCACTGACAACAACTTTATTTTCACCAATATCAATATTAAAAGAAACCAGGTTGCTGATTTCCTGCTTTATGCCGTCTACAGTTTCCGCAAGAAAGCTGTTAACCGGCAAATAGGCTTTCACCATGACACCGGTATCAGGATAATCCTCCGGGTTAAGATCATAAATTTCACCAAATTGATCTTCCCTGTCTTTCAGGAGCTCACCGGGATCTTCAATCACAACACCACTCGCCCCGGCTTCATGCAAAATATTGGAAATCGGTTCAATTGCTTCATTTGTAGTATGAATACTTATTTCTGACCACTTCATCAGACCAGCTCCATTTCACTTCAGGCTGCCGGGGCAGCAGCCCCTGGCAGTTCATATTTTGTTATTCACCTTTAAACGCGCGCTTAACCTTTTCAAAAAAGTTATCATGCTGCTCATCAGGCACATCACCGCTGATTTCTGCAAATTCACGCAGCAGTGTTTTTTGTCTATCCGTCAGCTTCTTAGGTGTAATTACCTTCACACGGATCTGCTGATCACCCTGACCGTATCCATGAACGTTTTTTACACCCTTGCCTTTCAGACGGAATGTTGTGCCTGATTGTGTACCGGCTGGAAGCTTCCATTTTACTTTTCCATGAACAGTCGGAACTTCAAGTTCGTCACCAAGCGTTGCCTGTACAAATGTAATTGGCATATCAAGGAAAATATCGTCACCGTCACGTTCAAAAATCTCATGTGCTCTGACACGGAAAACGACATACAGATCCCCTGGAGGTCCGCCGTTCACGCCAGGTTCACCCTGACCTGCAACTCTCATCTGCTGTCCGTCATCAACACCAGCTGGAATTTTCACGTGGATCTTCTTGCGTTTCTTCACTTTTCCGTTACCACCACAGGTTGTGCACTTATCTTTTACAAGCTTACCTGAACCTTCACAGTGGTGGCAGACTCTTCGGTTAACGATACGGCCAAATGGTGTCTGCTGCTCTACATTCAGCTGACCGGAACCGTTACAGTAATGACATGTCTCAGGTGTTGTACCTGGTTTCGCACCATCACCGCCGCACGTTTCACATTGTTCTTCTTTCGGAATTTCGATATCTGTTTCTTTTCCGAAAACCGCTTCTTCAAATTGAATGGTCATTGTATATTGAAGGTCATTACCCTGTCTTGGCGCATTCGGGTCACGCCTTCTGCCACCGCCGCCAAAGAATGAGCTGAAGATATCTTCAAATCCGCCGAAGCCATCAAAACCGGCTCCGCCGCCAAAGCCCTGGTTCGGGTCGGTATGGCCGAACTGATCATAATGTGCACGTTTCTGATCATCACTTAGTACTTCATAAGCTTCTTTTACTTCTTTAAACTTTTCACCCGCATCTTCATCTTTATTAATGTCCGGATGATATTTTTTTGAAAGCTTTCTATAAGCTTTTTTGATTTCATCTTTAGAAGCACCTTCTGATAATCCAAGCACTTCATAGTAATCTCGTTTACTCATATTTCCACTCCCCGGTCCTTTTGCATAAAGGTTATTTTAGCATTTTTCCTGCTGCCCTTGCAATGGCAAAGAAAAAGCCAAAGTACCGTGACTTTGACTTTTTCCGCTTCTGCTATTATTTCTTGTCGTCGTCAACTTCTTCAAAGTCTGCGTCAACAACATCATCTTCAGGCTTTCCGCCACCAGCCTGCTGCTCTGCTTCAGCCTGCTGTGCCGCCTCTTCATAAAGCTTCATAGAAAGTGCCTGCAGGATTTCCTGTAATGCATCTTTCTTTGTTTTGATTTCTTCAAGCTCGTTCTTTTCGATTGCTTCCTTCAGCTCGTCACGTGCTGTTTCAGCTTTTTTCTTTTCTTCTTCATCAACCTTGTCTCCAAGGTCAGTAAGTGTTTTATCAGTCTGGAATACAAGCTGATCAGCTTCATTGCGAATCTCAGCTTCTTCCTTACGCTTCTTATCCGCTTCAGCATTTTCCTCAGCTTCTCTTACCATGCGGTCAATATCTTCGTCTGACAGTGAAGTAGAAGACTTAATTGTAATCTTCTGCTCTTTACCAGTACCAAGATCTTTCGCACTTACATTTACGATACCGTTTTTATCGATATCAAATGTTACTTCGATCTGTGGAACGCCACGTGGTGCAGGCGGGATATCTCCAAGCTGGAAACGGCCGAGTGTTTTATTATCCGCTGCCATTGGGCGTTCACCCTGAAGCACGTGGATATCAACAGCGTTCTGGTTGTCAGCTGCAGTAGAGAAAGTCTGTGATTTAGATGTTGGGATGGTTGTATTACGTTCGATCAGAACGGTAGATACGCCACCCATTGTTTCAATACCAAGTGATAATGGTGTCACATCAAGAAGTACAACATCTTTCACGTCTCCTGTCAGAACACCACCCTGAATTGCTGCACCCATTGCAACAACTTCGTCAGGGTTAACGCCTTTTGAAGGCTCTTTTCCAGTTTCTTTCTTAATTGCTTCCTGTACAGCCGGGATACGAGTTGATCCACCAACAAGAATAACTTTATCAATTTCAGAAGCAGACATACCTGCATCCTTAATTGCCTGACGAGTTGGTCCCATTGTGCGCTCGATTAATGAAGAAGCAAGGTCTTCAAACTTCGCACGAGTCAGATTCATTTCAAGGTGAAGCGGTCCTGCTTCGCCTGCTGTGATAAATGGCAGAGAAATCTGAGTTGATGTAACACCTGAAAGATCTTTCTTCGCTTTTTCAGCTGCATCCTTCAGACGCTGAAGGGCCATTTTATCTTTAGAAAGGTCAATGCCATTTTCTTTTTTGAACTCTGCTACCAGGTGATCAATGATAACCTGGTCAAAGTCGTCACCGCCAAGACGGTTATCACCTGCAGTTGAACGCACTTCAAATACCCCATCACCAAGTTCAAGGATTGATACGTCGAATGTACCGCCACCAAGGTCATATACAAGAATTGTCTGATCTTCTTCCATCTTGTCAAGACCGTATGCAAGCGCTGCTGCTGTCGGCTCGTTAATAATACGCTCTACTTCAAGACCTGCAATTTTACCAGCGTCTTTTGTTGCCTGGCGCTCTGCATCATTGAAATATGCCGGTACAGTAACAACTGCTTTAGTTACTTCTTCGCCAAGGTAGCTTTCAGCGTATCCTTTTAAGTATTGGAGAATCATTGCAGAAATTTCCTGAGGTGAGTACTCTTTTCCTTCTGCTTCTACTTTGTGATCTGTACCCATGTGTCTTTTTACAGACATGATTGTGTTAGGGTTTGTAATTGCCTGACGTTTTGCAACTTCCCCAACCTGCTTTTCACCATTTTTAAATGATACAACTGATGGAGATGTACGGTTACCTTCTGGGTTTGCAATTACTTTTGCTTCTCCGCCTTCAAGCACAGCGACACATGAATTTGTTGTTCCTAAGTCAATACCGATAATCTTACTCATTTTAACATCATCCTCCCAAATACAATTATTCGTTTACTTTGACCATTGATGGACGGATTACTCGGTCCTTCAATTTATAACCTTTTTGCAGTTCTTCAATGACTGTATTTGATTCGTATCCTTCTTCAGAAACCTGCATTACTGCCTGATGAAGGTTCGGGTCAAATTGCTGACCTACTGACTCAATGATTTCAACACCTTCAGCCTTTAAAGCTTCTAAAAGGCTTGAATGAACCATCTGCATACCTTTTAACAATGATGCAGACTCTTCGTTTGCAGTCTCTATGTTAAGCGCGCGTTCAAAATTATCAAGTGCAGGTAAAATCCCTGTCACTACATTTTGAGCACGGTACTTTTGTAAAGTTTCATTTTCTTTTTGAATACGGCGTCTGTAGTTATTAAATTCAGCGTGAAGTCGGAGATATTTATCCTCAGCTTCCTCTGCTTTTTGCTGCCAGTCTACTTCTTCCGGCGCTTCCTGCTCTGCTGCATCACCTGCAGTTTCTTCTGCCGCATCATTTTTAACTTCTTCTGCTGTTTCTTTTACTTCTTCTGTTTCCTGCTGTACCTCTTTTTCTGACACGATCTTTCACCTCCTTGAAATGCTTTCCCTTTTTATCATTCAATAAACGCCCGGATCAGCAATCAATCCTGATGCGCTCAGTAAAATGCACTGCCGGGGAAGATCCCGGGCAGGCATCATTTTTCGTCTGAATCATAAAAGGTTGAAAGGGCTTTTGATAAGTCCATACTGATGACATTCAACAGGCTGATCACCCTCGAATACTCCATCCTGGTCGGACCTAAAATAGCGAGAGAACCATTTTGTCCCCCGATGACCGGGAAGGATGCTGTAATCAGTGAGACATCCTTTAATGCTTCATTATTATTTTCTTTACCGATTCTGATTTGAATACCTGACCCGCTGTTTTCCTTAATGAGTGGATAGAGATAATCTTCTTTATCAATAATATCCATCAGCATTCTGAACTTATCAATATCATTAAATTCAGGCTGATTCATCATATTCATTTTCCCGCCAAAAAACAGCTTATCATGAACCGGAATATTCATAATTTGTGCAAAAGCTTCAATCATCAGATCATAGTTTGCAATATGACGCTTCAGAAATAATGCGACTTCTTTATACATCTTGTCATGAAGCTCTGCAAGCGGTGTGCCGGTCAGCTTATCATTCAGGATTCTAACCATGCGCTCGATCTCTTCAGGGTTTAATCCGGGTGGAATCGTAAATCGTTTGTTTTCCACATGACCGGTGTCTGTCACGATAATGGCAATTGCGCTGTCCTGATTCAACGGAATAATCTGTACGCTTTTAACCTTATTATCATGATGGTCAGGCCCCAGCACGATTGACGTATAATTTGTCATTTGTGAAAGTATTTCAGCTGAACGCTGAACAACATTTTCAATTTCAAGAATTCTGTCTGCAAAGATAGACTGTATCTGAGACATATCTTTTTTCTTTAAAGCCTGTGGTGAAAGCAGATGATCCACATAAAAACGGTATCCTTTTTCAGAAGGAATACGCCCTGAGGATGTATGGGTTTTTTCAAGCAGCCCCATTTCCTCGAGGTCATACATTTCATTCCGGATTGTAGCCGAACTGAAAGGTATCTCGTCTTTTTTGGACAGGCTTCTTGAACCTACCGGCTGGGCAGAGCGAATAAAATCATCAATAATCACTTGAAGAATAAGTAATTGCCGATCTGTTAGCATCTTTTATCACCCCTGTTAGCACTCACTAATCACGAGTGCTAAATCTAATTCTTAAGTTATCAAATGATGATTTTACTGTCAACGACTATGCATTAATTTAATCCAAGAAAAGATTGAAAAACTTCATTCCCAAGAAATCTGCCTTCACGGGTTAATCTAATGCGGTCATTTTCAATCTCGAGCAGGCCACGACCGCTCATTTCCTCCACCGGTGCTTTAAAGATCTCCATCAGTTCTGCATCGAACTTCTGTTTGAAATGAGGAATTGATACTCCTGCTGATTTCCTTAAACCGAGAAACATCTCTTCTTCCATTTTTTCATGCAGGGTTACTTCCGCCTGGTGAAAGACAGGCAGCTTGTCTTCTCTTAAAGATTGAATATATTTAGATACCGGTCCAATATTAGAGTACCTGATTCCGTTTACGTAGCCATGTGCGCCTGCACCAAAACCGTAGTAGCTTTCATTTTCCCAATACGTCAGATTATGCAGACTTTCATGACCAGGTTTTGCAAAGTTGCTGATTTCATATTGATTGAATCCTTTTGCCGCCATTTTATCCATCAGCAGATCGTACATGGCTGCTTCAGCATCTTCACCAGGAAGTGGCAGGCGCCCTTTTCTCATCAGATTATAAAAAACCGTCTTGGGTTCTACAATCAGTGAATATCCCGAGTAATGAGGCAGATCAAGCTCAAGCGCACGGTCAATCGTATCTTCAAAGTCTTCAAGCGTTTGCTCAGGCAGCGCATAGATCAGATCAATACTAATATTAGTAAAACCTTCTTCCTGCGCTTCTTTCACCGAGCGGTATACATCATCAGCACGGTGATTACGTCCGATTTTTTCAAGAAGGCGGTCGTTGAATGACTGTACACCAAAGCTCAGCCTGTTAACTCCTGCGCTTTTTAGCACGCTGATTTTATCTTTACTCAAATCTCCGGGATTCGCTTCAAATGTGTATTCTGTTTCACCCGTAATATGAAACGTTGACTGAATTCCTTCACACAGCTTTTTCAGCTGGGCTGCGCTTAATGCTGTTGGCGTGCCGCCGCCTACAAAAATACTTTTCATCGGCTTGTTGCTTTGATGAACGGTCTTCATTTCAAGAATCAGCATTTCAATATACTCATCTACAGGCTGATTTTTCATAAATACTTTATTAAAATCGCAGTAATGGCAAATATGGTGACAGAATGGAATGTGTATATATACTGCAGAAGTCATGTGTTTTTCATTCCTTTTCACATAGAAAAAGGGACGTTTCCTGCTATATGCAGAATCCGCTCCCCTTTCACATGTATTAAAATTATTTTTCGCCTTCATCCATTTGAAGGACAGCCATAAACGCTTCTTATGGTAATGGTGGTACGGAGTGTATCTTAATGTATTCTATTGTATTTAGCAATTAAGACAGATCAAGTGTGTATCTGTTCATTTAGTATCTTATCATCATTTATTATATTTTTGTTTATCTCATTGTATTTTATTAAAACGGTGGCACTACGGTGGAAAACTTATTTAATGGAGGGAAAGAACATGGAGAAGAATCTTAAAGAAGAGTATCAAGCTACTATAGGTAACCTAAAGCCGGCAGAAGCGAGGAATTTAATTCATTATCTTGCCGGATATGCCATGGGTATTAATAAAGAAGAAATGGTCATGAAAATGGTTATAAAACATGTGCATGAGAATAGGGAAAGAAAGTGGTCAATTTAATTTGGTGGAGACGGTGGGAGTCTGTACACATTTAAACTGATGTGATGGTTTTTAATCAAATGTGCTGATATGACTGTATTTAGAGTAAGCGCAAAAATGCGAATAAACATATCTGATGATTATTCTGTGACCACGTTGTGACCATAGAACAAAAAATAACCCCCTTATCAATTAAGATAGAGGGGTGTTTTTTATGCTTGCTGTCGGTGCTTTAATTTATCTCTTGGATCACTTCTAAATGCTTTTGATTCATAACCACCCATCAACTTCTCATAGACATTACCTGCAGCCACAAAGAGAATACCGATAGCAAATGCACTAAAGAAAGTTCCAATAGCAATTGGTACTCTATACGGGTGTGGATCAAGCATGCCCAAGTCATCTAAAAATACAGACGTCGGGTCCAGCACTTTCAAGTTTGTCCAGATGTAAATTAATGATATGAAACCACTTACTATAAATATGTAACCAACCCACCTAAGAATTTTATCCATATCCATCCCCCTTTTTACTCATTATACCAAAAGATGCCATCACTATGAATATAATTATGCGTGATTTACCCCTACCACATGATCGAAACTGACCTTCGCTTCACCCGAGATACTTTCTATTACTATGTACTTCTTCTGATACTCAATCAGCTTCACCCTTCCAGTAATACTTGATAGCTGACTTTTCTTGAATATCTTCAGCTCAATCTCCTGCTGAAACTCACAGGCCTCCTGAATCGTTAGAAAGATCATCTCCATCATCTGCTCATCCATGATCGGTTGCTTTTCCGCATTGTATTCATATTCAAAGAAGTCTCGCAGCTGTCCCACGTGCTCAGGCAGCATCATACTGGTCCACTTGATCGTACCGCGGTCTCTATTTTTATCATCCACTCAGATCACCATCTTTTCACGTTTAATGACAGGAGCAATTGAAAGAACATTATCATACTGGAAAGTACGAACTTCGCCGCGCTTGAAGCAGAAGGCTGTGAACGAAGTGTCATTAAGATTCCGAATCCGTACTTTTCGCTCAGAGCACTGGCCGGATTTATTCATATAGATCATCTTCACCGTGTACCCCTGCTGCTGATACTTCAATAGCTGTTCTCTCATATCGTTCCCTCCTTGTGTTTGATTATACGAACAAAAGTTCTATTTATCAATATAAAAAATCCCTCAAGCCTAACTACAACTTGAGGGTAAAATGAATAGTATTAATGTATATCTTCACTATCAGATGCCGATCTCAGATAGAATAGAAAAGTCCAAATTACATACCCTACCGAAAAAATACTAATAACAAAAACAAATAACCAGACATAATAAAAGATTTCTAGTGGTAAATACTCTTCATCTAAATCAAAAAAAAGTCCAAAAATTGATAGTAAACAGGTAATAAATAATGTACCTATTCCAACTACTAGTGAATTTAGCATTTTGCTATATCCGCCTATTCTTTTTAGTTCCTTTAGAAATGGATTTGTTTGTTGAGCAGGCATCAATGTTACTGCTGCCGCTAAAAATCCTATACCTATGGAACCCATTGCAACTGTAGATGAGAGTATGTCTTTAAAATTGATTTTTGTATAATCGATGTTGAAATTGTAGAATACACCTACAATTACTGCAGCGATGATAGAAGTTAAGAAGAGAATCTTTTTCAATGCATCACCCCATAAAAGATTAAATAAAGTCTTTGATTAAATTTTCTTTTTCCCTAAAAATACTTTCCATTACATCAATTATATGAATGTAGGATACTTTATGCCCTGGGTCGGCGGTTACTTTTTTATGTGCTTGAATTTTGTGTTTTATTAAATCCAATACCTCTCGATCAGCATTGTTGTAACCTTTGACAATTAACCTAGACACTTCATCTTCAGATTCGAGTAAACTTTTTACTTTTTGTCTAACCATCTGCTTGTCTAACAAAACATCTTTTTGTTCTCCGATGATAACTTTCATCTTTTCTCCTTTCATTTTATTTAACATTTTAATATCACCATTTAATTCTCGTTTATTGTCTCTAAATGTCTTAGGATTAGGTTTGGCAATCTGATATTCAATTGTATCTATTTGAGGAAGTTTATCTAATTTGCTTAAAGTTTTTTTGTCCACCAATATCTTTAATGTTACATTTTCATCTTTACACATTGAGGATACAAAATTGGTCATATTCGTGTGTGCCGCACCACCTCTTGAACGTTGTAAAATAAGAACCCCTGATTTTGGATCATAAAGAAAAACTGTATCGTTGAGCGGACCTTCATCATCACCTGTAGCGTACGTCTTACGTCCGCTTTTTCCTATTTGAGCAGTATAACCTTCTTCAGTCACATTGATTCTTTCAATAACACCAATCCAGAGTTTATTGTCAATTAAATCAGGAAACGCTGAATTACGTTTAACTTGTTTTAATTCACCAATTCTAAGAATATAATCGAACACATTGATTTCAGTTTTAATATTTTTCTTAAATTCCTCATCTAACTTTAGATCAAAAGTATCTTGTTTATTTTGTCCATAGTAAATTTTAAAGAGATCAAAATTAATTAATTTTGTAGGCATTTTTCTCCTCCATTTGTCATTATTCTACATTATTGTAACAAATGAAGGAGGAAAAAAGAACTATAAATTTTGTTTTTATAAACTGCTCTATTAAACGAATCTATAAATGCTACCTTTTGATTATAGTTTGTTTACATACTCCTGAACCTTCTCAGCTGTATCAAACCTTCCTTTACCAGCAAGCACAATGATCTTGTCAGCTTTAAGTCCATCCTTATTACCGCCTACCACAAGAAGCTCTTTTGCCACTTCACCTTTTACTGCAGCTCGTGGATAGATGGGAGCCTTTAATCTTACAGCAAGTACCTCTGCAGCCGGGTAGTCATTAAATGTGTTGATTACGATTGCTTGTTTTAACATTTCATCTTCCTCCTCTTTTGGTTGTGGTTTAGTTGCTGGCTTGGATGTACTCTTTTCTTCGAGAACAGCTTTTGTATTTGTTCCATAAACACCATCAACAGTTAAATCATTCTGATACTGAAAGCTTCTAAGTGCACTCTCTGTCATCCGTCCAAAGATACCATCTGCTGTCACCGCATACCCGTGCTTATTAAGTAGTTCCTGCATCGCTTTCACGCCTGCTCCTTCATCACCAAGTTCAAGCCAAGTCTTTTCAACTGCAGGAACATTTCTGAATGACGGACGCTTGCCAGCTTGCAGATCACGCCATGTTAACCCCTTCGTGTATTCAAGGTGAGGCGCGTCTGGAAAGCTTGTCCAGTCACCACCCCATGTAAAGCCCATTGATTTTGCAATAGCTGCTACTCTACGCCACTGCGCATTTACAGTCCAAGTAGCCGTAGTGCCGGTATGGTTCGTCAAAAAATAATCAACGGCTAGACCATAATTGTGGACGGACTGGCCTGCTCTTGCATTTGTCACGATGTTACCTGGTGCTGTTCTGCCTTTAGCATAGAGTGCATTTTGTTCAGCATGAGTACGCAGACCGGAACTAATCTGAACATTTATGCCTTCTTTATAGGCTCGTTTAATGATCTCTACTGCCATATCTCTAATTCGAGAATCCACAGCACCCATATTGCGGACACTGCGGTCAATGAGTGTTTGTAGTGATACTCTGCTCATGAAACGTCATCCTCTCTTTTCTTTTCTGGTTCTTCTCTCAATTGAGAAAATCGCTCGCTGATTATTGCCGGCAGCTTAATGCCCAGGTGCCCCATATTTTCAACGATTGAGATCCCTTCCATACCAATCAGAAACATGATCAACGTATAGCGGATGAAATATCCTTCCCCATCACCTGTGATTGAATCCAGCTGAACGGCTACAATGATCGCTAAGAACATGGCTGCCTTTTTCATAATTCCTTTAAAAGCAATCTTGCTGTTCAATTTGCGGTCATTGATGCCGATCATAATGCCGGTAATGTAATCCACAATCATAAAAATGGATAGGGCCACAATTAAGTTGTCCCATCCTCCAATTAAATAAGAGACGACTGAAAATCCGCCTCCCCAGAAAAATGCATATGCTGTGTCTGTACTATGCTGCATTGTGTGCCTCCTTGAATTTTGGCTTGTCATGTTGTCCTCTTCCTCTCTTGTTGCTGAAATGGACCCCCTGTTTGCAATATAAAAAGCACCTCAAATGAGATGCTTCGGCTAAAACTCAATACTATTTATTTTGTCTACCTTAAATTTTTTATCTTACTTAAATGCACCTCCATTTTAGCTTTAATATAGTTGTAAGGTAATACTTTGAACCATTGTGGTTTTTCACTCATTAATTCTTCAAAATCTTTAATTGAAGTCTCATCTACATAACCAATAATCCCTATTGTATTCGGACCTTTACTAACTGAAAAACCATTTTTGTTCAAAAAAGACTCTCTATGTGTTGAGTCGTCGAAATAATTTCTATAAGTTCTTAATTGTGCTTCTAGATCACTAACAGAACTCATTAACGATGCGCGAACTCCATTAGCGCCTTTAACAATATTTTTTTTGTTACCTAATTTATAATCAATTATAGTCCACCGATTATTCACAGGGTCTAGCCCCAACGCATCTGGTTTTAGATCTTGCCCATACATTTTTAAAACATCTTTCAATACAACTTGTGATTTTATATCTACTAAGCCGAGAGTAACTTCTGAAATATACGGGTTATCCTTAAAAAAATCATCAATTTGTTTCTCAGGTACTTTTTCATAAAAATAGAATTCCATTTGTTTAAGTACTCTCTCAATATATTGAACATGGTTATATTGCTCAGATGATTTTGCATTTAATTTTTCTTTATATTTTTCGAAATGCATCCAGTACATATTATAGAGAGTAAATACAAAATTATTAATGTCCTTGTATATTTCATAGAACTTTTCAAAAGATAACAGAATTCCGTAATCAATAGTTTTGTCTTTGCCATTTGGTAATTCAATTTGTAAATCTTGAAAATACAGTTCTGAATTACCTTCCAATCTAAACGGTCTGATATCCTTAATAGTCATACCTTCTATTCTTACATTACTATTAATAGCTTTTATTGCTGTATTGCTCTTAGACCAGGTCCCCGTTGTATCGAGATAATCAATAACTTCACCATTACCCATGAATGTTCTGTATGAAGTCTCATTATCTTCAAAGAAATTAATTAGCACTTGTTTTTTATCGATAGAATATACAGCTTCCATATAAAAATGATTACCTTGAAAAACCTTAGGAAGTGCTTTTGAAATATCTAAATCAAAACTTCTCAAGTTAGATTTAAGTTGACTTTGATACTTACTGAATTTTATACAAAACTCACTTAATAAATTGTGTGCTATTATCTTATAATATTTATCTTTATTAACCATTAAGCACCTCCTCATTTACAACATTCTACAAATAAGGAGAGAATACCTTTTACAAGTTTCAACAAGACAAATAGCACCTCAATTGAGATGCTTTCTAATCATTATTTCTCAGAGCAATTAGTTCTTCTAACTCTTTCAGATCTTTTTCAAAGTTTTCATGAAAAATCTCATCTGCTCTTTCATCAAATTGCTCTTCGTTTTTGACCAAGCCATTTTCGATGAGTATGTCTAAAACAGCTCTGTTAAAAGCCTTTTGTTTAATGCGCATTACACCAGTTAGCAGCATAATCTCATCTCTTGTTTCACTCAATTTATCCCCCTCCTCATTTACGTAATTCAACACCTAAGGAGGGAATCCTTTAATTTTATTCAGCCGGCTGAGTTTCTTTTTCATCCATCAGTTTATCTACCATTGCCTCAAGCACTGCGATTTGGCATTCTTTCTCACCGATTTTCATTGTGAGCTTTTCGATCACAACATTTGCATCTACACCTTTATTCATCCAATCACCTCCTATAAAGCCATCTCTTTTAATGTTTGTACTTCTGCAGCTAATTCCTGAACTGCTTTCCACAGATAAGCAACCGCCGCATATGCATTGATTCCTTCACCTGAAAGGTCAATCAACTCTGCAGGGATTTCATCAGTAATAAATCCGATTCGCTTGAACTCAGTATCAATATCTTCATTCAGATGATACGATCGCACTGGTGTTGCAAGCACTTGGATCAATGCATTCTTTGAAAAATCTTCAATATTCTTTTTATACTCACGTTTGGATGCTGTGATAAAGTCTGATGCTGAGAACCGGCCATATGCCGTATCACCTGAATTACGTGCTTGAATCTGATTAGCTGTACCTTGTAGAAACTTTAATCCCTGACTTCCAGCTTTTAAGAACACGTGATTATTATCGTAAGTCTGACGCTCAAACTCAGCATAGCGAACAGTGCCGTGCATAAAACTGATCGTTCCATTAGCGCCGGCTTCTAACTCTAAAAGCGTCCCTGCGTTAATTTTTAAAACACTGTCCGATTCAACTCGTAACGGAGCCGTCGTACTTAGAAACGCTTCTGAGCTTCCGATACTCAAGTACAGTTCTTCATAAGGGCTTTGCAGTCGCTCGACCTTAATACCTTCCGTACTCACAACCGTTCTGCCTCGGTAGGATACATAAGAATCTACGATGATCTCACTACCGCGTATTTGAGTCACACCGTAAGATCCCGTCGGTAAGTACGTATCTTTTACGGTCACGCCTGTTTGGTTAATGTCCGTTTCGTATTTAAACGAAGACACGTTATGCTCAACCGAGATATTGCCGTTTGCAATCGTGACACTCTTACCGCTTGCAGTTGTCGTCGCGTTAACGATCTGACCGCTAAACATCGCATTACCGTTTGTATCAATCTCAAATGTTTTTGCACCTGATGAATTATATCCACGTAAACCGTTGCCATCGAATACTACTCCACGATTTAAGCTTGTTGAGGTACGGATGTCGATTGCTCCACCTTGTACGTAAATCCCACGATAATCAAGTCGTGCATAGTTCGACGAGTTCGACGTTGTAGCCGTGATGCCGGACGAGTTGAGCGTAAGGTGTGTCGGCAACGGCGATGTTAAGCGTAGGTCAGTTCGGATGTCCTCCGGTGCTTCGGACCAATCGGTGGCGATATTTCCATTTTCGGCTTTAGCTTCCTTGTACTCAATCCACGGGTTAAACGATGAACTAAAACCAGACCCATAGATACCCATAACCCTGCGCCTAGCGTCTGCGGTTACAGTGAATGTAGACGTTAACGTAGTCCATTCACCAGCTTTACACATCGTATATGCGCCATCGTCAAACTTTAAATTTAAGTCAACTTCCGGTTTTATTTTTATTGATACCGTATATGTGTTACCTTTATACACGTCGAAGAAATAGGCAGTGTAGGTAGATAAAGATGAGTTAGTAATACCTGACGGAAATGTTCTCCGTAAACGCCTATGACCATCGAACGTAACATCCTCTATTGGATAGGAGGCGTTGTTGTTCGAAAGCATATATAACCCACCACTACCGTCGATCAAGTTTCTTCCGCCTACCTTCACATTGTCATACAACGGTGTCCACGTATACTGAGATGGACTCGTGCTTTCAGTTGCTGTCGTCTTATTAAACGCCATACCGATATACCGTTTACCAGTCGGGCTATCACTTAACCCTGAGCCATTCGCATCATCAGCATACTTTACCCACGTATAAGTCGTTTGACCATCGCTACCTTTCGGACCTTGTACACCTTGATCTCCTTCAATTTTTGACCACGTGTAATCCGATGCGGTATTGGACTCAGTTGGTGTCGTTTTA
The DNA here is from genome assembly GCA_000818095.1 of Jeotgalibacillus malaysiensis. Classification (NCBI taxonomy): domain Bacteria; kingdom Bacillati; phylum Bacillota; class Bacilli; order Caryophanales; family Caryophanaceae; genus Jeotgalibacillus; species Jeotgalibacillus malaysiensis. Next base: position 2,044,868 of record CP009416.1, read on the forward strand.
TTAACGGCAATACCCATGTACGATTTACCGCTTGGTGAATCCGACATGCCTGCGCCTGCTGATGTATCTGCGTATTTGAGCCATGTGTACGTTGTCTGACCGTCTGCACCCGCAGGACCTTGAATACCCCGCGGTCCGACTGCACCCTGCGGTCCTTGAGGTCCGGTTGCTCCCGTGTCACCTTTCGGTCCCTGAGGTCCCGTTGCGCCAGTGTCCCCCTTGTCGCCTTTGATTAGCGCCCATGTATAGTCCGAAGCATTCGATGATTCCGAAGCTGTCGTTTTGTTATACGCAAGACCAATGTACTCTTTACCTGCCGGAGAGTCAGACATGCCGGATCCAGTTGAACTATCCGCATACTTAATCCACGTGAAACGATCAGAGCCATCAGAACCACTTGGTCCCTGAACACCGGTATCGCCTTTTTCACCTTTGATAAGCGACCATGTATAATCACTGTAATTAGATGATTCTGTAGGTGATGATTTGTTATATGCAAGCCCAATGTATGCTTTACCTGTAGGACTATCACTCATCCCACTTGTTGGAGTGTCAGCATACTTTAACCACGTATAAAGAGGCTGTCCATCTTCACCTGCAGGACCGGGCACGCCTTGGGGACCTTGTTCACCTTTTACTTTTTGCCAAGTATAATCGGCTGGATTTGTTGAATCAGCTTGAGTGAAGTCTGTGTAAGTACCAAGATAATCGCGACCTGTCGAGTCAGTTGTTGAGAACAGTGATGTACCACTTGCGTTATTTGCATATGCCGTATGAAAATACGGTGTTCTCCCGTCCTCACCTTTTGGTCCAGGAATACCCTGTGAACCATCCTGCCCTTTAATGAGCGTCCAATTATAGTCTGCCGGATTACTTGAGTCTGTCGGTACAGAATCTACATATATGCCGATGTATAACTTTTCGTTGCTGTCAGACACCGAGAAATCCGTTTGACCGTCCGGGCTGTTTGCATAAGCAATATGCGTGTATGACGAGGTACCATCTTCCCCTGCCGGTCCTTGAACACCCTGATCGCCTTGCGGCCCCTGAATGCCATCAGTTCCTGGAGGTCCCTGTGGTCCTTCTGGTCCTTGGACAGCCGTCCACTCCAGCCCATCATAGATTTTCATGATAGGCTTTTCTCCACTTGTATCAACCCACTTGTCACCAACTATAGGGTTTGCCGGTGGTGTAAGACCGTCAGGGATTTTTGGTTCTGCCCCAATATCTTCTGGACTTGTTGGAGAAGCTGATCTCCAGTCATTGATGTCTCTATCCCATACATGTAGAACGTTTGGATTTCGAGACGTGTCTATCCAGTAAAGCCCTGGCTTGTATGCAGGTCTGTCCGGACTCTTGATAATCCGCATATCGTATTCCTGTTGCAGCTTCCTCAGCGTTTTTAAAATGTCGTCTTCATCAAACAGCACAACATTCCCGATCACATATTGTTTCCTAATGTCGTTACCGATTGGCCGGCGGACATTCATGATACGTGCTTCAGCATATAGCGGTGGAACATATTTTGTATTCTTGACTCTCACTCTGTCCCCCATGTAAGTGAGCTCATCTGGCAGAGCAACTGCTGACACTGTGTATTCATCGATCGAATCAATCAGCTTCTTCAGGTGTGATTGTCCAAGCTGCCTCAACTCTGATAGGGTTATTTCTTTATTGTCTGTCTCAGGTTCGTAGATCTGAACAAGATGATTACCTTTAACGTTCCACCTCTGGAAAGCATCCATATCTACAACACGGGTTGTCAGCCGGGTACCATCCTCACGCTCCGGACCAATTACATCCAGTGCTGTCACGATCCTATCCGAGAAATGCCGACGTGTGATATTGAGTAGGTCCTTGCCGTATTCGATTTCTTTGCCCTCATATGAACCAAATTGCTCTGCAGCATCTACAAACCTGCCGGCTATTTTATGAGCCTGGGTTTCCAGTCGGAACTGCAGCTCCACTCCAAATACGCCGGCGACCATTTTTAAAAAGTCGTAACCACCCATATGCTTATCAATCGTAATGGTTCGAGTACCACCGTACTGGACATCACCTGCTTGAAATACCGTGCCGGAAGTGGTCAGGCTGATATACTGCTTTAATGTCCATCCTTCAAACGTGCCAGGCGCAATGATCTTTTGCTTGTTCAGGTCAATTTCATAACCCTGAGCATAAATACGCTTTTCGTCGTCAGGTGTCTCGATCTCATAAGCAATAAACTCCTGAAACCCTTTACGTTCTGAGGCAATAATAAAACGCACCCTGCCTTCAATATGCTTGGCGGCGGCTGCGCGTGAGAACATCGAGTATTCAAATATATTTGTTCCGTCAGTACCCTGTTCATGGAATGCATCCCAGAAGATATTACGGGTCTGATCAATCTCTTCACGTTCACCCTCAGTTTTTGTAGCATGAAACGGATCCTGACTTAAGGTTAAATCATCGAGGATGATATCCTCTTGTGCATCAATAATCTGAATAATCGTCATAAGTACGCCTCCCTGAAACGTAAAGATGCGCTGACTTTATCAGCCGGCGCAATGAGCAAGACGCTTTCTCCTTTTGGGATTCCAAAGTAGGTAGCTCCAAAATCCTTATAGCGTTTCGCATCTTCACCGTTTATGGTCAGCGTTTTATTCATGTGATTAAAGATTATCTGATCACCAGCTCTTGCGATGATAACAGGGCTATTGTCTACTACCTCATTAATCTTATTAATAAATAAATGATAGAACGTCATATCGGGTACCGGCAAGGTGCCGGACTGAGCAGCATGCAGCTGCTTAACAGCTACTTGATTCATAAAACGGTTTTCAACATCAGTGAAATTCTGAGGACGGTACCTTGTATGATGTTCATACGTGACTGGATCGACTTGGGCAATATACGCACTCCAGACATTCCCACGTCTTTCCACCTGTAGCAGTCCACTAAAGTTATTCCATGCGCGACCATTGTCAGTCGCGTAGTTTACTAACGTATGTCGATCAGAGCCATTAATCAGGATGACTTCAGCTGTATTGCCTTTTGCGCCTCCACCTGTTTTCTTCATGGCGACTTTAACAACCGGTTTGTTCTGATCATCAAGTAGATACATTTCAGCTCGACCAATCCCATCTTGAATCGTTGGAAAGGTAATTCTGATCTGTGCCTGAAAATCTTGAAGTGGTCCACCTGCGATTGATTCTAAAACGGATGGACCATGCCATCCGGATCCAGTTCCAAAACTACTGACTGCGAATGCACCATTTCGAATAGTAAAGTTTCCCGCAACTGCCCCTCCGTCAGTGGTTCCCCCTACACTCCAATTCGCAAGAGATGCAAGGGTGTCAGTCTCAACTCTTTCAAATTCTTCAACAGGTTGTTCTCCCACCTCTGCTTCCTGACCAAGCCTCATATAAGCCTGTCCGGTAAACAGGTCAAGGTGCGTAATGTCTTGAAGAACGTCTGCAGTTAAAATAGGTTGTGCTTCAATGGAGCCATTATTTATAACTGTTGCAGCTCCGTTCTCAAACTCAATATCCCTTTCAAAACCATATCTTTGTGGATCAGCACAAATAAAAGTAATCGTACCCTCATATAGCCTTTTCTTTTTTGTGAAATTTAAGGAACCAGTAACTTTTGCACGCCAGACAAATGTTGGCTCGTCATGAAAACGAAGTTCTTTTGAAGTAGAAGTTAACAGCCACAATTGTAATTCACGGATTACGTCTTCATATTCATCCTCTGTTACATTCAAACCCACTGGAACTTCATGATAGATCACATCAACAGTTTCATCAGTTATAATTGCACCAGCTAATCCAGGCACCTTTATTAATTCGTGATTGCGAGGGGCATAAACTTTTCTTGATCGACCTTCTAGTTCATATAAATAACTTTTGTTGGTTTGATTGAAAGTAAACATTATGCCCCTCCTTTAAATGATTTTCTGATTGAATTATTTCTATTTTGCATTCTTGTAATATGTGGCTCTGAAGCTTGAGCTAATACTTTTCCATCTGGCATCATTACAGTGGAATGCAATTCAATTAGTATAGGCTCACCATTACTTGGTATGCCGCTCATTAACCGGCTAGCATCGCCACTCATTCTTGCTCCATCAGCATATGCAGGCATGGAATTTAACGCCTTTATAATCTGTTTAGATTCGTCATGCGTGAATACTTGATATCCAGGAGGGCGTTCATAGAATCCAGTGTTTAACATCTCCCACCGGTTGCCCATACGACCAAGTTCAAAACCTTCTTCACCTGCAAGAAAGCGACCACCAGGGTGATAGTCTGTACCTTCTGCATATGCATTCGCTACCGGAGATAAACCCATGGACTTTCTAACGTTGTAATCCACGTTCACTAACTTTGTAACTGGATTGCTAAGATTTCGATCTAAAGTTCTCCAGAATCCTGCTGGGTTTTCCTGAATGTTTACAGTCTTATAAACAGTCTCTCCTGCCACTTGGTTTATCAGTTCTAGCTCGCCTTTAGCTCCTTGCAACTTTCCTATTTGTTCATCTATAGCAGCTTTCTGCTCGTTATATTCAGCAGTGTTCAATTTTCCTGTAGCCAGTTGTTTATCTAACTCAGATTTTTTATATTGCAGTCTGAATATCTCTTCATTAAGAACAGATAAACCTTCACCTTTTTCTGAGTTCAATCCAACTTGAGAAAGTATCAGTTCTTCATAATCGCCCTTAAGGCGATCAAGTTCTCTGATCTCTTCTCGAGTAGATTCAAGTCCTTCGTTTTTCTTATTCAGTTTCTCTTGAAGCCGATCTCTAGTGCTGACCAAAACTTCCTCTTCAACTTCTAATCCATGAAGAATTCTTTCTTGTTCACTTAACTGAGCCTGTAAAACTTCCCTCTTCGCCCTGCCTTCTGCAGTTGTATCGCCTTCTAATGCAAGAATCTCTGCATTGATATCACGAATTAAAGATTCTGCTTCTCTTTGGGCATTAAGGTTCTCAACTTTTAAATTTCTGTTTTCCATAATCTTATTATCAATTTCTTCAATCTCAGCCATTAAATCAATCTCTTCTTGCATGAGTTCAACTTCTCTTGCTAGTGCATCTTCTAACTCCCTTGACATATTTAATGCGAGTTCTCTTTCTTTTTCAGCATTAAGTTCCTTCAATTTGTCTAGGTTATCAGCATATGCAAACCCTTCTTCGGAGATCGCTTGTGCAGTGTTTGGAGCCATTTCAATTACATCTCCATTTAATTCTAAGAAACGCTCCATCTCTTCGTTAGTTAACCCCGAAGCACTAAGTAATTTTTCCTGTTCCTCTTTTAATGCTTCTAAAGCAGATTCGCTTTTCGCTTCTTTCATCTCATAAAGAAGATCCATATATCTGAGCATTTCATCGGTTGTTAGTTTATTTTTAGATTCAAGCTCTTCATACTCGGAGATAAGGTTGTCTGTTGCATCGATTTCATCCTGTATTGCATCTAGTTTTTCATAGTTGATATCAAGGAAATCTTTATTGCTATCAACTAAAGCAGTAACACCTAAAGTCAATCCCGCTACGCCTGCTATCGCAAGTCCAACAGGTCCTCCCGTCAGACCCATTAAACCAACTCTTCCAAGCAGTCCTGCTCCGCCTATCTTACCGAGTCCAGTAGAAACTCCACCAATTATTTTTAGAAGTGAACCTAACCCAGTAGCCATTGAACCTAATACAACAGTTGCCGGACCAACAGCTGCCACTAAAGCAATCATTTTTAAGATGGTTTCCTGCTGTTCTTTATCCATATCAGCAAAGGCCTCTGCACCTTCTTCAATCTTTTGGATAAGTGGTTCAGCTGCATCGAGTGCATCCATAGCTGCTGGAATAAGAGCTTCACCTAAAGTTATTGCTACATCTTTGGCACGGTTCCAGAGTATCTTTAATTGTGACTCAGTGGTCGCATATCTTTGTGCCGCTTCATCAGTCAACGCTGAGTTCTCTTCCCATGCTTGAGTTGAATTATTTACAGCTTCAGATAAGAGATCCGATGCTCCTGCCATTCTTAAAAGTGTATCTGATTCACGAATACCTTTTATACCAAGGTTCTCTAAAATGCCATTTAAATTCTCACCTTCAGCTGACGAATCAGATAATCCTTTAATGAATGCATCGAGCGCTTCTACAGGGTTTTCATTCCATGTCTTAGCGAACTCTTCAGATGAAAGCCCTGCGGCTGATGCAAAATCATCGAGACCTTGCTTACCCTCTGATACCGCATCCTGAATTTTCTTTAACACAGTTGTCATAGCAGTACCGCCGGCTTCGGATTCAATACCTAAGCTGGACATTGTTGCAGCTAAAGCTACAATCTCAGCTTCACTCATCCCCACTTGTTTTCCTTGAGCTGCGAGTCTCATAGCCATGCTTGAAATTTCGGCTTCTGTGGTTGCCATGTTATTACCTAGTGAAACAACGCTCGATCCAAGTCGATCAAAATCATCTTGTGACATACCTACAATGTTTGCAAAACGAGCAAATTCTGTAGCTGCCTGTTCGGATGAAAGGTTAGTCGCTTCCCCTAGATCAATCATGGTTCTGGTGAATTCTTCAATAGACTCAGTTTCAATACCCAATTGCCCGGCCGCCTCTGCCACCGCGGCAATCTCAGTTGTGGATGCAGGAATTTCTTTCGCCATCTCACGAATTCCATCACGTAACCCTTGCATTTGTGAAGCAGTGCCGTCTACAGTTTTCTCAACACCGGCAAAAGCACTTTCAAAATCCATTGCTGCTTTAAATGCAAACCCTGCCCCGGCCACGATCGGTGCTGTGACATTCAAACTATAATTGCGACCGAATGTGCTTAAGTTCTCACCTGCAGTTTTCAGCCTGTCTCCTTGAGTTGTAGCAGCATCACCAAGTTTTTTCCATGGATTAACCTGATCATTAATTTCAGTTGTAACTTTTTTAAGTTGCTCTTCAATCCGGTTCATGGCAGCAACTGCTTTATTGTAATCGTCTGAGAGATTTCGGGTTTGTCTGGCGTCCTCGCCCTTTACTTTTGCTGATTCTTCATATCTTTTGCGTAGTTCTCTAACCTGCTCCTGTTGAGTTTTGAATTGTCTGGATAGTATGTCAGATTGGTCTTTTAAGCCTTTCAAGCTTTTTGAATAATCTTGACCGCCCGACTTTGCTACATTCATTTCAGTTCTTAAGCTTTTTAGATCACTTTTAAAACCCTGTAGCGACTTTCTTGAGTCATCACCTTCCCATGACAACCTGGTTCTGAGGGTACCTACTTCTTTTGAGCTCATTTTCTCACCTGCCTTGTTACCATAATTGATCTAAATAAACGTCTTCCTGAGAAACTTCTTCATCTCCCAACAAATCATAAAAAAAGTGGACATCCAGCTGATCAATTTCAGCCATCGTCCACTTTTTTGCATAGGGTGATTTCGGGAACATCAAATCTTTATACAACTGTTTTAGGGAAGTGAACAGTTTTTTAAATGTCACTCCCCCAGATTGTTTCCCGCTTGTTCACTCTTTTTCATTTGTCTCTTTTTACCGAATATAGCTTCAGTTAATTTTTCATCAATATAAGGTTTTGACGCTCCATGATATAGCTCGTCCAATGTGAATTGATCTTTAAAAACAATATTCGATAAGATAGAGAGCATTTCATCATCGTCTTCCATTTGTTCGCGAGAGGATAAAAGAAACGGCTCTCCCTTGTCCACGGAATCTCTCTCTTTCTCTTCTGAAATTGCTCCTAATTCGAAATACTTTCTTCTTGCTGCCATAGGAATAAAAGGGGCAGAGAAGGTTTTCTTCTCTCCCTTTATGGTCAATACAATTTGCATTCAGGTATCATCCTTTCCACTTAAACTAAAGGTGCCCATTCTCTATCAATTACTTCTGAATACCAATCTTCGAATACTGATTTATCTGTAATGGTAGGATCTTCAGTCCAAGCCTTCAGTTTTTCTTCACCGTCATGAAGACGTGCAATTGCTTCACCTGTTAAAGTTGGTGTGTTATAAGTAGGTGTTTCTTGCCCGGTCTGTTTGTTTTCTTCAGCTGGTGATAATTTGACACGGTAAAGCCAAAAGAATTCAGATCCACCACGCGCACTTGCTGCCTCTCCTCCAATTGCGATATATGGAGGGTTATCATCTTTGTTATCAGATAGCAGTCCGTTATCATGAATTTTTTTACCAAGAATCTCAGCTTCGACTTCTTTCTCCAGGTAAGCTGTATTGAGTGTTACAGCCATAGGACCTTTAGAAAAGTCCGAGAATAGCACTGCGTCATCTGCTCGTAAATTTGCTCTATTAATAGAAGGCACAACATTAAACGCTTGTGCAGGACCCAGTGGTTTAGGTGTGTCATAAGTGATTGCAGTTTTAGACTCTTCAGTAATCACTGCATAATGTAAATTTTTAAGTCCTTTGATCGCCATATATATTCCTCCTCAGGAAATTCTGTTGTCATAATTAAATCTAAAAATCCACCGATATTTATTCATATCAGCATTAAACCCACCCGAAGATTCAAACATCCGGGTAAATCCTGCTTCCCTCATCAAGGATCTGGTCTGATCTTTCAAATCGGTAATATCATAAGAAGTAAACACATCAACTTGAAAAAATCTTTTTGTGATAATCTCCTTGTCATCAGCGTTCATTCTCGGTGCTTGATTGTATTCCATAAATACAATGTAAGAATCAACGTCCTGATCATAAACTTCCGCCTCAACAGGAATATTCAATGGCGCAAGAGTTTCGATAATATAACTGTTTAAATTCATAGCCCCATCTTCTTTCTTAATACCTCTGCTTGAGCGCCAAGAATTTCACTGATACTTCCTTCAAAAGCAATACTGGCAAATGGTTTAGGAGGTATGAAACGACCCGCTCTTACATTAAAATAGCCGAACTCATGCATATATAAGTAAAAGCCGGGCTGCTTTGCCCCGCCTTGTGTACCTACATATAACTCATCATTAGAAGGATTTGTTCGAATGATTGACTCTCGACCTTCGCCCGACTGCTCTTGAAGACCATTTCTATAAACTTCTTGCTTCATACGATCTCTTAGAATATCTCCTCCGGCGATTAATGCCTCATCCTTAGAACCTGGTATCATTTGCTCGATTTTTTCAAACTCACGAATGATTTCATCAATACCTTCAAACTCAATCATTTAACTCACCGCTTTCGCAAATACTGTCATGGTTTTATTGAGTCCGTCATCATTTTCGATAGACTCAATTTCATGCTCAATACCTTTCCAAAAGACGGTGAGTCCTTTTGGGCGAACGCCTATGTCCAGTTCTTTACGATAACGAATAATGAAACGTCTATTACTCTCATTATTTTCAGATGCTGCTGTATAAAAAGCGTTACCTTTTAAAGTTTTTAATTGTGCTCTTGATCGAAGGTATTCTGTCTTTTCAGCTGACCGATATCCACTTGAATTCTTCGGTGTAGGCTGCATAAATACTAACCTCTGTTTAAAATCTCCTGGATTCGTCATACAGTTTCCTCCTCAACCTGATAACAGTAGCGCAACTCTCTTAAAAGACTGTTTAGAGAATGAGGTATTTCATACGCGTTGTTACCAATACGAAAAGACTCCCGATTGTCATACCAGTGCTGTACTAACATCGCACATGCCTGATCATATTGTTCTTTTGCATCTTCAATAGATACATCGATTACTCCGACTTGATTTCTAACACTTATCTTCGCTCTTTTATGCAAAGACTTCAGTGTTTCATCGTCATCATCATAATCAATACGTAAATACTCTTTTAACTGCTGCAATTCTTCTGGCAACATGTAAATCACTCCTTTTCAAAAAGAAAAGAGAGCGAATTACTCGCCCTCCGGTTTTTCTTCATTTTTCTCGGCAATAAGGTCTTCAATGTGCTTTTGAACACCTTGACGATTTTTACCTTGCTGCTCGTTCACCAGAAATTTTTCAAGTTCCTCTTTGCTGAAATCTGCATTAATAGCAGACTTCACTTCTTCTACATTCCCATCAAGAGGAGTGCCATCTACTTTTTTATCAGTTACTTCATATTGACCAACATATCCAAGGCGCTGCAGCTCCTGCACACGTTGTTCAGTTCCTTCAAAGAAGTCGTCTTTCTTGTATCTTTTTCTTTTGTCCTCTTTATTTTTAAATGGCTTTAACACAGGTGCCTTTACAATTTCCATTTAAGATCATCTCCATTTCAATTGTTATTTATGCTGCAGGTGTGACATCCATTTGACCGTAAACAACAGCTTCTTTATCCCAAACCGTTACATCTTCACGCTCAATTGCACGGAATTCAGTAGTATTTGTTCTCCATGCATTTCCGCCTTCTTTTGTCATGTCGATAGAGAGTTGCTGGCGGTCAAATAGGACAATTGCTTCTTTCATGTCTCCAACAATAAACGGAGCCATTGATGTACCCGCTACTTCATCTACTACTGTTGCAATTGTATTATTAGAAAGAACGACAATTGCACGACCATGTAGCAGTTTACGAGTTGCATCTTGCGGATCTTCCTGAAGAAGTGGTTTACCATTGTTATCTTCAAGTTGATCAAGATAATTAAAACCATCTTGGTTTGTAAAGATTGCAGCAACCTGCGCATGCGCTGGATCAAGAATTACATTGATAGCAGTTTTAATCCCTTTGTGATCTGCAAATGTCTTTTTCTCGAGTGTATTTAAAGCTGTCAGGATAAGGTGGTTTCTAGTAGCACGAGACTTCTTAGCAAGCCACCTGCGAAGATACGCTTCCAGAGCCTGGTCAGTATCATTTAATAGATCATTAGACACAGGCAAGAAACCTGCATAATCTTCAATTTCGTAGGACAGACGATCAAATTTCGGTGAACTGATTTCCTGCATTCCATTAGGATCACCATACTCCGAAAGTGGAGCGAATGGCGTTGAGTCAGCGCGACGCTCAAGTGTGCGAGCTCCTTTATTTGTTCTGACCGGTTCGACAGTAACATACTGTTCAAGATTATCTACTGTATTTTTAAGCTCCTTAATCTGAGTAGAAATATCCTCAGGAACAATATAGCCTCCATCTTCTCCTGTTTCTTCAGACAGACGATTTTGTACTCTTGAAGAATTTAGGACGTCGACTTCATTTTCAGTTAGCTTGCTGCCACGTAGCGCCTTAAAGAAAACTGACTTGTACTCAGCTTTTGGCTCCTTCTTTTTATTGGCCGGGTCAGTATTCATTTGTGCGCCAGTGTTTTTAGGTTCCTCTACATTTAACCCTCTGAAATCTTCCTGAAGTGAAAGGTAGCTGTCCAGCTGCATTTTTGCATTTTTGGCTTCAGCAAGTTTTGCTTTCGCGTCTTCATGTTTGCCTTCTTCGATTAAAGATTCAGCAGACGCTTTGAGATCTGCAACATTTTGGCGTAACTCCTGCTCACGCTTTGTCATACCCGGCGATGCGTTCATTTGTAATCCGAAAACCTTTTTGTTTCTCTTTAAGTTTAATAGCGCAAATTCGTTTTTCTTCACGTTTATTTCCTCCCTTTTCTCCATAAAAATAGACCTCTAAATTGTCAGTAGGTCCAGTTCGTTTTGCATTTTTATTAATTCAATGTCCAAAAATTCATCTTTATCTTTTGCTACCGGTGCATCGACAGTTTTCGATTTAATGAGCTCTTCAGGTGTTTTGTCATAAAGGCTGAGAGCTTCCTTCTGGCATGCTGCCATAGTAACCGGTTCGCTGACTTCGATATTAAAATACTCAGCTGCCTTGTCACCAGTTAACCAGGTTTCCACCTGAACCATCTTTCTAACTTCTTCAAAGTCGGCACCTTCTTTCATGTTATCTTTGTAAACATTCAGAACGCCTTCTTCAATTGCTTCAAGATCATCAGCAACTTTCCTGAAGTCATTTGAGTCACCTATAGCAATAGTCCATGGTTTATGGATCATCAAAAAAGCATTAGTGGGGATAATCACCTTATCTCCTACCAACGCAATTACTGAAGCCATAGAAGCCGCTACCCCATCGACATACACAGTTTTATATGCAGAGTTTCTTTTCAACATATTATAGATGGCCAGACCTGCAAAAACTGAGCCGCCCGGACTGTTAATGTAAATGTTAAGGTTTTTCAGCCCGTTAACCTGATTTAATGCTTTTAAAACATCATCAGGCATAACGTCTGATTCATCCCATTTCCATTCAGTGTTATCAACAATTTCTCCGTAGATATATAGGTCCGCTGAATCTTGGGTGAGGTTTTTAACAGTCATCAAACTGCTTGATTTCGCAACTGGAACCCTTGGAGCCATATAAACCGGATATTTATTGCGCTTTTTCATCTTCCTCACCTCCTTTCGAAAACCCAGCTCTAGCTAATTGATATTCATCGGCGATTTCAATAGAAACTTGATTAAGGTTAACCCTATGCTTGTCTCCACCTTCGAAGCTGTTTCGGTCCTCAAGTTTCCGGACTTCATTAAGATTATAAGCACCCATATCAACCATAAGTTTGTAGAACTCCGCTTGCGTCTTTTTATCCGCTCTCATGAGGCTTTCAAGGTTAAATTTGGTGTAATACCTTTTCTGTTCATTCAGTGAAAAGAGCTGGTACTCGAATTCTTCTTCGTATTGCCTCAAAATTGGAGATAAGGTGTGCATAACAAAAGAGAGGTTTTCGTGTTCAATATTAGAGTGAGTAGCGCGATCCAGTTCGTTAACCATGTGTAATGGAATATCAAACATAGTAGCGATCTCAGATTTATCAAATTTCATACTCTCAATAAACTGAGCATCTTTTAAAGGCATACTCACACTTTGAAATTCAAGTCCAGCATCTAAAATAGCGATACGTTGAGCGTTATTTATACCGGTATTTGATTTCTCCCACTCATTACGAACAACTTCCTTTGCATCACTATTAAGCATGCCGGGAATCTTTAAAAATCCTGTGTTAGATGCGCCGTGCTTATAGAACTTGCCTTTAAACTTTTGGGCAGCAAGAGAACTGCCAATCGCCTCTCGTGCAACTTCAATTGGTGTTTTACCTCTTAAACCATCTGTACTTAGAGTAGTTAAGTGAATAATGTCACCTGCACCAATTACTTTAATATCTCCGTTTGGAAGAGTAGTCCGATACCAAACAGTATTTGTATTCACATCTACTTCAGGGTTAGTCTTTGAAGGATTCAAGAGCCAAAGAGCTTTAGGCCTACCATCGGCACCCCAGTCAATATTTACGTAAGCGTTGCCCCATAAATTTCTATGAGTTTCAATTAAGTGCTTAAACTTAAATGGACTTTGAAAAGGGTTTGGTCTTTTACTTAAAAGACTTGATACAATATGAGCAGTGTCTTTCTCTCTGCCTGAATTAGTTCTTTTAAATGTTTGAAATGGCAACATAGCTACAGCATTTGCTTTGATGTTTATACACCTGAATACTGTAGGAATGCCAAGGGCACTTGCGACCGACACCTGCTCCCCACTAGAAGATTCGTGTCCAAACATTTTAGTGAACCAAGATGCCGGATTGCTTAGATGAGTTGTTTCTGCTTTTGGACTCATTACACTTCTTAGAAACATTCTGTCTCACCTCCCTCTCAGCGCCTGGCCATACTTACACCAAAAATTATTAATAAAATTCCTAAAAGATAGTTCCCTACTAAAAAGTTCAAGTCAATGATGGTTATCAGATATGTGTTAATTAAAATTACAATCACTCCGGAACCAAATAAAAAATCCTCCACCCAATTGGTGAAGAAACTATTAATCAATCCTATGAAAAATACGTATATTGCTTTAGTCACGCATACACCTCCTACATGGACCAATTATTTAAGAAATGGTCACTTAAATCTTTTGACTGCCCTGCAATGGCTCTTGAGAATGCGTTTATAATTGCAGCTATCGGATCGATACGGTCTTTTGATTTCGATTTATCCAGCATTATATTCTCCTGTGCATCTTCTCTTTGGACTGCATTACCTACCGCCCATCTTAAAACAGGGTCATTGTAGTGTTCGATTTGAACCCTATAAACCGCTCTCCGAAAATCTTTGGTTGGCGCTGACAGATGTTTAAGCATCTGAGGGATCTCTACGACCTCAAACCCCTTGTTCTCCATATTTTGAGCAAAGTATGCAGCGTTCCATTTGTCATAATCCATTTCCTGAATATCGAACCCATCATCTCTTAAATCTTCAATATATTTTTCTACATAGCTGTAATCTACTACACTGCCCGGTGTTAGTGTGATGTGTCCCTGTTCTGCCCAAAGATCAAAAGGCATATTGTCAGTATTCATTCTTTCTTTCAATTTATCTTCTGGCATGAAGGAATGCTGCATAACAATATATTTTTCTGTTGATATTTTAAAGACCATACCAACACTCGTTAAGTCTGTAGTAGAAGATAAATCGACACCTACCCAAACAGGGTGTTTTTTCAGTTCTGCAATAAAGTCTTCTAAAATATCTTTTCCGCATAGAGACCATTTTTTCATATCCATATAACCGTTTTCTTTTGCATCCACCCATTTATTCATATTCTTAGTCAGGTATTTTTTCATTTTCTCAGGAACATCAAGTGCAGTTTTCAAACGGCTTCTGAGATACTCTATACCATTTCTATACGAGCATAGAATAGGGTTTGCTTTTGGCCAGACTGATTCATCTTTAATATCATCACCTTCATCAAGCTCATTGATCATGATAAAGTAATGATCATTTTCGGTAGGATCATCCGGATCTAAAATACGTGATACATATTGGTACTCAACACGGTAGCAAGGATTGTTCAAATTAAATCCTGCAGTAGTGATGATCATCATTAACGGTTGCGCTCTGGCACCCATACCTGACTCAATAATTTCATACATTTCATCTGTCTCATGAGCATGATACTCATCAATAATGCCGCATTGAGGGTTATAGCCGTCACCCGTTTTGCGATCCTCTTTACTGAGTGGTCTAATAATAGAGTCGCTTTTCAGATGAGTAATAGTTCCGTAAGCTGTCTTAAATTTATCTCTTAAATCAGGACAACCTTCGATCATCTTTTGTGTTTCTTCCCAAACGATCTTTGCCTGCTCCTTTTTAGTAGCAGCACAATAAACTTCTGCAGAAGCTTCACCAAATGCAGATCCTTCATACGAACTAACCGCTCCGAGTGACTGAGATTTCGCATTCTTTCTTCCTACCTGCCAGTAACCTTTATTGAACCTTCTTAATTCATCATCTTTATGAACCCAACCGTAAATATTTCCGAAGTTGAATTGTTGAATAATGTGAGGCTCTATTTGTTTTCCGGCTAATACGCCTTTACGATGCTTGAACAATCTCATCCAATCGAGAAAACGTTCTGCCCTGGACTCATCGAAAATGTATGGGAACTTTTCTGTACCTTCTCTTTCAAGATCATATAAAAAACGCTGACATGCCCACTTGTGTTTTTTACAAGCAGTAATATCACCGTTTAATATTTCCTTGCTATATTCAATTAAAGTTTGCCTGATCCCCATTAAACATCACCGAACTTCTTATCAAAATCTGACTCTTCTTCAGGTTCGGCAATTTGAGGAATCACAAGTTTCAGTCGAGATGTAATGGACAAGCCAAGGTCAGCTGCAGCTGCTTTACATTCATTAAAGAGAAGATTTTTTGATCTTCCTAATTTGCCGTATGCTTCATTCTGAACAACAAAAACTTTTCCATCTTCATCAGTTTCTTTAATCGTGGGTTTCATAGACCTGAGTGCTTTTACTGTTTTAATATATTCATCTTTTGAATCAATGTATCTGGCCAGTCCATCCACATCTAGATTCGAAAAAATATTTAAACGGATCAATTCCGCAGCAATTCTTTCGAACTCATCCTTCTGCCTTTTGGTTAAATACTTTGGAGGCTCGATGTTGTCAGTGAATCCCCTGACTGCTTCTTCCTGCTGCTGCCGCTTCTTGATTTCATCTTTTGTCAGATGGTTTGATCGCCCTTTTCCTTGTATTACGGAAAGGGGTTGTTTATTTCTTCCTGCCATCATTACACCTCCCTTCTGAAAAAATGGCAAAAACGGATTTTTGTGTGCGTTTGAGGGGGCGTCGCTCATTAAATTGTGTCTCAAAAAGAAACAATTCAGGGGGGATGTCCCTTATTTTCCCTTTTTGTGAATCTGGTTGTGACAAAAGTGACACAGCGACTCAAGATTGTTTAAAACCAAACGCTTCGACCAATCGTCGCGTACTTCAACGAGGTGATGAACCACCTTGGCCGGCCTGAGTATCTTGTGCCTCTTGCATCTCTGACACATGTGAAGGTCACGCTCAAGTGCCAACCGGCGGAGCCTCATCCACTCACTCGACTTATAGAACGCATCTACTTTATCCCCGCGATTATACTGAGCATAATTCCTTGAAGATTCCTGAGCCTTATCCTTATGAATATCACACCAGATCTCCCTGGTTAAAGTATGGCAGCCAATCTCCTGGCATGGTCTGTTAGGTCTTTTAGCCACGCTCAGCCAGCTCTTTCTTTAGTAGATGCATACGAGCATCCACTGTCTGTTGCATCAGCATCCTGGCACCAGGTGTCTTCTCCCGCCTGATCCTCTTCTGCAGCTGCCTCACGTTATTGTCTGTAACGAATGCTGTGAACTTCTCATTGCAGTGTTCACATTTAAAGAAGGTCTCTTCCACACTGTTTTTATGCAGCTCTTTTTTAAAGTGAATGTCTGTGATTTTCTCACATGACTCACAGACTCCTCTCAATAATCTGGACACCATTTAAATCACCCTCCAAATAAATTTAAAAGAAGTTCCTTCCATTATAAAAAGCCACCACTAAATGTGATGACTTATAAACATTTTTTATAAAGTTAATTTTGCGTGAAGCTCTTTAATTAAATTCTCTTCATATTCAAACGTATATTCAGATATAAAGTTGGCCGACCCTTCAACATTCAATATATTGGTATCGTCTAAACATATCAATTTTAGTTTTTCTTTTTTTGATTTTTCTTTTGCTTCTTCACTTTCAATATCTGCACTATAATCCACGCCCTTTTCACGTAATAATTCCAACACTATTTGTATATTCTTACCGGGATAAATATGCTCAGATTCAGTTCTTCCATTTTCATAAACTGTAATAGTTACTGACATAATCTTTCCTCCTATGAAAATTAATAATTTATTTTTCTGAGTCGTCGTCAGAACTTTCATCTTCTTTACTTACGCTCGAAGGTAAAAGTAATTGTGTTGCTGCATCAGGAATCAGCTGTTTCACCTCTTCCGGCAACCCTCCATAGATTAATGATGCAGCTAATGCTGATAACTTAGGATGCTTTTCTATTAAAGTGTAGAACTTGGTTATATAAGATATAATCCAATTCTTTTTCGTAAAGTTGTTGGACTGAATTTTTAATTTTTCAATGTCTCTTTTTAATTCGTTGATTATATTTTGCTGCTCGCTCTCTCTTGCATAATTTTCCTTTATGTAAGATTCCATTCTTGCTTCTAAAGCATCCAGTCTTCCTTTAACATCTTCTACCTCTTCAGGATTAAATGTTTCATCTTTATCATAACCTTTAAATAAATCGAATATTTCATCTATTATCTTATCTTGCTGTTCTATTTTTTGGACAATAGGATTACTCTTTAATTCTGCATCAATATTAGAAGTCCACTGAGATACGTAGGATATTAATTTGTTAGTTTGCAAAGTTACTTCTTCTATAGAAAGAAGGTTTCCTGGTGCAAAACTTGCGGAATAAGGAGTGCCTGTTTTGTCTACCACTACATGCATATATATACTTGAATCATATCGGTATGTAATTTTAATTATAACTTCTTCATATTCTTGAACTGGATCAATACTAAAATCATCTGCGCTTGTATATTTACTATTGAGATAGCTTCTTAAGATTGTTATATAATTTCTTGATATCATAATAAATCCCCCTTTTTTAATCATTTCGACATTAAAATAATAAAACCTTCAAAAATATACAAAAAGTACCTCCAAATGATTAGGTACTTTAAGCTGTATAATATCTTATTCGGCTAAAAAAGAATTTATAATTTTTCTTCTTTTGATAAAACATCCTAAGCCCAAGGTGTCTAGTCCGCTATTTTAAAACCAAATATCTCGATTAATTGCATAATTGTTAAAACGAATATCGCTATATTCAATATTATAAAAGATAATTTCCCGAAGTTAATTTTATTTCCTGTCCTGGATTCTATTATTATTACAATCATACCTCTAAAAAAACCGTATAGCATGACAACAATAAAGAAAACTATAATTAAATTTACGAACCAATGTGAGAAGAAATAATGTATTGGAAACAATATAACTCCAAGAAAGATAGCGACCCCTATATCTTTTAACCCTTCATTCAATTTGACATTTTTCATATTAATACTTATTGAACTTAAAATAATTAATAGACCTAATATTCCAAGAAATACTCCAATCGACCTGGTGAAAATCTGGTTCCCTATAAACTCTGGAACTAGGTATAAAAACAACGATGTTACCACAAAAGATAAAGCTAATGCTATTCCTTCTAAAATAGTTTTTGAGTTTTTAGTTGAACTCTCTTTCATACTGCCAACTCCTTTTATAGATTAAGTGTCTAATCTATATACGGCACTGAAAAAATAAAGATTCAATTTTTTCGCTCTCACCTATAGGTGGCAACTGTATGACTACCGTATGACATCAACATTTTCCAGTTCAATAGAAAGCTTCTTTTGAATACGTCTGACTTTACGTTTAGCCCGGATAATATGCGTCTGTACAGTTGGCTTCGTGATGTTCAATTCATCTGCAATCTCTGCCATACTGCAACCCTGCGCCATGTGTAACAAATAGCACTCTCTTTCTCTGTAGGACATATCCATTAACAGATCAATAATAATATCCCGCTCCCTTTTAGGGATTACTGACTCTTCTACTTCCAAGTTCAGTGATGGAAACAGATCCATATCCAGTAATGCAGTGCGCTGATAATTGGCCCGGCGATCAACTCCCCTTCTGCTGTATGGTCGTCTTCCCTTTCTCATCCATTGCAACGAGTATTCCATATCAGAGATCATGCCTGAGACAATACGGTGTTCATTTTCATTTAATGGATTCTCCATATTTAACGACTCCCTATATTTAATTAGTTGATACTTACCTTTGGCATACTCTTCAATTAACTGCTCCACCCATGTCTGCACGCATGATGCCCCCTATCGTTGTTTTAATGCCCCTCCGCGCTTTCTTACATATGTTTGTCTGTCAGCACCCATTAACTCTCTTAAATCACGCTGACTGAGCTTTTCTTTATCTCTCGATTTCTTTTCCGATTGGAGCGGCTGGCGCTTAACAGCAATCTGATTCGAAGATGCCCAGTGCATTAACTGATCTTTAAAGTTTTCATTCACATCTTTTCTCTCCCTTCTTCATAAAAAAAGAACGCCAGTAAAACGCATATGATTATGCAGCCTTATCAGCGTCCTCCGTTCGTCGGTCAGACAGTTTATTTGGTTATTTTCTTTGAGCTATTTAAACGAATGCGTGTGCTTCTGATAACATCGATTGCTCTTCCATCCTTCCAGATCACTTCATCCGTACCGTGTCCATCCTGTGGCGGCTTTAATTCTGTTAACTCCCCATCCTTTACTATGTAGAGAGCATTTTCATTCTGATCAAATGACTTACCTGGCATCTGTATCCTCCTCTTCTATCAGCAGCTGGAGGTGATTCAGTGCTGTGATGGCTCCTGACTGAAACCGTGTGTCCACTCCCGCTCTCTGCAGTGTCTCAGTTAATGCTTCATATCTCGCTATTTCATTCTCAATCATTTGCTGTATTTCTTCTGCAGTTAACAATTTATTTCAACATCCTTGTATGCTCTTAATTTGATTTCTGATGTAACTGAAGTGATTTCTCTTTTAACCTCGAGTATGACTTCCATCATTTCAGCCAGATTCTCAGCGTCACTCACACGCAGGTCATGATCCAGTAATGCATCACATAGACGCTCGAAGGTAGGATAATATCCGACAAAGCGCAGTATGTACTGATCTTGGAGCGGCTTACCCTGTTCGTCTGTCCGTGGAACTCTTTGTTCAAGCTTGTAATTGAGTGGATCCGTTGTAACCTGGTACTCTCCAAACGTCAGTTTCATATAACCTTTTCCTTTTCATCGATGATTTCATGATGCTTCTTATCGCAGACCGGGCAAACATCTTCACCCTGCGGAACATATACACCACACAGAATACATTGATCCATTGATTCAGCCCCTTTTCATAGCTTCAAATGCTTCATGTCCTCTGATCGTCTTGCCGTCCTCATACATCACGTAAGCTTCATCTGAATCACCATGCCCGCAGCAGGCATTGATTACACCCGGCAGCTCGCCCAGGCAAGCGTCATGCTCATCCGGACGATTGGGTTTATTGCAGTATCCACAAGCTCTATATTTCCAGTGTTTAATCGTAGACTGATCATTATCCTTATAGCGCCATTGCTCACTGTCGTAATAAATTTCATGACCTCTTAGTGTATCAGTGTTCACACGCAGTCACCCCTTTATGAAATTGCCGGGATATACAATTCAACTAGCTTTCTCAACGCCTGTGTTTCTGCCTTTAATTTCGTGTTTTCCTTATACAAAGAATCAGACTTCTTAATGTGGTTCTGAAGCTGATAATCGAGGTCATATACTTCTTTCTTTAAATGATCAATTTCTTCCGCCTGGCTATGCGTTTTCAATCTGTATTCGAGTAGCTCATCGTTAGCAGGTGTAGGCAGCTCAATCGGCGTTCCTTTTAATGCAGCTGATAATTGTTTCAGGAGATTCTCATATTCTTCATTTGATGGATCATAGTTTATTGAGCGGTCTTCATTTGAAGAATCGTTTTCCTGATCTGCAATTTCTTCAATATCAATTTCAATTTCGACACTCTCCCGCTCCAGCAATTCTTTATCAGTGTTATTATCTTTAGTTACTCGAGTAGTCTTTTGCTCTTTAGAAACTGTTGCTTTTTCAAGTGCTTTTGATCGGAGCGGCTCAACTTTTTCACCTTCTTTGCGAATCGTGATTGTCGGTTTCACTGGCTCATTTTTCTTCTTTTCAGCAATTCTTCGACGCTTTTCCGCTTCGATCTTCCCCATTACTGATATGCTATTTTTCCAAGTGCTTAATTTTGATTGCTGCATATTAAATTTCTTTGCGATATCTTTATCCAGGTACTTTTGATCTTTTAAATCAAGATACTCTTCAACAGTGATTTGACCCAACTCTACTCACTCTCCTCTTTAACAAATCGCTTTGCGAATCTCAGTTGCTGATGAATATATGAATCTGTTTCTTTTCCTCCAGAAGCAAGCCAATCACCAATACGCTGATTAATATCCTGCAGGACTGGTAAAGGCAGCTGACTTGATATCTTAGTGATCTCTTCAAGCGGCTTCATAATTACCCCCCTTCTACGACGTGTAATGTTCGGAATGTGAATTAATCTTCTGTTTTTCCTGTTCCGTTACATACAGGGCATTTTTCAACTTCCTTGTTGTCTATATCAATAAATATCGCACCAAAACCGCTACATTCTGAACAAGTGTACATGGCATTCCCTCCTTGTTTTTGAGACACATCTTGTGTCAATCTGCATGAACACTACTTTCGTAACCGCATTTACAAACATATTTCCACCACAATGTACTTCCTTCTTTTTCTTTTTTTAGCATCTTTCCAGTAAAGACAGAAAGCTCATATGCTATTTCAATTCCACCGACTTCTTTTATCTTGTCGTTACCACATTTAGGACAGTAATTCATTTTCAATCAACTCCCTGTGACGCATCATGTGTCAGTGCTGGCGCAGCTCTTTCATTGCCTGAGCAACCTTCGCATGAGCGTCTGCTTCACTCTCAGCCCGCTTCAACAGTTTCATTTCTGCAAAGTAATTACTGGCTCCCTTATAACAGCGGATAACCTGGTAAGCGCCCCATTCACCATCGACACAATCCGGCACCACTGCAGTAAGGTGTTTGATCTTTTTACCTGCAGTTCGTTCAGCCGCTCTCAGCAGGTCATAGTTTTCTTTTGGTGTAATAACCTTCACAACTTTACCCCTCTCTTTTTATCAGCCCGGCCCATCACCACACGAAAATGCGCTTCTGTTTCCGCTCTTCTTTTTGCTATGATTCGATTTGTCTTGTGAATTTGATACATCACGTATATAAACCCGCTCACGCCGATCAAAATCATTAATATTGCAATCGAGAGATAACCGGCCATTATCGGCATTGTTAATTTTTCAATCATACTCATGAAACAACCTCATACTTTCCGCTCCGACTTACCAGGAGCATTTGTCTGCGTGTGAATGGAACTGACTCTCTGATCACCTTCCGTCCAGCTGCTTCTTCAAATATCGTAATGACCGTCAGATAATCCCGCTCTGCGCTGAGTGATCTATGTTCTGTCACGTATCTTGGCACAGTATAAGCACCTACTTTATTCTATTTTGTGAAACAATTCACTGCATGATTTTAAAAATAAATAGGCGTTTAATTCATCGCCTCGAAAATATTTAACTGCCTCATTTGATCTGCAGCTATCTTGTTGATCCATAATGTCTCTTTCTTTCTGGCACCTGCTTCAGCAGATACAATCATTTCCTCAAGGTGCCAATCGCTTAAATATTTTTCGTACAAATCATTTTCATAGCCCGATAAAATAACCGAACCTTGATGATCAAGTAACACTTCAATAAGTGCTAAATGCCCCTGCTCGTCCATTTCGTGAGCGTAATGTCTGTTTGTGCGGGTTGATCGGACATAAGGTGGATCTGCATATATTAAGACGTTACTTCTGTTGTACCGCTGTATCAGATCAAGAGCGTCCTGATTTTCGATCTGAGCACCTTTTAACCTATTTGTGATCCCCATGATAGTTTCCGGTACAGCTGACCACTGCCTTGCATTATTTGGGCTGTTTGGTGATATAGATGATCGCCATCCTGTTATATCTGAGGTCTTCGCACCAATCGCCATCCAACATCTCACCAAGAACCTTCGAGCATCTTCCAGTGGATCCGGATGCTGTTCGTAACTGCCTTTATACTCTTCTCGTGAGAGCGGGGTAAAACTTACTAATCTTGCAAGCTCTTCAGGTTGGTCACGAATGACTTTGAATAGATTTACGATCCTGCTATCAAGATCATTAATTGTTTCAATCTTCACCGGCTGCTTATTGAAGAATACCGCTCCGGATCCAAAGAAAGGTTCCAGGTACACTTCATGTTCTGGCATGTGATCAATTATCCAGCTGGCCATGCTCCATTTACTTCCCGGATAGTTCAATATCCGCTTCACTCTCTCGCCTCCCATGCTGCTGTAAGCCAATCCAGTGTGATGTTACTGCCTGCTGTGATTAATTTGCCCCGCTCCTGAATGATCTGATACGGAATGCTCTTAATTCCCTTTGTCTGGCATTCTTCTATACACCGATTAAAAGCTTTAAATGGCAGCAGGTACGTCTCTCTCTGACTCACGAATCTTATGATCAGAAAACTGAACCCACCCTGCTCTTCCCATTGTTTTAAGTCCTTAATTTGATGATGATGAACATTCTCAAGCGGGAAACTTTTTTCTTTCGTTTCTTTCGCGTCAAAGCATACAGGTATGTGTCCCGCTAACCCAATGTAGTCCGGGGCTCCTTTAGCCTTGTAAAAACCATCAGTGACTTTTTTGTTTTTCATTCCGGTCACCTTTACTTCCGGATGTTGCCTGACTACCTTTGCTTGATCCCTACGCTCATACATCGCATTCGCTTCATCAATGTAAAATTGAAGTGTCATCCCGCGGTTCGCATGGCTTCTTGATTTCATTTTCTTCACCCTCTTCATTGAACAGTTCGTACAGGACCCAGTCTGTATCTGTTCGTTTCTCTTTTAAGTATTCTTTCAGCAGCTTGTTCAGCCGTGGTATGTTTTTGTCTTTCACATACTTATACAGCGTTCGATAATCGTGATATTTAGCTGCAACCTGCTTCTCATTGAGCAGATAGTCAATTGTCAGAGCCATCTTTTTATCTTTGGTTTTAATGGACCGTTCAAACAGCTCTTGAATGTACATCTTTCAGTAACTTCCCATTCGCTTTATAAGAATCTTCAATCTCCTTCAGGCATTCCGCCCTGAATCTATCCGGATCAATTCCGAACCGCTCACACGATTCATCAATCTTTGCCTGAGTACGCTTCCTACTTTCTTCTGCCTGCTTCAAGTTACGCTCCTGGCATTCATGATCAGGGCAAGGGATGATTTCATGGCCGAATGAGTGAAACTTGTAGGTGGCTCCATGTCCGTTGCAGTGATTACACATATAGTCCCGCTCCTCTCTTTAATTAAAATGTGCCGTTCAAGCGATAGCTTTTACCTGTAAATTCAAGAATGTGAATGTTGGCAAAGATCCGCTCGTATATCTTTTTGCTGACATGCTGCTGCAGCTCATCAGGATCCGGGTTAGATGTATAAATGGTGTTCCGTCCCTGTCTGGCATCAGTAATTTGAAATAACATATCGTTTAACCAGCTCTGTCCCTGCTCGTCCTGCTTATTCATTGCGCCGCCCAATTCATCGATGATAAGCAGGTCGCATGACTTCAGCATGTCTAATATTTTTGATTCACTGATGTCACTGTCTTTCCGCCACGTGGCCTTAATCTTCGTAACCAGTTCAGGCAGGTTGATAAAGATGACTGTGATCCCTTCAGTGCCGTCTGGCTTCGTGTAGGTAGAACCTAACTCTATGACTCTTTTAGCAATCGCTACTGCAAGGTGACTCTTCCCAAGTCCATACATGCCATGGAGCAGCAACCCAATGTCATTCTCTTCGTTCAGGTTCTTCGGGAAGTTCTCGGCGAACCTTCTGCAATCATTCAATGCTTTTGCCTGGCTTTCATTAGCCGGCTTGTAATTATCGAACCCTGCTTTCTTTAAGCGCGGTGGAATAATGCTGTAAAGATTAAAGTGATCCTGCAGGCGGTGCATCCTTTCCTTACGTGCATTTTCTTTAGCGGCTGCTGCAAGCTGCTGATCTTCCTGCATAATGTGATCACAGTACATGCAGTATTCTTTGCCTGACTCATCAATCATCAGGACCCGGTTACAAGCCGGTAAATCATCCCCTGCGTGTTTGTTCTGGCAACGGTTAGAACTTGCCTGCGGAATTCTTCCGGCGTTCAATAGCTTCTTGCCAATCTTCGCCAAACTCTCCGGTTCCTTGTGCTTTAGCTGGCTCACGTTTCTTCACCTCCGCCTGATTAAGGTATGATTCGAATTTTGGAGAAAAGAGTGTTATTGGTCTGAGGTATTGTTCCATCTCAGGGTTACCTTTCCACTCTGCAGTCTTTTTGTTAATCACTGATTTAAAATCATCCAGTGTATACTGTTCGTTCCAGCGGGCTTTAATCAGGTCTTTTGTTTTTTTAGAACTTGCCCTGAATTTTGTACCAGCAATTTTATTTAGATATTCGATAACTTCAAAGAAAGGGATATATTCTTTTTCTTTCTCTTCTTCTAATTCTTCTTCTAGTTCTATGTCCGTTACTTCTCCGTTACATGTAACGTTACTGTTTTTTTGTTCAATCCTTTTGTTTTCGCGGTGTTTAGCTACCCGCTCACGAGTATCTTTTCTAATCTTTTCCAGACTTGAGGTGTTCTGATGCTTCTCCCAGTTTGCAACTCTTACAAAATTATCCTGTTCTATCTCTATCATTCCGAAGTCTTTAAACGTCTGTAACGCTAACCGAACCGTATTAAGCGGACGATTGAAAATAGTAGCCAGCATTTCATCTGTGTAAGGGATATTCTCACTCAGGTAGATATAACCGCTGGCATTAGTTTTACCGGCTTGTGCCAGTAACTTCACCCATATAATTAAGATTGTGTCAGCCTCAGGCATGCTCTCAATAAGACGAATCTTTTCATCTTCAAACATCTGAGTGCTTAACTTAATCCATTTAACTTCAGACAATTAAAACACTCCTTTTCGTTACTTAATTGCTCGTTGACCTAAATACTTGTTTAGGAAGTATTGCTGCCCCTTGCCAGTGACTTTTGTTGTCGTATTAACAGATACAAAGCCGTCCGAATGTGTGATAGTGGTCTCTTTGATCTGAAAGAGGTCCATATCCATTGCTCTTTGAGTAGGAGTATTGAAACCGGCACCTCTCCTTCTGATCAGGTAACCCTCATCTCGCAACTGCTTGAATAATCTGTTCTGTCCGGTGTCATAACCGTTCTGCTTTAAAAGCTTGGCCAGGTCCCCGATCAGAATACTGTCATGAGAAGCAGATACCGCGTCAGCAAACAACACTTTGGGCTGATCGATAAGCATCTTTGCTTCTAATTCTTTATAATTTCTGTCTGCGATCTGCAGGGCTCTTTTCATTGTGGCTTCAGGACTATTCCACAACTTCTCCAAATGGATAAAGTACTGGCGTGCCTGTTTACCTTTTTCATTGCGTTGAAGCATAGATAACTCTTTTGCCATATCAACTTTCATGTGATGATCTTGAGAAGGTCGACCACCAATACTTTCTCGGAAAAATCCGATAAAGTCTGAACCTTCATCAAAACCGTATTTAACCATTCGTTTAAACCAATCTGTATAGTTATCTTTGATATCTAAAAATCGATGAAGCTCACGACCGCTGACAATAATTTCATCATTTTGATCTCTTGAAGTTTTGATCAATTCGTTCATAAAGAAGGGCCTCCTTAAATAAATATTGAAAATGAAGCGGAGGTTTGATAGCATTAAGTCAACAATTTAGTCGTACTATCAAACCCCAACCGTCCAGGTACCAGCTGGTCGGTTATTTTTTTGTTTCGTAAAGTTCTGCAGGTGCATAAGCAAAACGTTCAACCCCTTTGATTGCACATTTAGTTGACTGCTTTGCAATTTTCACAGCATCCTCGATCTCATCTGATTCAGTAACTACGTACGAGAAACCATTTGCTCGATGCTCAGGTAATACGCGCCAGATCGTAACATCCTTATTCATGACCTCACCCCTTTCTGATGAGCAGTAATAATCAACCGCTCTTTTAAACTCGCTTTCTTCCAATAGCGCTGATCCAAGAACCTTTTAATCGCATTCATTTATTTTTGGTCTCCTCACAAGCTGTATAGAACATCCCGCAGAATCCAATGGCAATGATGGTTGCTGCTGATCCCATGAAGATAAATTCAAGTCCACCCATTGTTCTTCACTCCAATCTACTTTTCTCGAATGAAACGACATGATGACAAACTGCTCATAAGTCAATGGCTCGTGATTCAATTGACTTTGACCGCTGATGTGCCTCCATTTCATGTAGAGGACATAATCTTTAATCATTTATTCTGTTTTCTTCTGAATGCTGGAGCGAACTGAAATACTGCAGTTGTATGAAAAAATGGATTAATTTCAGTCCATTCACCCTTATGCATGTATTCAATGCTTTCGCCAAGTGCAAAGGCAGCTGCAGCATCTTCTCTTTTCAAGTAAGCTCTGTTTGCCAGGGCTTCTGCATGCTCTTTTTCATTAAGGACATGTAACGGCATGATTATCTGAACCACCTTTTTCAATAACTTCAACTTCCCAACCGCACTTGCAGGTTCTGCGAAAAGTAACATCATCGACGTAAATCATTCCGGATCCACCACCAATTCTTGAACTGCCACATCGAGGACATTCGGAATGCTGCTTACCAAGTTCAATCAATCGTTCGAGTCTCATATCACTTCACCATCGCTTTCAGTTGTTCTGTGTATTTCATGAATGATTCTTCGTCACCGTTCTCAAGTGCCGTGTCTATTAGCCTCTGGAGGTTATCTCGCTCTAGTTGGCTGACTATTG
This sequence comes from Jeotgalibacillus malaysiensis, assembly GCA_000818095.1. Lineage (NCBI taxonomy): Bacteria > Bacillati > Bacillota > Bacilli > Caryophanales > Caryophanaceae > Jeotgalibacillus > Jeotgalibacillus malaysiensis. The sequence goes on from CP009416.1 coordinate 2,072,736, forward strand.
GATTGTCCGGCAGCACCTTCAATGGAGGCTGTGTCCCAACAGTTGGATTTTTAACTGTTGAAAGGATAATCTCCCTCATCATTGAATAAACTACTGCATCATAAGCATCATTCAGTCTTTTGCGATAATCATCGTTCATGTCAGGCCTCCTCATTTTTCGATTAATACCAAGTACCATCTGGGCAGTAGTGCCACCAGTTACCGTCATCAAAATGCACATTTAAGCAATTCTCTTTCTTGTTAAATTTCACTTTCACGATGTTCTCCATACCATATTTACTGCGCTCTGCCTCACCCATAGACTTGATATGTTTTGTGTGGACAGCTTCCAAAACACTGTAAGCATTGTCTGTCAGGTGTCTTGCTGCCGATATTTCCCTAGCCATTCCACTTACCTCCCTATCTTTTATAAATATCTGAGAAGTGTTTCTCCAAGAAATCTGCTGCTCCACTAGCGAGAAATGTCCACTTCTCCCCCTTCTTTTGAGGGTAATAAACAAACCCACCGTTTTTTACATCAATCTTTTCTCGAAACTTAGGAGAAAATAAAATGTTATCTTCAAGCCAGTTGCGTTTTTTGCTAGTGCGATCCTCTAAATCTTTCAAGGACCACCATAAGCCCTTAAGCTCCTGATCTTGCAATCTCTTCAGTTCGACTTTTTCAATCACCACTAAGTGATCTGGCACCTCAATAGACAATTCGATTTTGAATTTTTGATTACTCATTTTGAACTCCTCCTTTATCGGTTTTTATATAACTTCCCGAAAGTTAGAAGGGTTACAATCTTCCAATGTTAAGAGCTGGTCACCGCTGTTTTGAATTCAGTTACGTTTTCTAAATCAGAAAAGTCTTTCCCATTGTTCCTTTTTAAAAAATCTTCTAACTCATAACAGGTTACTTTCAACCGCCCGAGCTTAAGAGCGGTCAAATGCCCTGATTCAATCAACTTGTAGATCATGTTCTTGTTTGTTTTCAAAAGTGTAGCTACTTCTGAAACGTCATAAAGTTTAGGAGTAATTTCAACCACCTCCCTTAATGGTTACTAAGTTTCCATTTTGGTGACTTCTAGGTAAAAAAATTTCATCTACCTTTTTGTCAAAAAATGCAGCCAAAGTAAACATCTCATCTTGAGTGAATTCATATTCTCCTCGCTCTTTATACACGTATGTTTTGCGTGTAACACCGATAATTTTAGCCATTTGACTTTTGTTGAATCCTGACTTTTCTCGTAAAATCATCAGCTTTTCTTGCATACTATCACCTCGCTTTTTTCATAGATTATCACCAATTTGGTTACTTGTAAAGCTATAAATGTTATTACTGTGAAAAAAAGTTTCCAAAACGGTTATTTATGTTATATACTAGGGGAAATAAAAATTACCGGAGGATTGAGGATGGAATTAAAAGAGTATGTCGGCAAACAAATAAAAAAATGGCGTGAAATTAGAGGGTACAGCCAAGAAGACCTAGCTACAATGATTAACACCACTAAACAGACTATATCGAGGTACGAAACAGGAGCTCGACATGCTAACCAAGATGTATTATTTGATATTGCGAAAGCTCTAAAAGTTTCAATTAATGTTTTCTTTCCTGCTGATCAAGAAACCAAGGATTCAAAATTAGAAACAATAGCTGCTCATATTGATGAAGATGTAACTGATGAGGAGCTTGAAGACATTAAACGGTATATTCAATTTCTTAAGTCACAAAGGAAGTGAGTGCAGATCATGCGAATGGAGTCTTTGATGCTTGAATATCCAGAATTAACTATAAAAGAAACTAATGATCTACCTAAGGGATTACCAGGTTTTAATAAAGGCTTTCAGATTTTCCTAAGTAAACAAGAATCTCTTTACAGAAAACACTTTTTATTAGCTGAGGAAATAGGTCATTATGAAACAACTGCTGGGGATATAACGGATTTAGATACAATTGCAAAGTTAAAAGCTGAAGTAGTGGCCAGACGTTGGGGTTACGAAAAAATAATCTCTTTAGACGATTTAGTCTCTTGTTTTGAAAAAAATCATCTTACTGCTGAAGATGTTGCTCATGACTTTGAAATTGAATTGGATGCTTTAAAGATTATTCTTGATCATTATTTTGATAAATACGGCCCATCAGTACAGCACAGAGGATACATAATTAATTTTGACCCGTTCATTGCAATTAACTTAAAAACACTGGAAGGGGGTGAATATCTATGAAAGGCGGAGTAAGAAAAAGAGGCGGTACCTGGTACTATTATTTTGATTTGGGTATGGTCGATGGTAAACGTAAGAAGATAGAACGATCAGCTGAAGGTGCTCAATCGAAGGGTGAAGCTGAAAGAGTGTTGCGTAGGAAGATCCTTGAATATGAAAATGCCGGCACGGTTTTTAAACCCTCTGAAATGACGCTGCATGACTTTCTCATGTTTTGGCAGAAAGAGTATGTAGAACTTAAGTTGAAGCCAAATACACAATACAATTATGAAAGCGTGATCAGGATTCATATATTACCGCACTTAGGTAAATATAAGTTAAAATCCTTAACTCCTCATGTGATGCAGCAATTTGTAAATTTAAAGGTCCGTGAAGAATGGGCCCGTAAAACAATAGAGATAATGATTGGCATTTTAAATAAGTCATTAAAGCAGGCTGTTTATCCGTATAAGTACATCAATGAAAATCCAATGCAATATGTCGAGCTGTTAGTTGAAACGCCCAGAAAGGCGACCAGAGAAGATTTAAAGATACAGTCAAGAGAGAACCTCAAATTGCTGAGTGATAAGATCACTGAAGGTCACCCTTTTCATATCCCTTATGTAATAGGTTTGAATGCTGCACTGCGTGTAGGTGAAACATGCGGTCTTGAATGGAGGCACATTGACTTTGAAGAGGGTGTCATCAATATTGAGCAGCAGCTTGTTGGCCGAAAACACAAAGTGAATGGCAAAGATAAAATATTCTGGGAGATCGGTCCCCCAAAGAGTAAAGCCGGGTACCGCTCCATACCGGTAGGAAACAATCTCCTATCGATTCTTAAAAAAGAAAAGCGTAAGCAACTTGAGAACCGTTTGAAATATGGCGAGCACTATATCACCTATGAAGATAATGACTATGTATGTCGTAAAGAAAACGGTGAACGTTATACTCCTGCAGTCATCAAATATCAAACACGTGAGCTCGTTAAGAAAAAGCTTAAAATTAATTTTAATTATCACTCACTCAGACACACGCACGCAACGATGCTTATTGAAGCCGGACAGCCCACAAAGACTGTTCAGCGACGCCTGGGTCACAGCCGGGCATCTATCACTGAAGATCGTTACGTACATCTGACTAAGAAAATGGCGCGGGATGCCGCCGATATTTTCGATACGATCACCAATCAATTATAAACCGGTGGCATATCGGTGGCAAACTCCACCATTTGAATATCCATTAAAACTCTTACCCCTTGATACTCCTTACTTCTCGCCTTCATCCATCTGCAGGACAGCCATAAACGCTTCCTGAGGCACTTCAACCGAGCCGACCATTTTCATTCGTTTCTTCCCGGCCTTCTGTTTTTCAAGCAGCTTTCGCTTACGGGAAATATCTCCTCCGTAGCATTTGGCAAGTACGTTTTTACGGATTGCTTTAATAGATGATCTTGCAATGATTTTATTACCCACTGCAGCCTGTACAGGTACTTCGAACTGCTGACGCGGAATAAGCTCCTTCAGCTTCTCTACAATAATTTTCCCACGCTCGTAGGCAAAATCTTTGTGAACAATAAAGCTTAAGGCATCTACTTTTTCAGCGTTCAGAAGAATATCCATCTTTACAAGCTTGGATTCACGGTAGCCAATCAGCTCATAGTCAAATGATGCATAGCCTTTAGTGCTGGATTTCAGCTGATCAAAGAAGTCATATACGATTTCAGCAAGTGGAATTTCATAGACAACATTTACACGGGATTCATCCATATACTGCATATCGATAAAGTTACCGCGCTTTGATTGTGAAAGTTCCATTACAGGACCTACATAATCATTAGGTACCATAATTGTTGCTTTTACATAAGGTTCTTCTACGTGATTGACTGATTGTGCGTCAGGCATCGCTGCAGGGTTGTCCACTTTAACGTGGCTGCCATCTTCAAGGTAGACATCATAAATTACACTTGGGGCAGTTGTAATCAGATCAATATTAAATTCACGTTCAATACGTTCTTGAATGATTTCCATATGCAGAAGACCCAGGAAGCCGCAGCGGAAGCCAAATCCGAGTGCCTGTGATGTCTCTGCTTCATATTGAAGGGCTGAGTCATTCAGTTCAAGTTTTTCAAGTGCTTCACGAAGATCTACATATCTCGCTGTATCAATCGGGTAAAGCCCGCAATAAACCATCGGATTCAGCTTACGGTAACCAGGAAGCGGTTCTTCAGTCGGAGTGACTGCGCTTGTGATTGTATCACCTACACGCGTATCGCTGACATTTTTGATTGCTGCTGTCAGGTATCCTACATCCCCAACCGTTAACTCATCCTGTGGTGTTGATTTTGGCGTAAACACACCGATTTCATTTACTTCGAATTCCTTACCTGTAGCCATCATCCGGATCTTATCACCGGGCTTCACGCGGCCTTCTACGATTCTGATATAGGCAACTACACCTCTGTAAGGATCATAAAGCGAGTCAAAAATCAGTGCTTTTAAAGGAGCTTCTGGATCACCTTGAGGCGCTGGTACTTTTTCAACAATCTGCTCAAGAATATCCTCAATTCCGATTCCAGCTTTAGCTGAGGCAAGTACTGCATCAGATGCATCAAGTCCGATTACATCCTCTACTTCCTGTCGCACGCGTTCCGGATCTGCTGCAGGAAGATCAATCTTATTGATGACCGGCAGAATTTCCAGATCGTTATCAAGTGCAAGATACACGTTAGCAAGTGTCTGTGCTTCAATTCCCTGAGCCGCATCCACTACGAGGATTGCACCCTCACATGCAGCAAGACTTCTCGATACCTCGTAGGTAAAATCAACGTGCCCCGGGGTATCGATCAGGTGAAACGTGTATTCCTCACCATCTTTTGCCTGATATTTTAACTGCACTGCATTCAGCTTAATTGTAATGCCACGTTCTCTTTCAAGATCCATTGAATCCAGCAGCTGAGCCTTCATTTCACGGGCTGTCAGTGCTTTTGTCTGCTCTAAGATCCGGTCAGCAAGTGTTGACTTCCCGTGATCAATGTGGGCAATAATTGAAAAGTTTCTAATGTTTTTCTGTCTATTTAAACGCTGTTCCTGATTCATTTCGTGTCCACTCCTGTTTTTAAGACGCAATTGTACTAGCGTAAAGTATAACAGTTTAACAGGCGTGTTTCAATCGCGCACTTCAAGGGGCACTGACCGGTTCAGCATCGAGTATATATTCACTCATGGCACTTGTGAAGATTTCCTCTGTTGCTTCAAGTTCTTCAAAGGTGTTATCCACACCGCCGAGTTCAAGCAGGATCGACCTTGGTGAAAGGTCCTGATTAAATTTACCGTTTGTATGCTCTCCTTTTTTTACATAAACACCGCGGGAAATCCCGGGAACGATCTCATTAAGCCGGGTATGGAGCTCTTCAGCAAGAAGATTGTTTTCTTTACTTCCTTCATGTTCTCCACCGACGACGAATGCTACTTTAGCATATGTCTGATCACCAGATTGAAGTGTTGTTGCTTCTCGCCTAACAGAATCTCTATGCACATCAATAAAATAATCCAGCGTATCGTTTGCAGCCATCGCTTCCTGCACAAGATTTTTTGACGCATCGTAGGCCTGCCAATAATCTCTGCCGCTTTCTTTTAGCTTCGTCATCACATCAGTCGAATCAACTTTGACAGGAATGCCTTTTTGATGAAATGACTCTTTAAAATATTGACCGGTCTGCGTGATGTTCACTTTTGAATGGTGGGCCAGATTAGGGTCCGATGTATCAGGTAAATAGGGTAAAAATGATTCTCTTGAATGGGTAAAGTAAATGAATATCCGGGGGTTTGCTGAATCTTCTGCTGTTATTGGCGCCTGGGTTATTTCAACCGCTTCCCCTTCCTCACCGCTGAAAAACCATTCTGAAGGTGGGACGGATTCAGAAGGAGCCGGAAATTCATTTGCTGCCGCCTCATGTGTAAACCCCTCCATCGCCAGCCAGTTAACAGGATCAAAAACAGTATCAGATAAAGCCTCCCATACTGCCTTCAGTTCATCCTGAGGGGTTAGATAAGCATACTCAGTCTGCAGCATGAGATGTATTGCACTTAGCGGCAGTTCTTCAGGTAATTCAAATGAAAACTCTGTGATTCCCTGTTTTACATTTGGCAGGTAGAGCCCTGCTGCCATGACAGAAATAAGCAGGAGAAATGTTTTTAAAAATAAATGAATTGAATGCATCGTCTGCGTCTTTTTCAACAGGCCACCTCCTGATTGAAATCCTTTTGCAGTATATGCATTCAATAAGAATTCAGACCAATTCTTCAGTTTTCAGCTTAAACTCATTCACTTCTTCTTCATCGACAATCAGCTCAAACTCTCTCTCTTCAGAAAGGGCTTCATAAGCCTCTAACGCAAGATCTGTACGAAAAGCCATCTTCCCAACTCCCATCAGCATTTTTATTTAGCATGATGCAATGCTGATGTTATATACCTTTATCCAAATATTTATTTTCAGTACTATTGCATTCTCCCGGTCCGTTTGATAAAATATCCCTTGTTCTTATGTAATTGAATCTAACCGGTTCCTTACGAGAAACCGTATGCCGTAAAAGGCGTGAATCATGTTAATCGAGTTTTTAAAAGTCCTCGATTCAGTTCGGGAGGTGACATAAATGCCAAACATTAAATCTGCTATCAAACGCACAAAGACAAATGCTGCTCGCAACGAAGCGAACATTCAGCAAAAATCATCTATGCGTACAGCGATCAAGCGTTTCGAAACTGCTGTTCAGAATAATTCTGACAACAAGACAGAATTGCTTTCATCAGCTGTAAAACAGCTTGACAAAGCTGCACAAAAAGGGCTTATTCACAAAAACAACGCAGACCGTCAAAAGTCTCGTCTAACGAAAAAGCTTAACGCATAATTTTTAAGCCGATGCTGTATGCATCGGCTTTTTTTATCGGCTGAGCGCCGGAAGTTTTGTCAGAAACATCTCGAGAATCATATCTTTTCTTCCTGAAGAAGACTTCAGTGCCAGATCACATTCAGCGAGCGAGAGCATAATGGTTTTCAGGTGATCCTCAGATAGCTTTGCTGCGTGCTGACCAGCAAGCTTCACTCTGAATGGATGAACCTTCAGCCTTGATGCAATCTGCTGCTGGCTGAATCCTTTTCCGCTCATATTTTTCACCTGATAGATCAGCCTGAACTGACCGCTTAAAAGTGCGAGCAGCTTTAAAGGCTCTTCCTTTTGTCTGATCAGATCATGATAAAGTTCGATTGCCTGACCAGTCCGACCATTCAACGTAAACTCGATCAAATCAAAAACATTATTCTCTACAGATTTAGGAGTCAGAAGGACTACATCCTCATGTCTGATCATATCCGCACCATCTGCATATAATGCGAGCTTCTCAATTTCTCCTGCAAGCATAAAAAGATTGGTACCTGCAAGAACTGTGAGCTTTTCAACTGCTTCATCCTCAATCTGAAGCCTGTGATCAGCCACTTTACTTTTAATCCAGCCCTTAATATCATTCACCGTTAATTTTTTTGCTTCGATCACTGACGCAGTTTTTTTCGTCAGCTTGGTAATCTTTTTTCTTTCATCAAGCTTCTCAGCTGGTACATGTATGACGAGCACTGTATAGGGAGCAGGCGATGCAAGATAAGCTTCTAGCACCTCTGTTGACTGTTTTGAATCTTTTTTCTTTTCTGCTGTGAAAAACATTGCACCCTCAACAAATACCAATCGCTTCTCACCCATAAATGGAAATGATTCAGCGTCTTCTATAGCCGCCTCAAGTGTATCTTCATCTGCCAGGTCATGAAGCGAAAAATTAAAGTCCATTTCTTCTTCAGAAACCACGTGCTGAATCAATAATTGTTTTGTCTCATGAAGCAGATATTCTTCTTCCCCGTACAATAAATAAACAGGTGCAAGCTGTCCTTTTTTTATTGCGTTCCATTCCTTGATAATCAAATAAATCCGCCTCACTTTTATATGTATCACCACTATTGTATAGGAAACGCTGCTCCCTATACAACAGTGGAAAGGGCAGAGCGGGTCTGCCTTATATAAACACTGAAAAGGTAGGCCCGGGTCACCAGCTTTTCAGTTGTTTGTGCGTAGTATTTGTATCAATTTATGAATTATTTGTGATAAGCTGTTGATTGTAACAGATTTTATATGGTAACTATGGATTTTTCTAAAACGATGCACTATACTGAAAATGTATATAGGAGGGGTAACCATGAATGAATTCGAACAAAATGTGCAATCAAAACGAAACGACCTGATTGATTCCGGCGTAGCATTCGTTGTATCATTTCTTTTCTTCGCTGCATTATTCACAGTTGGAACAATTATCTCAGTCGTGGGATCCTAACTTTTTAAAGAGCCTTTAGGGCTCTTTTTATTTTTCTATATTATATGGAATGGCAACCTCAAAAGTGCCCCCGTCTCCTGTAAATGTATATCTGACTGCACCATGCGTCGAAGTGAGATAGACTTTTGACTCGCCAAGACGCTCAAGTACATCTGCATGAGGATGACCATACATATTGTTTCTGCCTGCCGAGATTACTGCAATCTCCGGTTTGACAATCTCTAAGAATGCTTCTGTAGTAGAAGAATTGCTTCCATGATGAGCGACCTTCAACACATCAATATCTTCAAATTCATCAGTCATTGCAACTTCAGATTCCTGCTCAATATCTCCTGTAAATAGCCACTTCTTCCCGCCCGCTTCTGCCTGTAAGACGAGTGAAGCATTGTTTCCTTTCAGTTGATCTTTTGGTGTAATTAAACTAAATGAGCTATCCCCCGCCTGCCATTCTACCGGTTTTGTCAGTTCTTTCACCGGAATTCTCTTTTCGGCAAACGCTTCAAGTAGCTTTCTCATTTCTTCTTTATCAGCAGATTTTGCACTTGTCCATACTTCCCCTATTTTAAGATCCTTTAACAGGTCTTCGGCACCGCCAATATGATCCCAATCATGATGAGTCAGAATCAAGAGATCAATTTTAGAGATGCCCATGCTTTTCAGATAAGGCAGGACTACTTTTTCTCCTACTGAAAATTGGTTATCAGCCTGCCCGAACTGAACCTGCCCACCCGTATCAATCAGATAATTGCCCTGATTATATGGCAGCTGGATTAATATACTGTCACCCTGCCCGACATTGATAAATGTAATGTGACCTTCCGGATTAAAGTAAGGTGAACTGATCAGATATGCAGACATCACAACCAGACTAATGGCGGAAAGCAAAAATCTGTTCTTTTCAAATAAACTTAAGATCAATATCATTCCACTACTTAGAGTGATCATTTTCATCTCAGAAGGCTTTCCTGCGATATAAACTAAATGTCTGATATCTGAAATAAATAATGAAAGCTGATCAATTGGTGCAATGAGCATAGCGGGTAGCCATACAGCAAATGCTGCTGCTTCTATTGAAAGAAAAGACAGAAGATAAATAAAAATAAAGGCTGGAAGAATGATCAGCGTGTAGAGAGGTACATATAGCAGATTCATAAAAAATGAAGATAAAGACAGCTCATAAAAATGCCATAGAATAATTGGCAGCGCTCCAAATTGCGCAACGGTTGTTACCATTAACAGGCCAATGATTTTGTTATGCGATGTTAAGATTCTGCCTGAAGAAAGTGCAAGTGTGAAGCTGACTGCATAACTGAGCTGGAAGCCTGCATTAACAAGCTCTGTCGGAAATATAAATAAGTGGATCACAAATACAGCGCTCAACAAATGCAGCAGCGGGATCCGCACAAAAATAAATTGAAGACCAAGCCCTAACAGAACCATTCCGACAGCTCTTAAAACCGGCGGGGCAGCTCCTGCCATCACCGCATAAAAAGGAAGGATGACAAATAAGCTGATTCTGATCGTCTCTTTTGTAAGTCCCGCCTTTAACAGCACTTTCCAGAGAAAAAAAGTAATCATGCCAACATGCATACCTGAAATAGCCAGAAGGTGAATGACCCCCAGCCGCTGATACATTCTGATCTGCTCATCGCCCATGAGATGACGATCTCCGAATAATAAAGCTGCGGCGATCCCCTGCAGGTTATCAGGGAAAATAATTTTCGTTTTTTCAATCCCGTTGTATCTAATTTCTGAGAGGAAAGTATATAAATTTTTCTTTTCAGATATACAGTCCGATAACCCATGCGCTTTAAATACCCAATGAATATTCTCGTAATATAAATACTTTTTATAATCAAAAGCAGAAAAATTTTCAGCTGAGGACGGCACGGTGAGCTCACCTTCCCACTTACATGTGCTGTATGAAGGGAGACGATCAAGCAGGTGCTGCTGATCTTCTGATAGAGTGATGATCAACTTTTCAGAACCATCCAGCGCAACTGCTCTTTTAACACGCTCTCCGGTAAATGGTGTTAATAATCTGAGTGACAAATGAGATTCTTCAGGGGATATAGATGTTTGAAGTGAATGAAGTGTGAGGTCTGTATGGAGATAAAAAAAGAGACTGGTGACAATTGATATAAGAGGGATCAAAAGCTGACGCGTCTTCATGAAATAAATGAAGCAAATGAGGAAGGTGAGAGGCAGTAACTCAGAATGATATGCTCCGGCAGCACCTGCGAGTGCTGCCGGAGCGCTGTATAAAAGCAGCTTCAACTCATCCTGCCCTGGGCTGCAGGTGAAATCAGCTGTTCAATAGAAGACGGATCAAATGGTACACACTCTGTTTCTACACCCGACTGTTCAAGGAGCTCGATTGCATATGGATGATTTTTATAATCACTTGCATAATAAATTTTTGAGATCCCGGCCTGAATGATTGCTTTTGTACACTGCAGACAAGGGAAGTGAGTGACATACATACTTGCACCTTCTGTTGCTGCACCAAACTTCGCACACTGCAGCAGTGCATTCATTTCAGCATGTATTGTTCTCACACAATGATTATCAATGACATAACAGCCTTCATCTATACAATGTGTGCCACCCTTGATCGAGCCATTGTAGCCCCCTGCAATAATACGCTGTTCACGCACAATGGTTGCGCCAACTGTCAGTCTTGTACAAGTACTTCTAAGTGCAAGCAAATGACTTTGTGCCATAAAATATTGATTCCATGAAATTCTGTTCATTTATAACGCCTCCTGACAGCTGCTGCTGTATATTCATTTTAAAAACGTGCCTGAATTAATATGTGCTGATCAGTTCCTTCAGTTTTTCAAAGGTTTTCTCACCAATGCCTGAAATATTCATCAGCTCTTCCACTGATTTGAACTGACCATTTTCTTCTCTGTACTGAATGATAGCCGAAGCTTTAGCGGGTCCAATACCAGGGATGGTTTCTAGTTCTGATTGGTCTGCGGTATTAATATTTATTGTATCAGATTGTGCAGGGGTGGTACCTTTCATTTCAGAAGAAAGTGCGGGAACTATGATCACCATTTCATCCTGCAGCTTTTGTGCCATATTTACTGCAGCCATATCAGCCTCAGGAAGTTCACCGCCAGCTTTTCTGATCAGGTCAATTACCCTGTCTCCAGCAGACATTTCATAGACACCTTCCCGCTTCACCTCGCCTTTTATATCAACAAATAATACATGATTCAATTCTGCTTCAGCAGACTCATTTGTAAAGGTTACCTCGTCATTCAGTGGACTTTCAACAGGAATAGAGCTTTGAGTGGATTGATTAAACAGAAAAAAGCATAAAAGGATTAAGAGAGGGGTGAAAATAAGAAGAATTTTTTGCCGGGTTTTGAACCATAGCAGCATGAGTCAGTCCTCCAATATTCTGCAGAAGACTGTCAGAAGATTACATTCATTATATTATGAAGAAGTAAAAAGTCAATAAAAATACACGAAGAGTTATCTCTTCGTGCATGTAAAAAATATACGTTCACTTAATTCATCAGGGGCAGTGTCCTTGAAATCCGCAGTCACTGAATTTACAGTAAAACCGGCTTCCTGAAGCCATGCTTTATACTGATCTATATGAAATGTCCGCTGTTTGTGAAATTCATCAAAACGCGAATAAAGGTTTCCCTCTTCTTTAATAAAAAATGTCAGCTCATGCTCTGCACTGTTTTCATATTCACCTTCAAAAGAGTTCCAGATATAAGCTGCTTCTCCGTCATCATATGAATAAGTCTGCCCTGCAAACAATTCATTAACTTTATACACTGAGTGAACGTCAAACATAAAAATACCGTCTGCTGTCAGGAGATTGTACATTTTTTTAAATGTCTGCTGAACCGCCTCTTCTGTCTCGAGGTAATTAAGCGAATCACAGAAGATCGTGATCAAATCAAACTGACCGAGATCCTCTGCTTCTGACATATCCATCTGGAAGAACCTGATCGACTGTCCAGCTTCCATTGCTTTTTGCTGAGCCATTGAAAGCATGGATTCAGACAGATCAATTCCAACTGTCTCAAATCCGGCAGCTGAAGCTCTGACAGTCCACTCTCCGGTACCACAGCCCACATCAAGCAGCTTCATGCCTTTGACCTGATGCTGTTCTTTCTGATGAAATAAAAAGCTCATCCAGTCATCATAAGGCACATCGCTCATGAGTCTGTCATAGACATAGGCAAACTGATCGTAAGCCATTAGCTGATTGTGCTCGTCATATCTTCAATCTGAGCGTCTCCCCATAGCTTTTCAAGTTTATAATAATCTCTTTCATCGCGGTGGAATACGTGAACAATGACACTTCCAAGATCTACAAGTACCCATCTTGCTTCATCATAGCCTTCCATTCTCTTAACGTTAAAGCCTTCTTCTTCCGCACGATCTTTCACTTCTTTAGCAATCGCCTGAACCTGCTTATCAGAGTTACCATGGCAGATCACAAAGTAATCTGCAATAAGAGAGATCCCCTGCATATTTAAAGCGACAATATCCTCTGCTCTTTTGTCATCAGCCGCATTATATGCAAGTGATAATAATTCATTTTCCTTCGTCATACTCATTTCTCCTTTTGAACATATTCGTTATAGCCTGATAAAGTATCCGGAAACACAGGCTGATATTTACTGATTAAAAATTCAATTGACTGCTTCAATGCAATTTTCATCGCTTCATTCAGGTCCTGTCCGGCTACAGCACGTACATTCTCCACACCGGAAAATTTTCTGCCCGGCTCTATATAATCGGCAAGATAAATTACTTTTTCAAGCTGACTCATTTGAGGTCTGCCTGTTGTGTGATATTTGATTGCATTTAGTACATCTTCATTTATAATTCCAAATTTATCTTTCGCGAATACAGCGCCTACAGGGGCGTGCCAGAGTTCATGGTGAAAGTCCAGCAACACCGGATCAAGATTATTTTCAATAATGACCCTTCTCATTTCCTGCTTATCGTGAAACTTAGCCATATCGTGAAGGGCAGCAGCAAGCTCTGCATCTTCAATGCTGACGTTGTGTTTTTCTGCAAGATATTGTGCAGATTCAATGACACCCAGCGTATGAATATACCTTTTTTCAGGGAGTATCTCTTTTACCAGTCTTTTAGCCTGTTCAAGATCCATAAAGACCCTCCTCTAAAATATACGTGTAGGCTTTTTCAGGAATTAAAAATCGGCAATCCTGTTTTTCTAATAGCCTTTTTCTAAGCATTGTAGAAGACAGTTCAATTACCGGACCTTTAATCATTATTACATCCTCATTTCCCCTATCCGGGTAACCTGGTCTTTCAAATCCGGCGAATGTAATCATTTTTTTTAATTCTTCAATGCGGTGCCATGTTGATAGTGATTCAATCATATCACCGCCGATAATAAAGAAGAAATCTGTATCCGGCTCCTGATGTGTAAGGTGAGTGATTGTGTCAAAGCTGTATGACTTTCCCTCTCTTAACACTTCAGTCAGATCAAGCTTAAAATAAGGCACATCAGCAATACACTTTTCAATCATCCTGCATCGCTCAGCAGCACTTGTCTGACCGGAAATCGTTTTATGGGGTGGCGAAGCGTTTGGCATAAACCTCACTTCATCAAGTGAAAGAGCATGATACGCTTCATTAGCCATAATTAAATGTGCGATATGGACAGGGTCAAACGTTCCACCCATAATGCCAACTCGCTTTTTCATTATTTTCGGGCTTTCGGCAATTCAATTTTTTTATTTTCACGAGATTCTTTGTATAATACAACAGTATGTCCAATTAATTGAACAAGTTCAGCCTTCGCTCCTTTTGAAAGGGCTTCTGCCACTTCGTCTTTATCCTGTTCGCAATTCTGGAGAATGCTCACTTTGATTAATTCTCTCACCTCGAGCGCTTCTGCGATCTGCTTAACCATATTATCGTTTACTCCGCCTTTACCTACCTGAAAAATCGGCGATAAGTTGTGTGCTTCAGCACGTAAAAATCTTTTTTGTTTACCTGTTAACATATTTTCACTCCTGGTTCATTTTGTCTGTCATTTTTGCCATCATACCGGCAGCGTCAGGTTCTTTAGATGTCCACTTCTGAAAGGCCAGAGACCCCTGAAATACAAACATACCAATTCCATTTAATGCTTCTGCACCGGCTGATTCAGCTTTTATTAAAAATTGTGTACTTAAAGGATTATAGATGATATCTGCTGCAAGTGCTCCTTTTTTCATTGAAGAGCTATCAAGCGGAAGATTTTCAGTATCCGGATACATTCCCACCGACGTGGTATTGATCACAATATCATAATCATAAAGTCTGTTCTGAGCTTCTGTCAGATTCAGACCCGATTTTAGACCGAGCGTTTTAATTAACCTTTCAGCCTTTTCCGGCGAACGGTTAGCTACGCTTATCTGATCGGCTCCAAAGGCGCGCAATGCGCCTGTAATCCCTTTAGCCGCTCCGCCTGCGCCGATTACAAGTATAGCTGATTTTCTGATCTCTTCAGCAGTACGCTTTAACAATAACGATTGTAAAAAGCCGTCTCCATCAGTGTTATAGCCTGTACATTTACCATTGTTAATAACAACTGTGTTGACAGCTCCTAGTATTGCAGCTGTCTCATCAATTTCATCAAGATACTGTATGACATGTTCCTTGTGCGGAATCGTCACGTTAAAACCTTTATAATGGTTTTCTTTAAATGTTTGAATCTGCTGAGCAAGTCTGTCAGGAGAAACTTCTATTGCTTCATAAACACCTTCAATATTTAACTCATCCAGCCATATGTTATGCATGAATGGTGATTTTGAGTGGCGAATTGGATAACCAATAACGGCAAGCTTCATAAAAGTTCCTCCAATGATTAAATTAATGATTTTCTGATAATTGCACTGACGCCCTCTGGGACATACGCTGCAATTTTTGCACCCGGTTCATTAATCGTGATCCAGCCGAGACCTGAAAATACGATATCAGTTTTACCTTCTCTAATGGTAAATTCCTGTCTTTTCAGCGGTGGAAAAGATGCAAGGTCTTCTGCTCTAGGGGGCGACAGCATATCTCCAGCATGACGCTTATAAAGCTCATCTGCCTTTTCAAGCTTCGTACGATGGATTTCCAGCTCGTTTGAGAAATAGCAGGTGAATGAGTTTCTTTCCCCGCTAATGAAATCAAATCGCGCGAGACCAGCAATAAATAGAGACTGCTCTTCATTCAGCTGGAATACTTTCGGCTTTAATTCTTTTTTAGGAAGAACCTTTTTCAAGTCTTTTTTGTTAATGACATGTGCCATCTGGTCGCGGTTAATAATTCCTGGTGTATCAATAATGGCTTTTCCATCATCAAGCGGGATTTCAATCATATCAAGCGTTGTACCCGGGAACTGTGATGTTGTAATGATATCCTGCTCCCCTGTTACTTCCTTGATGATACGATTGATCAGTGTGGACTTCCCGACGTTGGTACAGCCCACAACATACACATCACGGCCTTTTCGCTCACGGTCAATTGCCTGAAGAACGTCCTGGATATGGTGTCCCTTATCGGCACTGCACAGCAATACATCGACTGGCTTCAGTCCCATCTGACTCGCTTCATATTTCATCCAGTTAATCAGTTTATTTGTTTTAACTGACTTCGGCAGTACGTCTGCCTTATTTCCAATCAGCAATACGGGATTATTTCCTACAAAGCGGTGCAGACCGGTCAGAAAACTACCATTAAAATCTGATATATCAACAACCTTAACAATCAGCGCATCTGCCTGCCCAAGACCGTTCAGGATTTTTAAAAAGTCGTCATCTGTCAGTGCTACATCCTGCACCTCATTATAATGCTTCAGCTTAAAGCAGCGCTGGCAGACAATCTGATCTCTTTCAAGACTTGACGGTGGAGCATAACCGAGACCTTCTTTATCAGCTGTCTGGATCTCAACTCCGCATCCAATACACGTTAATTTTTCTTCGTTCACTTTTTATCCTCCCACTGGATCATGTTTTTTCTCTTAAAGAAATTCAGGAGCCTTTTTTCAATGATTCGATTAAACTTTGTAAAGAAACCATCCGTTTTTGCTACCGGTACGACAAGGATGGTATAAAGTTTATTCAAATTCCCACCGAGAACGTCTGTCATCAGTTGATCTCCAATTACAACCGTTTCATCTTTTCTTACATTCATATCTCTAATTGCTCTTCTGAAGGCACGGCCCATCGGTTTTCTAGCATGATAAATAAACGGTACCCCGATCGGATCTGAAAAAGCACCTACTCTCAGCTGGTTATTATTAGATACAATCGTGACAAGAATTCCTTCCTTTTGCATCCCTTCAAGCCACTCTATCAGCTTTGGTGTAGCATTTTTCCGATCCCACTCCACTAATGTGTTATCTAGGTCTGTGATAATGGCTTTTATTCCCTGCTTTTTTAATTTAGCAGGTGTTATTTCAAATACGCTATCGACGTATTCATTTGGCAAAAATAGTTTTATCATTGTTCTCCACCTCTTCACTTCAAAACTATATCATACATCATCTGACAGGTTTGTTCAAAATGATTCTTTCATTCACCTTACCACAAGATTCGTTCGACAAATATCGTGCCCTCTTTTTTCTGTGGATAAAGATATATACAAGTTAAGAGCTGATATTATTATGTATGTAACCTTTATTCACAACTTTTACACAGGTTATACACTACTACCTGTGGATAATAGAACACTTGTTCTTTCACTGTTCCTCTGATACCTTTTTAATATGGAACATTGAAAGGGGTACAATGATGGATAAGCTATCACTTGAAGCATTGATCATGGCATATGAAGCAGCAAAAGAAAAAGAATTGTCGGAGGATTTCCTTCAATTACTTGAAACCGAAATTTTAAAGAAAGAAAAATAAGTTTTCACAGCAGCTTAAATCACCCGGGTAAAGGTAAAATAGACTAAAGCGTCCTGATCAAAAGGAACAGGAGGACTTATCATGAAGTTAACTGTGATCTGTCCAGGCTGTCATGGGACCGGCTCTGTGAAAAAATCCGTGTCATTTCAAGGAAATGTATGTCCTGTCACGGCACAGGTAAAATTAGTAAAACGCTAACAGAATATAAGATGAATTAATGGGGCTGGCAAGTTTTCTGTATTTTTTCATACGGTGTAATAACCGGTGAAAGGAGGAGAAAGCTTGTCAATTTTTTTATTATTAGCAGCATTGGTAGACCTTCCTGCTTTAACGGGCTATTTTAAGCAGAATGCTTTTCCGGAACCTTTGAATAAGGAGGAGGAAAAGAAAGCCATTCTCGCGCTTCAAAGCGGGAGTGACGACGCTAAAAGATTGTTAATCGAACATAACCTGAGGCTGGTTGCACATATTGTTAAGAAATTCGAAAACACCGGGGAAACAACAGAGGATTTAATCTCTATCGGAACAATTGGCTTGATCAAGGCCATTGACAGCTATTCCTATGATAAAGGAACGAAGCTTGCCACTTATGCCGCAAGATGTATTGAAAACGAAGTGCTGATGTTTTTACGCTCTTTAAAGAAAACCAAAAAAGATATTTCGTTTCACGATCCGATCGAGGAAGATAAAGATGGAAATGCCATCAGTCTGATTGATGTTCTTCAAAGCGAAGAAGAAGCACTCGATGAGGTGATTGCTCAGAAGATGAATGGTGAAAAAATCAGACGTTTTGTAACGAAGCTTGATGAGCGTGAAAGAGAAGTGATCAGTGCAAGGTTTGTCATGGATGGGAAAGAAGAAAAAACGCAGCGTGAGATTGCCAGAGAACTCGGCATCTCAAGAAGCTACGTTTCACGGATTGAAAAAAGAGCACTGATGAAGCTGTTCCATCACTTTGACGAGGAGACTTAAAGTTCCTCAGTTATTTTCATGATCAGATTTGCTGAATTGATTGCAGCTGTTTTTAAGTATTGATCAAATGAAACATGGGACTCTTTTCCTGCAATATCTGATAGTGAACGGATGATGACAAATGGTGTGTCATACTGGTGTGCCACCTGCGCAATTGCAGCAGCCTCCATTTCAAGCGCCTGCAGCTGATCAAATCTTCCCTGCAGCGCTTCAACACGTTTAGGGTCGTTCATAAATGAATCGCCTGTTGCAATTAATCCTGATACAGATTTAATGTCCTGAATGTCTTCAGCACACTTTAATGCTGTCTCCCTAAGCTTTTCATCTGCTTTAAAAGATGCCGGCATACCCGGAACCTGACCGTATTCATAATTAAAAGCAGTTACATCAACGTCATGATGACGAACATCATCTGAAATGACGACATCCCCAACATCTAACGCAGGATCAAAGCCGCCTGCTGATCCCGTATTTATTATCACATCAGGCTGATAGCGTTCCATCAGGATCGTTGTAGTCATTGCAGCATTTACTTTCCCAATACCGCTTTTAACCAGCACAACCTCTTTTTGCTTTAAAAGCCCGGAAGTAAATTCGCTGTTTGCAATTGTTTCAGTCTCGATGTTTTCCATACTTGAACGAAGTGATTCCACTTCTTCTTCCATTGCACCGATAATACCAATTTTCATTATAACCCCTGCTTTCTCTATTCAATCTCAAAACTGATTTGAACTTACCACAGTGACTATAAAAGATCAACGAAGGCGTGATATAATGGTTGAAAAACTGGAGGATTAAGATGGGTTTTGAACTGGATTTAATTAAGGATAAAATAGAATTTTTTGATGCCGGCTCGCTTCAGGAACTCGAAAATAAGATACAAAAACAGATTGATAATAATCAGGCACTTATGCTTCGGGTTCATGCTGTCAGTCATCAGACTGTATTTACACCGGAAGGCAAGCCTTATTATACAGCGAGTGTCCATTTCAAGTCATGAAAAAAAGTGCTGCTTTGATCGCAGCACTTTTTTATTTTATTGCAATTCTACTACTTTAACCGGTTTCCACCCTTTTTTGTCTACCCATTCCATATGAACGCGGTATTCAGGACCGCCAGCACCCGGGGAAGCTACCTCCGCTTTGGCATTTTGCGGACCACCGTCATTTCCCATCCACCAGACCGTCATTGTATTAACATCCAGACCGGTTGCATAAGCAGCAGCCTTTAATTTTTCATTCCAGTCTACACTGCCTGTTTCGTATGAAGATACGTGTTCACCTGTTTGCTCAGTTCCAATCGGCTTGAACTCTCCATCTTCCGGTCTTGTCTGATCTTCATTTGTATCAGCATCTTCTTTTTTCTCATTTTCTTTCTTCTTGGCTTCTTGTTCTTTCTTTTTTGCTTCTTGCTCTTTCTTTTCAGCTGCTTCTTTTTCCTTCTTAGCAGCAGCTTCTTCCTCTTCCTCATTGGCCGCAACCGACTCAGCGGATTCTTCGTTATCATCAGAATCTATTTCACTTGCAGTCAGTTCATTTGAGTCGTTGCTGTTCTCATCCTGAGCTCCTGCATTTTCCTGAACCTGCTCAGCAATTGTTTTTTCTTCTGTTTCTGCAGCCTGGTTTTCATTATCTCCAAAGAAAATAAATGCTGAAACTCCTGCAATCAGAACAAATACAACCGCTATGGATGAATTCAAAAATATGTTTTGTTTCCGTTTTTTACTTTGAATATCTGATCTTGAACTATTCATCGTATCACTCCTCGTTCAACTCTTCCCTCATGAAAGGAATCTAAACCAGCATATCATGAAGGTCTACATCTGTTACAAGAGCCGCTTTTCCTTATCTTAAAACAGGACATCCGGACTGTATAGTATTTGACGGAGAAACAAGATGAAAGTTTCACTTAATAAAAAACATTCCAGGGGAAGTCCCGGAATGTTTCGGTCTTTAGTTAATAGAAGTAATTCTGACGTCCATATCTCCGCCAGGTGTCTGAACCTTTACTTCGTCTCCAACCACTTTGCCGATCAGGCTTTTTGCGATTGGTGAATCATTTGAGATTTTGCCTTCAAAAGGATCCGCCTCTGCGCTGCCGACGATTGTATAAGATTCTTCATCTCCATCAGGGAGTTCCACAAAAGTAACTGTTTTACCTAGTGAGACAACCCCGTCTAAAGTCTGATCATCTTCAATGATTTTTGCATTGCGGATCATTGATTCTAGTGTTGAAATACGCCCTTCTACAAATGCCTGCTCTTCTTTAGCTGAATCATATTCTGAGTTCTCAGACAGGTCACCGAAGCTGCGTGCAATTTTAATTCTCTCTACTACTTCTTTTCTCTTTACAGATTTCAGCTGCTCAAGCTCCTGTTCAAGCTTCTGCTTGCCTTCTTCTGTCATTGGAAATACTTTTTCGTTTGCCAAATCCCTTCACTCCTTTAAAAAATGCATGAGCTAATTCATGCTATGTGATTGAAACCCCTTTTATGAAGTATGCTAAAAAGAGGATAAATTATCCTCTCAGCCTTTGCTATCATATTACACAATAGACTTTTGTTCAAGAATTGTTTGAATTTTCGTTACCATCAGGTCAATTGCAACGTGATTTTGTCCACCTTCAGGAATGATAATATCTGCATATCGCTTTGTTGGTTCTATAAACTGGTTGTGCATCGGACGTACGACATTAATATATTGATCAACAACTGAATCGATTGTACGTCCGCGTTCATTTATATCGCGCAGCATTCTTCTGATAATGCGAAGATCTGAGTCAGTATCTACATATAGCTTAATATCCATCAGATTACGAAGACGCTCATCCTCAAGGACAAGTATTCCTTCTACAATGATTACATCTTTTGGTTCAACCGGAATTGTTTTTTCAGACCTTGTGTGCACCGTGTAGTCATACACAGGTTTTTCAATCGCTTTTCGATCAAGCAGCTGACTGATGTGTTCAATCAGCAGGTTATTATCAAATGCCAGCGGGTGATCATAGTTCGTTTTCAGACGCTCTTCATACGGGATGTTGCTCTGGTCTTTATAATAGTAGTCCTGTTCAATAATTGCGATTGACTGATCCTGAAATACATCATAAATCGCTTTGGTTACCGAGGTTTTTCCTGAACCTGAACCTCCAGTTACACCAATAATAACGGGTTTATTATTCATTCTGCCGTTAGCTCCTTTCTCTTACCTACCGAGTGGACGCAGCGGCTTATTCGCTTAAAAATAAAGCGGATCTCTTGCAGCGTCTGTATTGCTTTTATACTTTCTTTCTCTTACTGATCGACAAACCATCGCCAACGGGTAATATCACTGTGTGATACCCTTCATGACCAGCGATCCATTGGTTAAAACGATCCAGTTTCCTGAGCATTTGTCTGACATTCCTGCTCTCAGTCCCATTTTGCTCAGCTACCAGTCCCTTGAAAAGGACATTATCTGTGTATACACACACATCTTCTGAAAAGTATGGTTCATACAATTCAAAAAACCTGATATTCTGACTTTTCGCTGCATCTATAAAAACCGCATCGAACTTTCCAAATTCAGCAACAGCTTCAGCAAGTTCAAGTGCATCACCTTCTAATAAAGTGACCCTCTCTTCAAAGCCTGACTGCTTTAGAAACTTTTTCGCCATTTGTGCTCTGAATGCATCTCTTTCAATCGATACGATCTCAACATCAGGGCATGCTTCAGCGATCCGAATTGCAGAATAACCGATGGCTGTACCAATTTCAAGTATTCTGCCAGGCTGTTGTATGCGCAGCAGCTGAAGCAGTGTTTCAATACCAGGCGGCTCCATAATCGGTACAGCATTTTCGTCAGCAAACCTGGTCAATTCTTCTGCTATAGCTGAACGGGGTGGAAAAAACTGTTCAATATACTGTTGGACTTTATCCAATGCTTCTCACCTTTTCTGATCTCAGGTTCCATAAAAAAGAGCGTTCACATACTTTTCCATTAGACCGAAACCAGGAAAGTAGTGATAAACGCTAAAATACTTTTTCTATTCTAACATAAAAACAGAAGGAAAGTGAATGTTCTTTCCTTCTGCCTTTCTATTATTCTTCATCATTCACACTGTAAATAAATTCTTCTGCTTTTCGTTCATGCTCTTCAAGCGTCTCGGAATAATACATTGCCCCGTCTTCTGCTGACGTCAGGAAATACAGGTAATCCGAGCGTTCCGGTGAAACCGCTGCTTCAAGTGACGTTGCGCCTGGTGCAGCAATCGGCCCTGGTGGTAATCCCTGAACCTGATACGTGTTATATGGATCATCAATTTCTAGGTCTTCAAACAATACTCTGTCCTGCCACTCGCCTTTTGCATAAAGGACGGTCGGGTCTGTCTGAAGCGGCATTTCACTTTCTAGACGATTATAAAAAATGCCGGCGATCATCGCTCTATCAGTTGTAGCTGTGGCTTCCTCTTCAAGTAATGACGCCATTGTAAGCAGATCATGAACACTCATTACTTTGCCCTCTTCTGCTTCCGCTCCTGTGTAATCACCTTCTGCAAATGCAGGCAGCAGATCGATATAAGGCGCTACATTATTATTCATCGCTTCTACCATTTGCGTAATGATAGATTCAAGTGAAGGGTTTTCTTCGTAAAACGGATAGGTCGCAGGGAAAAGGTAACCTTCTAAAGAACGTTTAATGTTCTCACTCTTTACTTCTTCAGTAATTAATGATGGATACTTTTCCATCAGAGAGTTGATAAATGTTTCATCCGTAACGGTTTCCATAAATTCTTCCTGCGTATAATCGGTATTTTCAGCGATGATGTCAGCAATTTCCTCAAGTACGAGGCCTTCAGGAATGGTTACGTTAAATAGCGGTTCATTGTAGATCTTTCCTGTCTTCAGACTTTCCGTGATTTCACTGAGCGTCATTGCAGGAGTCATATTGTAAGTACCAGCCTGAAAATCTGTTTCGTTATTAAATTTCAGGTAATATTTGTATACCTGAGCGTTTTTAATAATACCGTTATCTTCAAGCGTCTGAGTAATTCCATCTACAGATGAACCGATTGGAATTTCAACAGCTACCGCATTTTCATCCGTTTCATCTACCGGCTCAAGCGCTGAGCTGATATATGAATATGCCCCTAATACTGCACCAGCTGTCAGAAATACAAAGACAATTAACAGAATAAATACAATTTTCCTGACCTGTTTCGCTTCCTTTTTTCTTTCCTGTAAATTCAGCTTCCACTGATCTATTAAACTTGATTTTTCACTCAATCAATTTCCCTCCAAAAACTATTGCGCATTTTCCTCAATGGTCTCATTATACAATAAAAAGAAGCGGGGGCAAATAGCTGCCCCCGCTTTGTCACTTTATTCGCTTTCTTCTTCATCAAGGAATGTATTAAGCATTTCCTCAATCAGATCCCACTCTTCTTCTGATTCAACAGGCTTTAATTCGCCTTCTGAATTTTCGTCATTTGGTTCAAAAGAAGATGCATGAATTTCAATCTCTTCTTCGTCCGTATCCCCTACAGGATAGTATAAAACATATGATTTTTGGAACTGGTCAGAATCAAATGTGAATAAAACCTCACATAATACTTCATTTCCCTGTTCATCAATTACTGTAATCTGCTTTTCTCCATGTTCCATTTCAGTCACCTCATCTAGTATTGCTGTCGAGATAACCCTGAAGGATCATCACTGCAGCCATTTTATCAATTACTTTTTTTCTTTTGCCTCTGCTGACATCCGCTTCGAGCAGAACGCGCTCTGCAGCCATTGTGCTCAGCCGCTCGTCCCAAAAAACGATTTCAGCATCCACACGCCTGCTGAGCATATCCGCATACCTCTGGCTGGCTTCAGCGCGTGGACCAAGAGAGTTATTCATGTTCTTTGGCAGACCGATCACGATTTTAGTTACCTCATGTTCTTTTACCAGTTCCTGAATCCGCTTGAAGCCGAAAAGACCCGCAGCTTCATCAATTTTTACTGTTTCAATCCCCTGGGCTGTCCAGCCGAGGGCATCACTGATGGCTACTCCAACTGTTTTGGAGCCTACATCAAGTCCCATTGTTCTCATGTTTAGCCCTCTTTATGCTGCTGAAGATAGAACTTCACCAATTCCTCAATAATTTCATCCCGTTCTAATTTGCGGATAACATTCCTTGCATCCTGATGACGCGGAATATAGGCAGGGTCACCGGATAGAAGATACCCTACTATTTGATTAATCGGATTGTAGCCTTTTTCTTCCAGAGCCTCAAACACCTGATTCAGAACCCGCTTCACTTCCTGATCAGCTGAATCATCTCCAAAGTCAAACCGCATCGTTTTATCAAATGAGCTCATCAACAACACCTCACTACGGAATCACATTCCTATTATCCAACTATTGCTATTGTACACCAGTTGGGGTAAGAATCAAATTGATTTCACCCATTCAGGTACAAATTGCAGCGCTTCTTCTACGCGGGAAGGATCTTTTCCTCCGGCCTGAGCCATATCAGGACGGCCTCCTCCTCCTCCGCCGCAGATTGCAGCGATTTCTTTAATCAGCTTACCTGCATGATAACCCTGATCAATCAGATCTTTCGTTACACCTGCAATCATTTGCACTTTATCATCATTTACTGCAATTAACACAAGTACGCCTGAGCCGATTTTATTTTTCACATCATCAGCCATCGATCTGAGCGTATTCATATCAGACGCCTGAACCTTTTCAGCAAGTACGCTTACACCACCTACTGACTGAACACGATCCATAATATTTTTCGCTTCAATATTAGACAGTTTTGCATGCAGTGATTCGTTTTCTCTCTGAATAGACTTTAGATCAGCCTGAAGACCCTCAATACGTGTTTCAAGGTCTTTAGGGTTTGATTTTAACAACCCGGCTGAACGGTTTAAAATATCGATTTGCTCGTTCATTAAGCGGTAAGCAGATTCTCCGGTCACAGCTTCAATTCTTCTTGTGCCGGCTCCGATACCAGCTTCAGATGCAATTCTGAACAGTCCGATCTCAGCAGTATTGCCAACGTGGCAGCCTCCGCATAATTCAAGACTGTAATCACCGATTGATACGACGCGAACCTCAGATCCATATTTCTCTCCAAACAGCGCCATCGCACCCATTGCTTTTGCTTCATCAATCGATTTTATTGCTGTGCCTACTGAATAGCTTGTCCAGATTTTTTCATTTACAATCTCTTCAACTTTACTGAGCTCTTCTTTTGTCACCTGTCCAAAGTGAGAAAAGTCAAAGCGCAGGCGGTCCGGTTCAACGAGTGATCCTGCCTGATTGACATGATCACCAAGCACATCTTTCAGCGCCTGGTGAAGAAGATGAGTGGCTGTATGGTTTTTAGTGATTCTGTTTCTAGTTGAATCACTGACACTCGCTTTAACACTGTCACCTTTTTTCACTGTGCCATTCTTTACAACACCTGTATGCAGATTTTGTCCATTAGGTGCTTTTTTAACATCCTGTACCTCAATGACGCAGCTTTCGTGTGTAACAGTTCCTTTGTCGCCTATCTGACCGCCGCTTTCTGCATAAAATGGTGTTTCAGCAAGGACGAACTGAATTTCAGTTCCTTCCTCAGCCAGGTCTGAAAATTCACCGTTGACAACTAAATCTTCAATTGTTGTTAAATGCTCAAGTCTGTCATAACCTACAAATTCACTTTTCGTGTGGATATCGCCTAATACACCACCCTGAACCTGCATCGATCCACTTTCCTGGCGGGCTGCTCTAGCACGTGATCTTTGAGCTTCCATCTCCTGCTCAAAGCCCTGCTGATCAATTGCCAGACCGTTTTCTTCAGCATATTCCTCTGTCAGCTCAACAGGGAATCCAAACGTGTCATACAATCTGAAAACATCTTTACCGCTAATTTCCTTCGATCCGTCTCCCTGCGCTTTTTTCATCAGCTCTGTTAGAATTGCCAGACCTTCATTTAATGTCTCGTGGAAGCGTTCTTCTTCAGTTTTGATGACTTTCTGGATAAAGTCCTGCTTGTCTTTCACTTCCGGATAGAAATCAATCATAATATCAGCCACAACCGGAACGAGTTCAAACATAAACGGACGGTTAATGCCGATCTGTTTTGCATATCGTACTGCTCTTCTCAGCAGACGTCTCAGTACATATCCTCTTCCTTCATTTGAAGGCAGTGCACCATCACCTACTGCAAATGCAACTGTTCTGATATGGTCTGCAATGACTTTGAACGCAGTATCTTCTTCCGTGTTTTGTCCATATCTTCTCTTTGCAACGAGCTCTGTTGCTTCAATGATCGGCATGAATAGGTCTGTTTCAAAGTTTGTCGGTACATCCTGTACAACACAAGCCATTCTTTCAAGACCCATACCTGTATCGATGTTCTTTTTCGGAAGCGGCGTGTACGTGTCATCAGCATTATGGTTAAACTGAGAGAACACAAGGTTCCAGATCTCAAGATAACGCTCATTTTCCCCTCCTGCATACAGCTCAGGATCTGTCGGGTCATTACCGTACTCTTCACCGCGGTCATAGAAAATTTCTGAGTTCGGACCACTTGGACCTTCTCCGATATCCCAGAAGTTACCTTCAAGACGAATAATTCTCTCCTCAGGTACACCTACTTTTTTGTTCCAGATATCATATGCCTCATCATCTTCTGGGTGAATCGTGACCGACAGCTTTTCAGGGTCAAATCCTACCCACTTTTCTGAAGTGAGGAATTCCCACGCCCATTCAATCGCTTCTTCTTTGAAATATTCACCGATCGAGAAGTTCCCGAGCATTTCGAAAAATGTGTGGTGTCTTGCTGTTTTTCCGACGTTTTCAATATCGTTCGTTCTGATTGACTTCTGTGCATTCACGATTCTCGGATTTGCAGGGATCACACGGCCGTCAAAATACTTTTTCAGTGTAGCAACTCCGCTGTTGATCCATAAAAGTGAAGGATCCTCATGAGGAACAAGTGAAGCACTTGGTTCCACATCATGATTTTTTTCTTTAAAGAAATCTAAATACATTTGTCTGAGTTGAGCACCTGTCCATTTTTCCATTGTTACTTCCTCCTTTGATCTCCCGAAACGTCTCTAAAAAACAGAAAAGGGTCCTCAATCCTACACAGGGACGAGACTATACTCGCGGTACCACCCTGGTTATGGATTGACAACCCATCACTCTAAAGTCGCTTTAACGCAGCAGACGGCAGCTTTTAACTGCACTCCGGACCAGCTTTCGGCAGATGCTTCAGTGAATTCCTTTCAGCTCTGGGGGAATTCTCTCTTTAAATGAGCCTGTCTGCTTACTTGTTCCTTCTTCGAGATTCATTATTCTATCTGAAATTATATGAAAGATGATCACCGTTTGTCAATTTATCCTTAAGAAGTTTCAAGGAAATCGTAAGGCGTGACCCCATCCATCCCAATCATTGGATCTGCTCCTCCTTCAAATGGATCAGCATCCTCTGAGACAGTCACCTCTTCACCGGCAAGTCTTTCTTTCAGCGAAGTCAGACGCGTCAGGTCATCTTTTCTTTCAACACCATATTTGAAAGCTTCTTCTTCCCCGCACATAATGAGAAACTTGCTGCTTCTTGTGATCGCTGTATACAGAAGGTTTCTTCTCAGCATTCTTGAATAACTTTTCACAACAGGCAGCACGACAATCGGGAATTCGCTTCCCTGAGATTTGTGAATTGAACAGCAGAATGCATGGGTGATCTGGTTGAGATCCTGTCTTGTATAGGTAACCTCGACACCATCAAAAGAAACCAAAATCATATCCTGTTTTTCAGTGTTTTCTTTTGCGTAAAAGATGGAAATCACTTCACCCATATCACCATTAAACACATTACTTTCCGGCTGATTGACGAGCTGAAGGACTTTATCGCCAATCCGGTAGACAATGTCTCCCCACTTTAGCTCTTTTCTCGACCCGTCATCATTCGGGTTCATTAGCTGCTGCAGGAGCGAATTCAGTTTATCAATTCCTGCAGGGCCCCTGTACATTGGAGCGAGCACCTGAATATCCTTTGCCGTATAGCCTTTAGTCATTGCGTTTTTTACGATCTTCCCGACCACTTCATCCATCTGATTGGCTCTGCAGGGGATAAATGAACGGTCAGGATAAGGCTGCCTGATCGTTGCAGGTACTTCTCCCTTCTTCATATGGTGGGCGAGCTCAATAATCGATGACCCTTCTTCCTGACGGTAAATGTCAGTCAGCTCTACTGCCGGTACTTTTTTAGCATCGAGGAGATCCTGCAGCACCTGACCAGGACCGACTGATGGCAGCTGATCCTGATCGCCTACCAGGATGACCTGCATCGATTCCGGTACTGCCTGCAAAAGCTTATTCGCAAGCCATGTATCAACCATCGACATTTCATCTATGATCAATAGACGCCCGGCAACCATTCTGTCGTCATCCTCTTCGTCCATATCCTCCTGCCCGTTAAATCCAAGTAAACGGTGGATCGTCATGGCTTTTAATCCTGTAGATTCAGTCATCCTTTTTGCCGCTCTTCCTGTAGGAGCGGCAAGTACGATTGGGAACGGTTCGTCTTTTGAATAGTTATCCGGATCGAGCGAAAGCCCGTGGAGTTCAGCATAAAGTTCGACTATTCCTTTAATGACCGTCGTCTTCCCTGTACCCGGTCCCCCGGTTAAAATCATGATCGGTGAAGACAGGGCTGTCTGAATGGCTTCTTTTTGAGAAGGTGCATATGTGACGCCTATCCGCTCCTCAAGATCGCCGAGCGCGAGCAGGAATTCCGCTTCTGGAAACTGATCATGCACTTCCGTATTAGCTGTGAGGCTTTCAATACTGGACGCAATGCCTACCTCGGAATAATAAAGAGATGGTAAATAAACTTTTTTATTCTCGCCAACGATCTTTCCTTCTTCATGCAGTTCAACAAGGCTCTTTGAAATATCACTGTAATCCACTTTTTCAGGCTGGTGCTTTTCAAGCAGTTCCTTCACTCTGATCAGCAGCTGTTTGGAGTCGGCATATACGTGTCCTTCATGCATTGACAGCTGGGTGATGGTATATAGACATGCAGCTTTAATTCTGTCAGGATGGTTTCCGGAAAGTCCGAGCTGTCTGCCGAGTTCATCCGCTTTACCAAAGCCGACCCCTTCAATATCATTCACAAGCTGATAAGGGTTTTCTTCTATGACTTCAACCGTTTTTTCCTGATAAAACTGATAAATTTTCATGGAGAGCTGAGGACCGAATCCCCAGTCATTTAACAGCACCATGATCCGTTCAAGGCCTTGGTGTTCAATCAGCACTTCATGAATGTGGTGAGCCTTCTCTTCAGAAAGTTTTGGCACCTCAAATAGCACAGCTTCATTTTCCATAATTTTAGAGATCGCATTTTCACCCAGCGTATCAACAATTTTCTCTGCCGTTTTTCTGCCGATTCCATTGAAAAGATCGCTGGACAGATAATGAATAATGCCCTGCTTCGTCTGAGGTAATTCCTTTTTAAAACGCTCTGTAATAAATTGCGGACCAAATCGCGGATGTTCCTTCACTTTACCGAAAAATACATATGTATCTTCTTCCTGCATGGAAGGGAAATGGCCTGTGACGACCATTTCCTTCTCAGCATTCGCAATATTCGTGTCAGATACACGGATCCTTACTACTGAATACATGTTATCTTCATTATAAAAAATAGAAACGATCAGCGTTCCTTTTACATATAATTCTTCTTCAGTAAACAGATCCGGCTGCTGACCTCTCATGAAAAGTTCCTCCTATTCGTTACCGATTGACTGCTGTATGATTTTCCTTCCGTTTAAAGCAAGATAATGATCCGGCTGTGCTTCGATTGCCTTTTCAAAACAATCAAGTGCTGCTTCAGCATTTTCTTCAAAGCCTGCATATGCAACACCAAGATTGTAAAGGGCATCAGCGTGTTCTGGGTCGAGTTCCACCGCTCGTTTCAGCTGACTTACAGCTTCTTTCCCGTGCTCTAGCTTTGCAAGTGAAAGTCCATACTGGAAATGAACTTCTGCGTCTTCCGGAGAGAGCTCTGCTGCTCTTTGAAGATAAGGTACTGCCAGCTTTGTCTGTTCATTATTCATCATTGACATTCCGAGCATAAAATAAGCGTCGTGGTCTTCAAGACCTGCATTGATTGCTTTTTCATACAGTACTGCCGCTTCATTAAATCTCTCTTCAGTGTAGTACAGGTTAGCGAGTGCATAATAAGCAGCACCTGCTTTTTCATCGAGTGTAATCGCTTTTTGATAAAAGCGCTCAGCTTTTTCCACTTCATTGAATCTTGCAAGAACATTACCGAAATTAATATAGGCTGCCGGGTCTTCCGGACTTTTTTCGATTTGTTCGTTTAGTTTCTTCAGTGCTTCTTCAAGTTCACCTTTTTGGATGAGTTCAATTGCCTGTTCATTTAAAGATTTCATCACGTTCTCCTTCGTATTGATTTGGGCTAAGTATATCACAAGGCACAAAAAATGACCTGATGTGAAGGCATTTCACAAAAGGTCATTTTATTTTATTTATTTTGATAAAACTGGCTTGTGATTTCCGCTTCAGGGGGACGCTTTCCGCGGACGAACGCTCAGGCCAGGCAGAAAACCACTGCCTTCCGGGATCTTTCACGATCGTTTTTCCGCAGGAGTCGCCCCCTTCCGCTTCAATCATCAGCTGTGCAGACAAACATATGGTTTTTACCAATCAATTTGTCAACTTATTAACCTACATACATCAACTGTTTTGAGCTTTTGAAGATTTTATCGATTGTGCCGCCGCCAAGACATTCGTCGCCGTTGTATAAAACGACTGCCTGTCCTGGTGTGACTGCGCGAACCGGCTCATCAAAAACAATTTCTGCTGTGCCATCTTCCTGCATATGAACTGTTACGCCCTGATCCGGCTGTCGGTAACGGAATTTCGCAGTACAATGGAAGGATTTCTCTGGTGCTACTGTGGAAGTGAAGCCCATATCCACTGCAGTCATAGAATCTGAATAAAGTGCTTCATGGTCAAAGCCCTGACCGACATAGAGCTGGTTCGTTTCAAGGTTCTTCCCAAGCACAAACCACGGCTCGCCTGATCCGCCGATACCAAGCCCGTGTCTCTGACCGATTGTATAATACATTAATCCGTCATGACTGCCGACTTTTTCTCCGTCCATTGTCACCATATCACCAGGCTGGGCAGGGAGATACTGGCCTAAAAATTCTTTAAAGTTTCTTTCACCGATAAAGCAGATACCTGTGCTATCTTTTTTCGCAGCCGTTGCAAGCCCTGCTTCAGCAGCAATCTTTCTTACTTCTTTTTTATCGATGTCACCGATCGGGAACATCACTTTTGAAAGCTGTTCCTGTGACAGCTGGTTCAGAAAATAAGTCTGATCTTTATTCTGATCCAGGCCGCGGAGCATTTTCACTTCATCCCCTAAGCGGTCAACGCGTGCATAGTGCCCGGTTGCAAGATAATCAGCACCAAGCTTCATGGCATGATCAAGAAATGCTTTAAATTTGATTTCTTTATTACACATCACGTCAGGGTTCGGTGTTCTGCCGGCTTTGTATTCTTCAAGGAAATAAGTGAACACTTTATCCCAATACTGTTTTTCAAAGTTTACCGCGTAATAGGGAATACCGATCTGGTTACATACACGGATTACATCATTGTAATCCTCAGTCGCTGTACATACACCAAACTCATCTGTATCATCCCAGTTTTTCATAAAAATACCGATTACGTCATATCCCTGCTGCTTTAAAAGGTAAGCAGCAACAGATGAATCCACGCCCCCGGACATCCCGACTACGACTCTCGTTTCAGCGGGTGTTTTTGTCATTTGAATCACCTTTACTTTTCAGATGCTAAAAGCGATCTGTGATTTTCTTAAGACTTTGTGCTATATAGATTGCGTCTTCAACTGTGTTGTTAGTACCAAAGCTGAAGCGCACTGAATTATACAATTTTTCACTTTCCGGACCATACATTGCAGCCAGTACGTGTGACGGTTCAACTGACCCTGCTGTACAAGCTGATCCGCTTGAAGCGGCGATTCCTGCCAGATCAAGATTGATCAGCAGCGATTCTATTTCGGTTCCCGGAATGCTCAAGTTTACCACGTGTGGAAGTGAATGTTCAAGAGAACCGTTTACATTGAACTGAACGCCTGATTTTTTCAATTCATCAAGCAGCATTTCTTTAATCTCAACAAGTTTAGCAGTCTTTTCTTCTTTATTGTCAAAAGCGTATTCCACTGCTTCTGCAAGACCGGCAATTGCCGCGAGATTTTCAGTACCCGCTCTCTTTTTACGCTCCTGCTCTCCACCAAATACTGTTGCATGATGCGGTGTACCATTTTTAATATATAAAAACCCTGCTCCCTTAGGACCATTGATTTTGTGAGAGGAAACAGATAAAAGATCAATGCCCTCTTCGCTCACCTGAATGTCAGACAGTCCAAATGCCTGAACAGCATCTGTATGGAAGATCGCCTGGTGATCTTTTAACAGCGCTCCAATTTCTCTGATTGGCTGAAGTGTGCCAACTTCATTGTTGCCATACATGACTGTGACTAATATTGTATCTTCACGAAGCGCTGAAGCGAACTCATCCATACTGATCCTTCCATTTTCATCCACTTTCAGATAAGTAACTTCAAACCCGCGTTTTTCAAGCTCCTGACACGGATGTAAAACAGCATGATGTTCAACCTCAGTCGTAATAATATGCTTTCCCTTAGGCTGCATTGCATCAACCGTTCCGAAAATCGCCAGGTTATCCGCTTCCGTTCCCCCGCTTGTGAAATGAATTTCATTAAAATGAACGCCAAGCTTCGAAGCAATTAGCGTTCTCGCGTCATCCAGTATTTTTCTTGCTGCTCTTCCTGTCTGGTGAATACTTGATGGATTTCCGTAAGTCTTCTCCATTACATCCACCATCACTGCTGTCACTTCAGGAAGCATCGGGGTTGTTGCAGCATGATCTGCATAAATTCTGTTCAAACCAAAACCCTCCTGTTAAATATAGAACATGTAGGCGTCTGATTCGCCTTCTTCTGTATGATTAGCCAAATCTTCTATTGTTGTATGATCAAGAACGTCTCTGACTGCATCTCTGATTCTGATCCACAGTTCTCTTTGGGGAGGCGCTTCATTTTCAAGACCTTCTACAGGACTGATTGGTCCTTCAAGTGTTCTGATAATGTCACCCGCAGTAATATTTGAAGGCTCATCTGCAAGAATATATCCGCCATATGCACCTCTGACACTCTTGACAAAACCTGAGTTACGCAGCGGTGCGATCAGCTGCTCAAGATAATGTTCTGATAAGTTATGGGTTGTTGCGATTGATTTAAGTGAAATTGGACCTTCACCATAATTTTTTGCCAATTCAATCATGATTGTCAGACCGTAACGGCCTTTCGTTGAGACTTTCATGTGTCATCCACCTTTGCGACTATTTGCTTTTGCCATTATAGCATATAACCTTTAGAATTGGCATTTGTGCTGATTATATGGGTATGATGCTGTTAGAGAAACGGAGGGGATTTTATGGCTGTCAAACCACTCGCATTCAGAATGCGCCCGGCTGAAATAGATGAGATTATTGGTCAATCCCATTTAGTAGGAGAAGGGAAAATTATCAGGAGGATGGTCGCAGCTAATCAGCTATCTTCTATGATACTTTACGGTCCACCGGGGATCGGAAAAACATCTATCGCTTCTGCTATTGCTGGAAGCACGAAATATGCTTTCAGGATGTTAAATGCTGTTTCTAATAATAAAAAAGATATGGAAGTGGTTGTGCAGGAAGGGAAAATGTCCGGCAGAGTAATTCTTCTTTTAGATGAGGTTCACCGCCTGGATAAAGCAAAACAGGATTTTCTGCTTCCTCATTTAGAAAATGGAACAGTTATTCTGATAGGTGCAACGACAAGTAACCCTTATCATGCAATCAATCCCGCGATCAGAAGCAGGGTTCAGATTTTCGAACTGAAACCGCTGGATGAAGAAGAGATGAAGGCAGCTGTTCATAGAGCGATCATTGACCAGCGCGGCTTTGGTGATAAGCAGGTGGAAGTGTCTGATGAAGCGGTCACTCACTTCGCTACAGCCAGCGGCGGTGATGTCAGAAGCGCATTAAACGCATTAGAGCTCGCAGTTTTATCAACAAAGGAAAACAGTGAAGGGAAAATCGTCGTCACGTTAGAAGCAGCAGAAGAATGTCTGCAGAAAAAGTACTTTTCCCACGATAAAGATGGTGATGCGCATTATGATGTCATGAGCGCATTTCAAAAATCGATCAGAGGAAGTGATGCGAATGCCGCACTGCACTATCTCGGCAGGCTGATCGAAGCCGGTGATCTGCCGACAATCGCACGAAGGCTACTGGTCATTGCCTATGAGGATATTGGTCTTGCAAGTCCGCAGGCTGGTCAGCGTACACTTGCAGCCATTGAATCTGCTGAGAGACTCGGTTTTCCGGAGGCCCGCATCCCGCTTGCAAATGCTGTGATTGAACTTTGTCTGTCACCTAAGTCAAATTCCGCGATTTCAGCGATAGACAGTGCACTTGCTGATATTAGAAAAGGCAAATCCGGTACTGTTCCTGATCATTTAAAAGATGCGCATTATAAAGGTGCTGAAAAGCTTGGGAGAGGAACTGAATATAAATACCCTCACAGTTACCCGGGAGGCTGGGTTGCCCAGCAGTACCTTCCTGACTCACTTAAGCGGGCTACTTATTACGAACCAAAAGAAACAGGGAAGTTTGAACAGGCGCTAAAACAGATTTATAATAAATTAAAATAAGGCTGAGACAAATGTCTCAGCCTTATTTTATCGTTTCAGTGTAATTTAAAACAAATAACTTACGAAGCAATATCCCTTTTTGTAAAGATCGTAAATGCAAGTATCATAAAGATCGTGAAGTAGATCAGGATCATGATAATGGAGAATTGCATGGTCATCCCTTCTACAAGCGGCATGTTCATTTCATATAGTGACAGGTTTGTATTAGCAAATAGACTGTATTTCGCCCAATCGTAATACATTGCAATAAAGCTTGTTGCCGTCCCGCCTACAAAAAGCAGGAATAAGCTGATACCAATCGCGAGTGAACTGTTACGGAACACAGCAGATATCATAAACGCCATTGTTGTAAGCATAATAACATCAAGCGAATTAAACAGGTATACGCGGGCGATATAAGCAGCCATGCTTTTTTCAACAACCTGACCGTCTTCAAAAACAAGTCTGATGGATGAGCCTGCATCAAATATGATTAATCCTAGAATGATCGAAAGCACTGCTGTGATTGCTACAAGAAAAAGTCCAAATGCTCCGACTGTGATGAATTTTGATAAGAGAATCTTCCACCTTGCAATCGGTCTGATCATTAGAAGCTTGATTGTTCCCCATGAAAACTCACCTGCTACAATGCCGGAAGCGACAATAATCGCAAACAATCCGATCAGCGAAATCAGAAAAGTACTTGATTCTAGATAAGACCAGAAAGTTCCACCATCATTCGGTGCGATTTCATTTTCAATTGCGTATTCATTGATTGCAATCTGTTCAGCAGGATCCTGCATCATAAATCCTGGCTCTCCATTCGCCGCCTGTTCCTCGAGCTGGGCGTTCTGCGTCTGAAGTTCTTCCTGCCAGCTGCCACTATATTCCTCTCCAAGTGAATTAATAAAAATCGTAATGGCCGTGAAGCCGATCACTGCAAGTACAATCAGCCCGACCATGACGTAAGTTGCCGGTCTTGAAAATAACTTCATCCATTCGTTTCTGACTAAGTTAAACATGAGCAGGCTCCCCCTTTTTATCAGACGTTACTTCAAGGAATCTGTCTTCAAGCGTTTTTGCAGCAACGGCTGCGCCAAATACTGGCACCTCTTGTTCAACACACCATTTGATAATTGCCGGAATATCTTCTTTCTTACAATCGATCAGCAGGTCGCCGCCTACAATCTGAATTTCCCAGGAAGTAAAGACCTGTCTCATTTTGTCTATAACTGCTTTAGGATTTCCAACTTCAATTTTGTACACTTGTGCCTGCGCACCAACAAAATCCTCAATCAGCTGCACGTCCTTCAGCTTGCCATTTTGGATAATGCCTATTCGGTCACACATCATTTCCATTTCAGCTAGCAGGTGGCTTGATACGATGACTGCCATATCCCTTTCTCTGGCCAGTCTTCTTATGTAATCTCTAATTTCACGAATTCCCGCCGGATCAAGTCCATTTGTTGGTTCATCAAGAATTAACACCTTTGGATCATGAAGGAGACTCTGTGCAATGCCTAGCCTTTGTCTCATTCCAAGTGAATAAGTTTTTACTTTTTCATGAATCCTGCCCTCGAGGCCTACAAGCTTTACAACTTCATCAATCTTTTCTTTTGAAATTCCTTTATACATTCTTGAATAATGGATCAGGTTTTTATATCCTGTCATAAATTTATACATTTCGGGGTTTTCAACGATTGCCCCAACCTGACTGACAGCACCTTCAAAATCTGTCTTTACACTTTTACCATTGACGATAATATCTCCTGATGACATCTTCATCAGTCCTACGATCATACGGATTGTAGTTGTCTTCCCAGCTCCGTTTGGACCGAGAAAGCCAAAAACCTCTCCGCTGTAAACATCAAATGAAATGTTATCAATGATCGTCTTGCTGCGGATGTTTTTTGTTACATTTTTCAGTTCAACAACCTGCCTGCTCATTTTACACTCCCCTTTTACTTGATACTTCTTATTACGGAGCAGCTGGAAAAAAGTTTCAGACAAAATAAAAAAACGGCAAAAATGCCGTTTTTATCTGACCGTTTTAATTTCGATATCTTTTAAAAACTCTCTCATCACATAACTTGCTGCAATTAACCCGGCAGCCGATGGAACAAAAGCATTTGAAGATGGCGGCATTTTAGCCTTTCTGATCGGAGCATTTTCCTTACCGACTGTTTTGTTAACCTCTTCACGTGTTACAATCGGACTTTCATCTGAGAAGATAACCGGAATCCCTTTTTGAATACCGTCTTTTCTAAGGTGTTTTCTAATTACTTTTGCAATCGGGTCTGTATGGGTCTTTGAGATATCAGCAATCTGGAAGCGTGTCGGGTCCATTTTATTTGCTGCTCCCATACTTGAAATAATCGGGATATTCCGATTCAGACATTCCTTCATCAGGTGAATTTTATAAGAAATCGTATCTGATGCGTCCACGACAAAATCCAGTCCGTAGCTGAAAAATTCCTCATACGTTTCTTCTGTGTAAAACATTTTTAATGAATGCACTTCACAGTCAGGGTTAATGTCTGCAATTCTCTCTTTCATCAGATCAGCTTTCGGCTGCCCGACAGTTGATAGCAGGGCGATGATCTGACGGTTAACATTTGTAATATCTACATCATCTTTATCCACAAGGATTAAACGGCCTACTCCGCTTCTTGCCAGCGCTTCAGCTGCAAAAGAGCCAACGCCGCCAATACCGAGTACCGCTACTGTTTTACCTTTTAAAAGATCAAGACCTTCCCGGCCGATCGCTAGTTCATTTCTTGAAAATTGGTGTAGCATTTGATCAACTCCGTTATTAGGATTAGCGGCTTTCAGAATAGCGTAAAATGAGTCCGGTTGCAACTTATATCCGACAAATGCAGTTGTGTTTATAAAGAAAAACAGACCCTGGGCAAATGCCCGGGGTCTGAATTTATATGTACGATGTGGTAAATCCCAATTGTGCCGTTCGATGTAGGAATCTATCGTTTTGAACCCGCTCTCAGCAGGTGGGTGTCCTATTTTCAGCTTTATGCTTCCCCGCAAAGGGCGTGCAAGCGGCTGAAAAACGTGAACTCCCGGATATTGAAGTGTTCGGTCAAAACTGATGGATATTAAAACGTACACATCAGGACTTACCTTGTGAAATCATCATAGCATACGGTTCAGTAAAAAACAATTAATTAGATGAAAAATTATAGATTTTTCTGAAGATTCAGTGATAGCTTTAATTCATTAAGCTGAGCTTCACTTACCTGTCCAGGTGCATCAGTTAATACACAGCTCGCACTTGCTGTTTTAGGGAAGGCAATTGTGTCACGCAGATTCGTTCTACCTGCAAGAAGCATGACAAGACGGTCAAGTCCTAATGCTATACCACCATGCGGCGGCGTACCATATTCAAATGCTTCAAGAAGGAAACCGAACTGATCTGTTGCTTCTTCTTTAGAAAAACCGAGAATTTCAAACATCTTTTCCTGAATCTCACGTTCAAAGATACGCAGTGATCCCCCGCCTAGCTCATAACCGTTTAATACGATATCATAAGCCTGCGCTCTGACGGCTCCCGGATCAGAGTCCAGTAAGTGTAAGTCTTCTCTTACAGGCATTGTAAATGGGTGATGTGCTGCATAATAGCGGCCTTCTTCTTCATCATACTCAAGCAGTGGCCAGTCAGTTACCCATAGGAAATTAAATGCTGATTCGTCGATCAGGTTAAGGTCTTTACCGAGCTTTGAACGAAGTGCGCCGAGTGCATCAGCAACTACTGATTTTTTGTCAGCTACAAACAGCAGTAAATCCCCTGCTTCTGCCCCTGCTGTCTCACTGAGTTCTTTTTGTTCTTCTTCGCTGAAGAATTTTGCGATAGGGCCTGAGAATCCTTCTTCAGTCACCTTAAGCCATGCAAGTCCTTTTGCCCCGTAACGTCCTGCAAATTCTCCAAGCGCGTCAATGTCTTTACGTGAATAGTTATCTGCAGCCTGCTTTGCATTAATCAGCTTAACTTGACCACCATTTGCAACCGCTCCGCTGAAAACTTTAAATCCTGAGTTTTCAACAATAGATGACACGTCCGTAAGCTCCATTCCAAAACGCGTGTCCGGCTTGTCTGAACCAAAGCGTTCCATGGCATCAGTATAGGTCATACGCGGGATTGGCAGCTGGATCTCCAGTCCTTTTACATCCTTCATCATCTGATATAGCATATTTTCATTCATTGTCATGATATCTTCCTGGCTCATAAAGCTTGTTTCGATATCAATTTGTGTAAATTCAGGCTGTCTGTCAGCACGCAGATCCTCATCGCGGAAGCATCTCGCAATCTGATAATAACGGTCAAATCCGCCAACCATCAGCAGCTGTTTGAAAAGCTGTGGTGATTGTGGAAGCGCATAGAATTCACCTTCATGAACACGGCTTGGAACTAGATAATCACGTGCCCCTTCCGGCGTACTCTTTGTCAGCATTGGTGTTTCAACTTCAATAAATGCTTCGTCATCTAGGAAGCGGCGGACTGATTTTGTAATGCTGTGACGCATTTTAAATGTTTCAGCCATGACCGGACGGCGAAGGTCTAGATAACGGTGCTTCAGGCGGATGTCTTCAGCTGTTTCAGCTTTATCTTCAATTGCAAACGGCGGTGTTTTCGCACTGCTTAATACAGTAACCGCTTCAGCCTGAATTTCAATTGATCCAGTTGCAAGGTTCGGGTTAATTGTTCCTTCCCCACGCGCCTGAACAGTACCTTCAATACTCAATACATATTCGCTGCGAATATCTTCAGCAGTTTCAAGCGCCTCTTTAGAAGTCTCAGGATTAAAGACAACCTGCACAATGCCTGATCTATCACGGAGATCAATGAAAATCAGCCCACCCAGGTCACGTCTTTTCTGTACCCAGCCTTTTAAAGTAATTTTTTCTCCGATTGCGGCTTCCGGAACTTCTCCGCAGTAAAATGAACGTCCAAACATGTTATTTTCCTCCCTGAGCTTTCTTTATATATTCAATAATATCTTCAAATGACACGTCTTCCTGTGTACCACTTTCCATATTTTTAAGTGAAGCTTGGCCTGCTGATAGTTCGTCTTCTCCAATAATGACGACATTAGCAGCATTGATCCGATCTGCTGCTTTAAACTGACCCTTCATTTTGCGGTTCAGGTAATCAAGCTCAACACTTAATCCTTTCTTTCGCGCATCAAATGCCAGTGATACCGCT
This sequence comes from Jeotgalibacillus malaysiensis, assembly GCA_000818095.1. Taxonomy (NCBI): domain Bacteria; kingdom Bacillati; phylum Bacillota; class Bacilli; order Caryophanales; family Caryophanaceae; genus Jeotgalibacillus; species Jeotgalibacillus malaysiensis. The sequence continues at coordinate 2,113,150 of CP009416.1, forward strand.
TTTTCTTTTGCAGCTTCACCCATTGCAACGAAATAGCAGTCAACCTGATCATTGATCGGAAGAGTAACCTGTTCCGCTTCAAGAGCTGCCATCAGCCTTTCAATACTCAGTGCAAATCCGATACCAGGTGCACTCGGTCCACCGATTTCCTCAGTCAGACCATTGTAACGGCCACCGCCGCACAGCGTTGTAATTGCACCAAATCCTTCAGCATTGCTCATGATTTCAAAGGCAGTATGATTATAGTAATCCAGGCCACGGACCAGGTTTGGGTCAAGCTCATATTCAATGCCCATTACATCGAGGTAACGTTTTACTCTTTCAAAATAGCTTTGAGATTCTTCATTCAGATAATCCTTCAGAGAAGGTGCGCTTTCAATCAGCTCATGCCCCCTGTCTTTTTTACAATCAAGAATTCTGAGCGGGTTTTTATCAAGGCGTACCTGACAGTCAGAACAGAATTCTTCAATTCTTGGACTGAAGTGTTTAATCAGCGCGTTTTTGTGTGCAATACGGCTTTCAGTATCACCCAGGCTGTTTAATACGAGCTTGATTTTTTTCAAGCCGAGCCTGCTATAAAGTTCCATCGCAAGTGAAATGACTTCTGCATCAATCGCAGGATCATCACTTCCGATAGCTTCAACTCCAAATTGAACGAACTGACGGAACCTGCCTGCCTGTGGTCTTTCATATCTGAACATTGGTCCTGTATAAAACAGCTTGACAGGCTGGACTGCCTGACCGTGCATTTTGTTCTGAACATATGAACGTACAACACTTGCTGTTCCTTCAGGGCGAAGTGTCAGATTACGATCACCGCGATCTTTAAATGTATACATTTCTTTTTGAACAATATCTGTCGTATCCCCTACGCCTCTTTCAAAAAGTTCAGTATGCTCAAAAACCGGCGTCCGGATCTCTTTATACTGATACTGTCTGCACAGCTCAGCAGCAGTCTGCTCTATATACTGCCAGTGTTCTGAAACACCCGGTAAAATATCCTGCGTTCCTCTTGGTATGTTAATTGCCACTGATAATTCCTCCCTCAATCTATCCTTTAACATCGAATCCCGGACAAATAAAAAAATCCCGTCCCTTGTTCGAAAACAAGGGACGGGAAATTCCGCGGTGCCACCCTAATTGAAGCCTGAGCTTCCACTTTAAGCAGTTAACGCCTGCTGACGTCTTTCCCTACTCAAAGTTCAGGAAAAAGCCTACGGAGTGTTCATTCAACAGGGCGCAATGTAAGTCTGCTTTCAGCCGGGTGGCAGACTCTCTCTTTCCATACGGGATCCTGTTTACTATTCTCCATCATCGGGATTCGTTCATATGTTTTAATAATGTAATCAATCATAATCACCAGCGCGCGCATTGTCAAGAGGTGATCATTGTCTTAATTTTTCAAAATTCTAATGACGACTGTTTTATTTTTCTATATGATATACATAAGAGAAAAACGAGGTGATGTGATTGAAACTACTGTCAGTATTATTATCAACTGTTCTACTGCTTTCACTATTTCCCCATTTAGAAGCAAACGCAGAGGAAAATGCAGTTGAATCTGCCTATGACGGGATCTTAATCCGCGAGGGGCCAGGTTTATCTTATCCAGCTATCGCCTCCGGGCAGGCAGGCGAACAATTCAATGAGCTTCAAAGAGCTAATGGATGGGTTGAAGTTGCACTCGATGAGGGATCAGGCTGGATTGCTGAATGGCTTCTTGTATCCTCAAGCGAGCCGCCTTCAGAGCCTTCCACTGTATCAGAGGAAAGTAATGCGACCATACTTGTTGACAGATTAAATGTCAGAGACGACTTTTCGTTAGATGGTCTTGTGATCGGTACGCTGAATACGGGTGACCAGGTAAATGTCAGTGATGAAAAATACGGATGGTTATACATAAGTTCTGACAATATCAGCGGATGGGTCAGTTCGGACTATGTCGAGTACAATTCTTCGTCAGCTGTTCAGACTTCAGAACCTGCGACTGATGACATACATATCACAGTAAACACACTGAACGTTCGCGCAGAACCCGATCGGAATGCTGACGTAGTCGGTTCTGTCAATCTGTATGATTCTTTTACAGTAAAAGAGCAGTCAGGTGGATGGTTAAAAATTGATTTTGGAGATAACACCGGCTGGATTGCGAGCTGGTTCACTGAGCGAGGCTTCCACCCGGGAGGCAGTACACAACAGGCTGCCGGCTTGGATGAAACGGTGACAATTCTCTATAATGGCTCTAATATCAGACAGGAGCCTTCAACAGACGCAGCGGTTATTTATAAAGCGAGTTCAGGCGAGGCAATGGAAATTGTCGGCCTAAGTGGTGACTGGTATGAAATTGCTCTGCCAGGAGGGGCTACCGGCTATATTGCAAATTGGATTGTCTCTACTGAAGGGAACTCTGAAACCGCTCAGGAAGTAGAAGCTACCGAACAACCTGAAGAACCTAAGGAGCCGGTTACTTCAATTGCTGACGCTACGATCGTGATTGATGCGGGTCACGGCGGCAGAGACGGCGGAGCAGTTGGCGCTGCTGGCACACTTGAAAAATCCCTGACAATCCGAACTGCAGAAGTACTGTATCACATGCTCTCAGGAACAGGGGCAAACGTGATTATGACGCGTGAAGATGACCGTTATGTAGATCTCTACAGCCGGGTAACGACTTCAAGGGATCATCAGGCTGATGTATTCATTTCGCTGCATTACGATGCGATTAATGACCGGAGTGTAAAAGGTTTCACAACGTATTATTATGGCGGGCCGGATGAAGATCTTGCTGACGCTGTTCATGCAGGACTAAGTGATAGTATGACTGTAAAAAACCGTGGTATTAAGCATGGCAACTTCCTTGTGCTACGAGATAACAGTGCACCTTCAGTTCTGCTTGAACTCGGATTTATCAGTAACCCTTCTGAAGAAGCAACGATCAACAATGACCGCTTCAGAGAAATGGCTGCAACCGGTATTTACAATGGTCTGACAGAGTACTTTTCACAATAATAAAAGGCTTCTCCGGAAAATGGAGAAGCCTTTTTTAACTTTCTACAATCAGCGTAACAGGACCGTCATTTACAAGGGATACATCCATCATTGCACCAAACACACCGGTTTCAACTTTTAACCCTTTTTCATTCAGGAATTCGTTGAATTTTTCGTATAATGGTTCTGCATGATCGGGTTTAGCCGCATTCATAAAATTCGGCCGTCTTCCCTTTTTTGTATCACCATATAGCGTAAACTGTGAAATAGATAATATTTCCCCGCCCTGATCTAATACAGAATTGTTCATCTTGCCATCCTGATCCTCGAAAATGCGCAAATTCGCAATTTTATCTGCAGCATATCTGCAGTCAGACTCGGTATCATCCTGGCTGATTCCCACAAGAAGAACCAGACCGGAACGAATCTCACCTTCTACTTTTCCCTCTACCGTTACATGCGCTTCCTTGCTTCTTTGTACAACTACTCTCAAAACAAACTGCCTCCAATACTAATTGACAATTCTCTGAACAGCATAAATGTCCGGAATCTGTTTAATCCGGTCTACAACTCTTTGCAGATGCGTGACGTTCTGAATCATAATAGACATGTTAATCGTCGCCATTTTATTACGGTCACTTTTACCGCTGACTGCTGAAATATTTGTTTTTGTTTCATTTACCGCCTGAAGCACTTCATTCAGCAGACCTCTTCTGTCATAGCCTGAGATCTCGATATCTACGTTATATTCTTTACGGTTGTCAGTTGTACCTTCCCATTCAACTGGAATGAGCCTTGCTTCAGAGTCTCCCTGAATATTCGGACAGTCACTTCTGTGAACAGATACACCGCGGCCACGTGTTATAAAGCCGATAATATCGTCGCCTGGAACCGGACTGCAGCATTTTGACAGTCTGACCAGCAGATTATCAATTCCTTTTACCGTCACACCTGCATCTTTTTTCTTTTTAACTGAAGGCGGCTTAATATCAGCCATCGCTTTTTCTAACGTATCCTCTTCATCACGAAGTTTTCTGAGTCTGTCTGTAAGACGGTTGGCAATCTGTGCACCAGTGATCCCGCCGTAACCGACTGCAGCATACAGATCTTCTTCACTTGCAAAGTTATACTTTTCGTAGACGCGCTTCATATTCTCTTCAGTCAGCACTTCTTTTGGCGTGAAATCGAGCGCGCGGATTTCACGGTCTACTGATTCTCGGCCTTTTTCCACATTTTCTTCACGTCTCTGCTTTTTGAAAAACGCTTTAATTTTATTTTTAGCCTGAGACGTCTGAGCAAGCTTCAGCCAGTCCTGACTCGGACCGTAAGAATGCTTGGATGTCATTATTTCTATAATATCACCTGTTTTCAAAGGTGAATCAAGCGGAACCATCTTCCCGTTAATCTTAGCCCCAATTGTTTTATTACCGATTTCAGAGTGAACTCGATAAGCAAAATCAATCGGAACGGACCCTGCAGGCAGCTCCATTACGTCCCCTTTTGGCGTGAAGACATACACCATATCTGAAAAGAGGTCAAACTTCAGCGCATCCATGAATTCTTCAGCATCTGATGAATCCTGCTGGAATTCTAATATTTCCCTGAACCATGTTAACTTTTTCTCAATTGTCTGCTTGCTGTCTTCATTAACGACTGTACCTTCTTTGTAAGCCCAGTGTGCTGCAACCCCATATTCAGCAATGCGGTGCATATCTGCAGTTCTGATCTGCACTTCAAGCGGATCACCTTTAGGTCCGATCACTGTAGTATGCAGAGACTGATACATATTTGGCTTAGGCATCGCAATGTAATCTTTGAATCTTCCAGGCATCGGCTTCCAGCACGTATGAATAATACCAAGTACCGCATAGCAGTCCTTTATACTGTCCACGATCACGCGCACAGCAAGAAGATCATAAATTTCATTAAACTGTTTATTCTGCACTGCCATTTTTTTATAAATCGAATAGATATGCTTCGGTCTTCCAACAATATCTACATCGATCCCGACATCTTTAACCTGCTGCTTGATCTCCGTAATTACTTCATCAACGTATTCTTCACGCTCATTACGCTTTTTCTTCATCAGATTTACAATGCGGTAATACTGCTGCGGATTAAGATATCTTAGTGATGTATCTTCAAGTTCCCATTTAATTGTTGAGATTCCAAGTCTGTGAGCCAGTGGCGCGAAAATTTCAAGCGTTTCGTTTGAAATGCGGATCTGTTTTTCTACCGGCATATGTTTCAGCGTTCGCATATTATGAAGGCGGTCCGCAAGCTTAATCAGAATAACTCTGATGTCCTGGGCCATCGCAATGAACATTTTCCGATGGTTTTCAGCCTGCTGCGCTTCTTTGGATTTATATTTGATCTTACCAAGCTTTGTTACGCCGTCCACCAGCATGGCAACTTCTTCATTGAACTTTTCAGTCAGATCATCATAAGTGAAGATGGTATCTTCTATAACATCATGAAGAAAACCCGCTGCCACAGTAGACGGATCCATCTGGAGCTCAGCTAGAATTCCTGCAACCTGCACAGGGTGGATGATATAAGGCTCACCTGATTTTCGGAACTGCTCTTTATGTGCTTCTTCAGCCAGATGATATGCTTTTTTAACAAAATCAACCTGGCTTTCATTCATATAACTTAAGATAATCTCGAACACTTCTTCAACGGTAAGCACCCGATCATTTGCCATACGATTTATCACCTTTATCATGTTTAGTAGTTTTGAGTATTGTTTCTATTATTAATAAAAAATCAATTTATGTAAAGCCATTACTAATAATTCCTGTCATAAAGCATCAATATACTAAAAAGAGCCCCTAAAGCAGGGCTCTTTTAACAGTTGTTCATTAATATTCCATTAGACGCAGCATATCATAACCGTTCAGCTTTTTGCGGCCGTCAAGGTATGAAAGCTCAATCAGGAATGCACATCCTGCAACAATTCCGCCCAGTTCTTCAACCAGCTTAATTGTTGCTTCGATCGTACCACCTGTAGCCAAAAGATCATCTGTGATTAAAACGCGCTGACCAGGCTTAATTGCGTCCTTATGGATCGTAAGGACATCTTTACCATATTCTAACCCATAGTCTACTTTAACTGTTTCTCTAGGCAGCTTTCCTTCTTTTCTTACAGGTGCAAAGCCTACCTTCAGTGCATAAGCAACCGGACAACCGATAATAAATCCACGTGCTTCAGGACCAACTACCAGATCAATCTGCTTCTCTTTTGCATACTCAACGATTTGATCCGTAGCATAGCTGTATGCTTCTCCATTGTCCATGAGCGTTGTAATATCCTTAAAACGCACGCCTTCTTTCGGCCAGTCTTCTACTATTGTCACGAATTGCTTTAAATCCATACCTTTTCCTCCTCAGGTTGCCGCGACCATCCGCAGCGCTCTTCAAACCATTTTTTCAAATCATGAAATGATGAATATAATAATTCCTGCTCTAGCTTAGCAAGTCTTGTCTTTGCCTGATAGGCAGGGGATTCTGACAGATCACGTTTGCTGATTTCTTCATTAAGCGAAATGAATCCATCGTTTATTGTAACAAAATCCAGTTCAAAAAACACCTTCGTCATAAAATTAATTGTGCCTAAGGACCAATTTTTATGGGCGGCAAGTGCTTTACCATGCTGATGAAGATGAAAAGTTTTCCTTTTCTTCAAAAATGCAAAAAACCATGCAAAGTCTTCTCTTTTCGGCATTGAACTAAAATATTGCGGATCTTCAATATAAAAATGCGCATAAATTCTTGCAGGTTTATGTTCACAAAGTACAGCTTCAAGCAATGCTGAATCGTCCGGCAGGTCTAAGAAGACAATCGTTTTTTGGTCTACCTGTAATTCATCAGCTTCAGTATGTGAATCAATCAGCACGACATCCTGAGTCAGGATCGGGTTAAATCTGTCATAAGTATGCTGGTGATAAGCGATCACAACAGAATCCGCCGGAATTGTTGGTGACCATCTCGCAGCCTGTGCAATCCCACGTATGTCAAATAGCTGCCATTCCCTCACTCTGATATCACTGACAAACAGCTGAGGCTTCTTGATATTATTCCATTCATTGATTGACAGCTCTCCGATCAGGTCAAGCTTTGCAATCGGTGAAATCTGATCTGCAACTTCTCCCATACCAAATGCAATCGCATCAAGCGACTGATCGTTATGTTTTACAGATAACTTTAAATGATTCTGACCGGCACCGATTTTTCTAATTGAAGCAATGTCTGTCTGTTCAATCAATACTTTCGGCTTCGGGTTCTTCATACCAAATGGTGAGAGCATTTGAAGCTGGCTGATTGAATCGAGATCAATTTCTGAGATTGATGCTTCTACGTCAATATTTGAAACAGGAATAAAATCTTCTTCATTCATTTTTTCAGCCTGAATATTAAGATTTTTTCGCAATTCATCTATATGCTGAATCTCAAGTGTCATCCCTGCGGCCATCGGGTGTCCCCCAAAATGCGGCAGGATCGGACGGTTTTGAGACAGCTCCTGAAACATATTGAAACCTTCAATACTTCTTGCTGAGCCTTTTGCCGTTCCTTTTTCCGGATCCTCACAGAGAATAATGACAGGACGGTAGAATTTCTCCACAAGCTTTGAGGCAACGATCCCGACAACGCCGGGGTTCCAGCCTTCCTTAGAGATAATCAGCACACGGTCATCCTTATAATGCGTCTCAGCAATATCCATCGCTTCTTTAGCGATCTCAGCTACAATGGACTGACGCTCTTTATTCATTGCATCAATTTCACTTGCGAGTGCTTCTGCTACTGCTGCATCTTCAGTCATAAGCAGTTCAACAGCAGGGTCTGCATCGGATAATCTGCCTACCGCATTCAAACGTGGTCCGATTGCAAAGCCGACTGTTTCTTCATTTGCTTCATGAATCTTTGCGCTGGATTTATTTAATAACGCATGGAGCCCTTTACGAGAAGAAGCACGTAACTGCTTTAAGCCCCTTTTAACAAGCAGACGGTTTTCTCCAGTCAGCGGGACAAGGTCGGCAATGGTTCCAATAGCGACCAGATCCAGCAGTTCTGCAGGCGGTTCACCAAGTAGCGCGTGAGCAAGCTTAAAAGCGACTCCGACTCCTGCAAGCTCCCTGAATGGGTAAGATCCTCCTGACAGATTCGGATGAATGATTGCGTAGGCTTCAGGCAGTTCAGGTCCTGCTTCGTGGTGATCAGTAATAATCAGGTCAACACCTAATTCTTTTAACACTTTTGCTTCATTCACGCCTGATATTCCGTTATCAACTGTGATTAATAACGTATAACTCTGCTCAGCCGCATACCGAAATGCATCTTCATTCGGACCATAGCCCTCTGTGAATCGGTTCGGTATATAAAAGTCCGGATCAGCTCCGAGCCGTTTGAGCGCACTCAGCATAACCGATGTACTGGTTACGCCATCAGCATCATAATCTCCATAAATTAAAATGGATTCCCCTTCGTCAACAGCACGATTAATGCGATCAACAGCTTTTTTCATATCATTAAAAAGGTATGGGTCATGAAATTCTTTTTTATCAATATGTAAAAAATCAGCTGCTGCTTCAGGTGTGTCCATTCCCCGTTGTACCAGTAATTTTGCAATAAAAAGCGGAATGTCAAGAGCGGCTGCAAGCTTTTCAGTCTCAGCTTTGCTGCTTTCTCTAACATTCCATCTAGTTTTAGATGTCAGCATAATTTCACCTCTTCAGATGTTTTCATTATACATGAGGGGTGCTCACGATTCAATGAACTGAAGAGGTGACAAAAGCGTCTATTATTCAGCAGCGGAATCCCCCGCTGAATCCGGCGCAGTCTTGCGGTAATCCTGACGGCTCGGCAGTTCGCCTGTCTGCTTTCTTTCTGCTTCAGTAAGTTTTTCATTCAGCGTTTTATTTTCAGCTTCAAGGTGTTTAACTTTCCGCTGTGCAATAAATAACCTGAACAATCCTACTGAGCCCATAATGATACCGCCCATTAAAACTGATCCGAGAATAACCAGAATCAGCGGCAGCTCAGCTTCTGAAAAACCGAAATTCACTGTAACGGGATCGACGTTAATAACAGCAAAAATAGCTACAATAAGTGCAAAAACGATCCCCAGAATCAATGTCCATTGAAATTTCATAAAATGACCTCCTTTAAGTGATTATATCAATTTATTTTGTGGGGTTAGTTGTTTTTACCCCGGTTGAATGGGTTTTACTCTTTTGAGGCGGTTTGGGATTTATTGGGCGGCACAGTGGGGACGGAGTTCAGTGAGCCATTTTTAGAATGATTACAAAAGTGGATCACACAACTCCGTCCCCACTGTGCCGTTGCATCATTCAAGCTGTACTCCACATCAATATAGCATCGCACCTCACCACACAAGTACAAAAGCGCAACAAAAACCCCTGAACGATTTGTCCCGGGGTTTTTAATCTTATACGACAGGCTCATCTGTCCATTCTTTTTTCTCTTTATAAGTGATAAGCACGCCTTTTTTCTTAAGCTGGCGTTTTTTCAGTACATACCAAAGCTGTGCTGCGATAAATACTGAAGAATATGTTCCTGCAATCAGACCGATTAACAGGGCAATTGAGAAATTCAGGATCGACGTGGCACCGAAAATAATCAGCGCTACGACTACAAATACGACAGTCAATACAGTGTTTACTGAACGTCCAAGCGTTTGTCTGAGCGATTTGTTGACGATTAGTGCAAGTTCTTCCTTCTTCTCAATGCGCTTCATCTTACGCATATTCTCCCTGATCCGGTCAAATGTAACGATGGTATCGTTAATGGAATAACCAATTACGGTCAGAACAGCTGCGATGAAGGTAATATCGACTTCAAGCCTTGTTAAACTGAAGATTGCAATGATAAAGAACGCATCATGAACAAGAGCTACAATCGAAGCTGTTGCCATCTGCCACTCAAATCTGAGCGTTACATAAAGGATAATCCCCAGTGATGCAATTGCAACAGCATAGAGTGCATTTCTTGCAAGCTCTTCTCCAATGACAGGATTTACGGTAGAAATATTAGGATCTGACCCATATTCTTCTGTGAAGTATGTTCTCAGTTCTGCAATTTCATCCTGATTTAGAGATTCAGTATAGCGCGCGACACCGATTTCCTGGTTCGTGCCTGAAATTACCACGTTGGCAGCTTCATACCCTGCTTCTTCAAGATCCTCTGCGAAGGATTCATTTGTTAAAGGTGTATCAGAAAGAACTTCCAAACGTGTACCTGCAGTAAAATCTATACCGAGATTTAATCTGAATGTTAACAATACAGCCAGACCGGCAACCAATAGAAGGGCAGAAAGTACAAAGAATTTCTTTCTTACTTTCACGAAGTCAATACGATCAAATTTTGTCGGAAGATCGAGTGAATCGGGTTCTTCCTCTTCGTTGTATTCAAGAATTTCTGATTTCTTTACGCCAAACCAGCCTTGTCGCTGATCCAGAAATTTACTTCTGACCCAGAGGCTCATAAACAAACGGGTACCAAATACAGCAGTAATGAAACTTGTCACAATACTGATTAACAGCATCGTAGCGAAACCTTTTACTGAACTTGTCCCGAAAGTGAATAATACAATACCAGCAAGCATGGTTGTAACGTTCGCATCAACAATTGTAAGCAGTGAAGATCCACTTGCTTTTTTCCATGCATCTCTGATAGATCTGCCGATGCGCAGTTCTTCTTTCATCCGCTCATAGGTGATAATGTTAGCGTCAATTGCCATACCTACACCAAGAATTAATGCTGCAATACCTGGCAGTGTCAATACACCATTCAGCCAGTCAAAGATTAACAGAATGAGGTAGATATAGACAGAAAGTGTAATGATTCCGATAAAGCCCGGGAAGCGATAAAATGCGATCATGAATAGGAAGATTAGCGCAACACCGATCAGCCCTGCAAAAATAGTCTGATCCATTGCCATCAGTCCAAATGATGCACCGACTGATGTTGAATACACTTCTTCAAGTTCAACAGGCAGTGAACCAGCACTTAAAAGATCTGCCAGGTTATTCGCTTCTTCTAGCGTAAAGTTACCTGTGATCGTTACCGTATCAGTATTTAATACCTGACTGACATTTGGTGCTGAAATAAACTTTGGATCTTCTTTTGTTCTTTCTTCTTCATATGAGTCGCCCTCTTCGTAATCAAGCCAGATCACCAGCTGATTCTGAGGCGCCATTGCTAGAATTTCCTGTGTGATTTGACCAAACTGATCCGCATCTTTCAGCTCAACCTGAACAATCGGCTGATTTGTATCAGGATCAAAGGTCTGTGTTGCTCCGCCTTCAACCAGGTCAGCACCTGTCATTTTAACTTCGTCATTTACATCACGGAACGTAAGGTTTGCTTCAGTTGAAAGAATCTCTCTTGCCTGATTCTGATCTTCCACACCTGCAAGCTGAACACGGATCCGGTTCCCGTCTTCAACCTGAATGACCGGTTCACTTACACCAAGCACGTTCACCCGGCGGTCGAGTGCTTCGGCTGTATCTGACACAACGTCCGGTGTGATTTCCTGTCCTTCTTCAGCCGGATTTACCTCGTAAAGCACTTCAAATCCGCCCTGAAGATCTAGACCTAGTTTTATGTTGTTTAAAATTGTATTGGAGGTAAGTCCAATTGTGCCGCCAATTAAGATAACCAGTAAAAAGAAGGCGACAATCCTGCTGCGCTTAATCATTATGTAAAAATCCTCCCTGTGTATATAGCCGAAACTATATGAAAACTGACCGTTTGTAACAGGTCTGTAAAGTGTCTGAAATTTCAGCAACAGACTTATTATGTATTACTTCCCTGAAGGTGTCAACGCACCTTGTTAGATTGTCAGTTAATGTTCATTCTTGATGCTGACCATGAAGTAGCAGCTGAAGTTCATCATCTTCAAGCCCGCTTCTGCCGGCTGTCTGCTTATATTCTTCGTTGGTCATAAAATTCATGAAGTCGCCTGCTTTCACCTGAAGGATCTCCTGAACGACCCTGTGCAGCCTGAAGCTTTCATTTTCCCGCTTCCATTTCTTTTGTGTCAGATATCGCCAGATCTTTTCCGGTGTAGCGGTATCATAACCATAAATCCTCAACTCCTGAGCCTTACTGACAAGCGCGGGCCCAACAATCGGAAAAGCTTCTTCATATTTTGTATGCTGATTCACTATTTTTCTCCTTTCTATATTTAATGCATAGCCCCGATTCTAAACGGCATATGATTTATTGTATCTAAAATATATGATTTTGAGAAGATGGAGGATAAAGTGTCTAAACTGATTAAAGGTACACTCGTGCTGATGGCTGCCGCATTAATTACGAAAGTGCTTGGATTCGTACATAGAATCATTCTTGCTGACATGGCCGGCGCTGAAGGTGTCGGGCTTTATATGATGACATTTCCGGCATTGATGCTTGCGATTACTGTTACGCAGCTGGGTCTTCCTATTGCGATATCAAAATATGTATCGGAAGCAGCTGCTAACAGAAATGAGCAGGAAATCAGAAAGATTTTATCTGTATCACTCTGGATCACGGGAACACTCGCTGTTTTATTAACACCTTTATTGTTTTTCGCAGCTCCGTTTATTTCAACCACTCTTTTAAATGATGAAAGAACGCTGATTCCTTTTATTGCAGTATTGCCGATTATCCCGATCGCTGCCTTTTCAGCAGTAGTCCGCGGCTATTTTATGGGTAGACAGCTGATTCAGAGAGAAGACTGGGCTTTTTTAAAAAGCTTTAAGAAGAACTGATAAACCACTGCCCATCTTCATAAGTGCAAAAGAATATATCTTTCAGGTGGTCATGTCCCTGAACCTTCAACTCTGCTCTTAACCAGCGTTCATCTTTTCCGATCAGATCCAGGTGCCTGCTCTGAATTCTCCCATCCATGACAAGCGGCAGAGACAGCTGACCGGCACTTCTCTCTTTTCTCAGAACCGAAAGCGTGCCTGACGGTTCTAAAATCGCAGAAGATACTTCCTGCAGGTCAAATACTTCTTTTTCTCTAAGCTGCTGCATAAGATCATCTATATTGTAACGGTTCTTTCTCATCTCATTTCTCACAAGTTCGCCGTTATGGATCAGGATAGAAGGTCTCCCATCAATTAAATCCCTGAATTTCTTTGACTTCATCGAAAACCAGGATAAAAGAATCTGAAGCAGCATTAGCAAAATCATAGGAAAAGCAGCCTGCATCATACTCATATAAGGATCTTCAATTGCGAATGCAGCCATCTCTGCGATCATCATAAAGACAATCAAATCCAGCAGGCTTAATTCACCAATCTCTCTTTTTCCCATCAGCCTGAATATCAGCAGGATTAATAAATATAACGTGACAGCTTTTATCCCGATTAATGAATACATTTCAATCAAAGCCTGCACCACCTTCACTCATATAGTGTGTGCGGAAAACGGGAAATTATTTCAAACAGAAGGAGCGTGAAGAAATGACTGCATGGAAAAAAACTGCAGGGGGATTTGGCATTGCCGTCGGTTTTGTTCTGGTCATCATCACTCTATATGCTGCGATTGCGTCCGGGTTATTACATTTCACTAAGATCACTGAGCTTTCTATGGAAAAGTGGAATGGGCTTGCAGGAGCAGCTGCTGTGTTAATCGGAAGTATGATCGGAAGTGCTTCTGCGGGACAAAAAGGGATCTATATTGGACTGCTGACTGCTCTTTCAGTGATTGGAACAGGGTTATTTTTCATGGAAGCACCGTTTGAGTGGTCACATTTTATCCATTATGGATTAATGGTTGCCTCCGGAATGGCTGGAGGGATTGCAGGTGTTAATTTGTTTGGACGTTCTGAGGCAAAATAAAAAAGCTGCGGCTGCAGCTTTTTTTATCTTTTCTTACATTGCTGAATCTTTTTCTACCACTTCACGTACCGCATTGCGGTCGTATGTTAAGCGGCTTCCATCTCCACACTTGATGACTACCTGACCTTCGTCAAGTGCATCAATAATACCGTGTAAACCGCCAATCGTGACGATTTTATCACCCTTGCTTAAGCTGTTTTGCATTTCCATTACTTTTTTCTGACGCTTCTGCTGAGGACGGATTAAGAAAAGGTACATTAAACCGAACATCAGAATAAGCGGAAGTAAAGTTACGATCATATCCATTACGCTAAACTCCCCCTTTCTTTCATATATCTATTAAAAGTTTTTTGCATTCGGCTGATTAAAACCGTACTGTTCAAAAAACTCCTCACGAAAGTCTCCCAGTCTGTCTTCTTTTATCGCCTGGCGGACATTCCCCATTAAGTTTATCAGAAAATGAAGGTTATGATAAGTCGTAAGTCTAATTCCGAACGTTTCTTCACATTTTATTAAGTGTCTGATATATGCTCTTGAATAATTCTTACATACATGGCAATCACAGTTAGGATCAATTGGTGAGAAATCACGTGCATACTTCGCGTTTTTAACAACAAGTCTTCCTTCACTTGTCATCAGCGTACCATTTCTTGCAATACGGGTTGGCAGTACGCAGTCAAACATATCGATCCCTCTCATTGCGCCATCGATCAGTGAATCCGGTGATCCGACACCCATCAAATATCTCGGCTTATCTTCAGGCATCCACGGTGTCGTAAATTCCAGTACGCGGTTCATTACGTCTTTCGGTTCACCTACTGAAAGACCGCCTACTGCATAACCCGGGAAGTCCATCGACACAAGGTCACGAGCACTTTGACGGCGCAGGTGCTCATATTCTCCACCCTGAATAATTCCGAACAGCCCCTGATCCTCAGGTCGTGTATGCGCTTCTAGACAGCGCTCAGCCCAGCGAGTCGTTCTCTCCACAGAATCCTTCATATACTTCTCTTCTGCCGGATATGGCGGGCATTCATCAAATGCCATCATAATATCAGATCCAAGCGCATTCTGAATCTCCATCGCTTTTTCAGGACTCAGGAAAAGCTTGTCTCCGTTAATATGGTTTCTGAAATGCACGCCTTCTTCCTGAATATTACGGAACTTACTCAGTGAAAAGACCTGAAATCCGCCTGAATCAGTTAAAATCGGGCGGTCCCAATTCATAAACTTATGAAGTCCGCCCGCTTCTTTAATAATATCGTGCCCAGGGCGAAGCCACAGGTGATACGTATTACTTAAAATAATCCCTGCATTTAATTCTTTCAGATCTTCTGGTGACATTGTTTTAACCGTTGCCATTGTCCCAACCGGCATAAATGTCGGCGTTTCAAATGAGCCGTGCGGCGTGTGAACAATCCCGTGCCTTGCACCTGTCTGTTTACATGTTTTTATATGTTCATATCTGATTGCACTCAAAAGACAATCTCCTCTCTATTTGATCAGCATGGCATCGCCAAAGCTGAAAAATCTGTACCTTTCCTTCACTGCCGCTTCATAAGCAGCAAGCGTGTGTTCTCTTCCGGCCATCGCACTCACAAGCATGATCAGCGTGGACTTTGGCAGATGAAAGTTTGTCAGAAGCACATCTGACGCTTTGAACTCATAGCCTGGGTAAATGAAAATATCTGTCCAGCCGGATTGCGCTTTAAAATGCCCTGCATCATCTGCAATTGTTTCTAACGTGCGGGTTGAAGTAGTACCGACTGTAATAATCCGGCCGCCGCCTGCACGCGTTTCATTCAGCACGCTGGCATTTTCTTCTGACAGCTGATAATACTCACTGTGCATATCGTGTTCTTCAATTGAATCTACAGAAACCGGTCTGAAAGTACCTAAGCCGACGTGCAGCGTAATAAAGGCAACTTTTACACCTTTCGCTTTGATCTCTTCAAGAATTTCTTCTGTGAAGTGCAACCCTGCAGTAGGCGCAGCAGCTGAGCCGCGTTCTTTCGCAAAAACTGTCTGGTAACGGTCTTTATCATCAAGTTTTTCTTTAATATAAGGCGGAAGCGGCATATCGCCCAGCTGGTCAAGCAGTTCATAGAAGATACCATCGTAGCTGAATTCCAGGATCCTTGCGCCCTGATCACCTGTTTCCACACATTCAGCTGTTAAAAGACCATCTCCAAATGTGATGACTGTCCCCGGCTTAACACGTTTAGCAGGTTTCACAAGAGTTTCCCACGTGTCACCTTCAAGCTGCTTAAGCAACAGCACCTCAATTGCTGCTCCGGTCTCTGTTTTCTCACCGATCAGCCTTGCAGGCAGCACCTTTGTATCGTTTAACACGAGGCAGTCGCCTTCATGTAAATAGTTGAGTATATGTTTAAATGACTGATGCTCTACTTTTCCTGTTTTTTTATCAAGCACCATCAGCCTGCTCGAAGTACGATCCTCGAGCGGTACCTGTGCAATTAATTCTTCAGGAAGTTCGAAATCAAAGTCGTTAATATTCATCTTTCGCAGCTCCTTACTTGAACCTTCCGATTAAGAAGAAGATTCCTGTCAAAATTAAACTGATTAAAATCGAAGTAACAATTGGAAAATAAAACGTCATGTTTTCTTTTTTGATCACAATATCACCCGGCAGCCTGCCAGCTTTAATAAACTGCAGTAAAAATCCGGCTACTAACAGCGCAGCACCTGCAATCATCAGCATTTTAGGCAGTGTCATTTGGGCACCTCCAGGTTAAAATGTTCATAAACTAGTGGTGTTGCGATCCGTCCCCTCGGTGTACGCTGCAGAAAACCGATCTGCAGAAGGTATGGTTCATAGACATCTTCAATCGTTGAAGACTCCTCCCCAATACTTGCTGCAATCGTATCAAGCCCTACAGGCCCGCCTCTAAAGCGTTCAATAATTCCTCTTAATAATTTATGATCGATATGATCAAGACCGAGCTGGTCAACCTGAAGTAATTCAAGAGAGGCTTTTGCGATCGGAAGTGTAATATCCCCTTCACCTTTAACCTGCGCATAATCTCTTACCCTTCTCAGCAGCCTGTTGGCAATACGCGGTGTCCCTCTTGAGCGTCTCGCAATTTCATCGGCTCCATCTTCATCGATTTCAGTATTAAAAATATCAGCAGACCGGTTCACAATTTCTTTTAACTGATCCACATTGTAATACTCAAGCCTGCTCAATACACCGAATCTGTCACGAAGCGGTGCTGAAATTGCACCCGCTCTTGTCGTGGCGCCAACTAATGTAAACGGTGGGAGGTCAAGTCTCACAGATCTTGCACTTGGGCCGGTACCGATCACAATATCAAGGCAGAAATCCTCCATTGCAGGATACAGCACTTCTTCAATTGCTCTTGGCAGCCTGTGAATCTCATCGATAAATAATACATCACCAGGCTCTAGTGCTGTCAATATCGCAGCAAGATCGCCTGCCCGTTCGACAGCCGGCCCCGCAGTCGTACGAAGATTAACACCCATCTCATTTGCAATGACGGCAGCAAGTGTTGTTTTACCTAACCCGGGGGGACCATACAGAAGAACATGGTCAAGGGTTTCCTGCCTGTTTTTTGCTGCTTCAATATAAATCGCCAGGTTCTTCTTTACCTGATCCTGACCGATATACGTCTCAAGCAGCTGAGGCCTGATTGATTGTTCAATTGTCTCTTCTTCCAGGTTTGCTTCCCCTGATACGATCCGCTCTTCCATCTAATCCCTCCTTATTTAAGCTTCAGCATGAGCTGAAGACCTTTTTTGATGTACTGATCAGTTGTCAGTGATTCCTTTTGCAGTGAAGGTCTGATCTTTTTCACTTCACGTTCAGAGTAACCAAGCGCCTGAAGTGCCATGACTGCTTCATCCAGTGCCGAGTCATCCTGCCCTTTTACTTCTGCAGCATCATTAAACAGATTAGGAAAGTAATCCGGTACAACGTCCTGCAGTTTTCCTTTCAGATCGAGGATGATTTGTCTCGCAGTCTTTTTGCCGACTCCCGGGAATTTAACGAGCAGTGTTTCATTTTCTTCTTCAATTGCCTGAATGACCTGTTCTGGTGCGCCTGATGCAAGAATCGCCAGTGCCCCTTTAGGTCCGATACCTGAGACATTTAAGAGCTTTGTAAATAACAGCTTCTCTTCCATTGTAGGGAATCCGAACAGTGTCAGCTGATCTTCTCTAACGTGCTGGTAAGTAAACACCTGAACTGTTTCCCCCTGCTTAGAAGACATCACAAAAGGATTAGGCATATAGATTTTGTAGCCTAATCCGTGATGATCAGAAACAATATATTCTGTGGAGATATATGTAATTTCACCTTTTATATATTCATACATATTAGACTCTTCCTTTCAATGCAAACTTCATTGTAACACAACTCAGCCTTTTCAATGTGTCAGACTTTTTAAGATTGCTGAACTGTTTAGTTGTTTTACAAAATGAAACATCTGTTCTATTTTATCACGTTCAGGCCTGCTTTACAGCAAAAGAAATAGCCTGAGATCATGTAATCTCAGACTAACCGTTTTGTTGCGCTAGAATTCCGCTCTCATCTTATTGAATATTTACTTCAATTATTACCTTCTAATCTGCAATCGTGTAGCCACTCCACTTCAAAAGCGGAGAAACAGTGTTTTCAGTTGTTCTTAAAGTAATTAATTCGTTATTCATATCAATAATCTGCCAGTCTTTATAAGTTGCGAAAAAGTCCTCCATTGCTTCATATGTTTCTGTTCTTTGCTCAATGCCTTTCTCGCCGTCCTGATAAACGGTTTCAACCGATAAGTTCAAAGTCAGTGCAGCAGCACTTATCTGGGTTGAAAAAAACAATGAGACCATTAAACATAAAATAATCGCTGATGTTTTCATCGTATCCTCTCCCAAAAAGCTTGTTAGGTTAGCATTTGTGTTTCACAGGATTTTATTCATCTTAAAAAGGACCTCTGTATGGATGGTGGCATGGACAACAGCAGTGTTGGGGCATAGGGGGACACCATGGTTCCATCATCATGTGATGGTCAGGCATGTGGCATGGCGGCATCATGTGTGGCATCATCTGCTGTGGCATCATCTGCGGCATTTGCTGTGGCATTTGCTGTGGCATCATGGGCATTTGTTGCATCATGCCTTTTTCTTTACAATCACAATACTTTTTTCAAGCATTTTCTTCCATCCTTTTATTTCTTCAGCTTTTGGCATCTCCTGCATCTTAGGCATTTCTTTCATCTTGGGCATCTCAGGCATTTTAGGCACTGCCTGCATCATAAACCCTGCCGTAAGGCATGACATGTGCTTCTTCAGGAAGCGTCTGATACGCTGGTTTTTGACCTGCATACGGATGCATTAGTTCAGTTTTTTTCACATCCATTTTCTTAACAGCCGCTTTTTGATCCGGTATTTTAATTTTCATCCCCGGCATGATCATATCAGGGTCTGCTAAATAGGCGTTTGCTGCTTTGAGTTCTTCAAATGATACCTGATAATTTTTGGCAATGGTCCAAAGCGTATCCCCTTTTTGAACAACATGAATTTTCATTTTGCCACCTCCATTATTCATTCCATATATCCTATGAATGAAATGGATTTATGATACAATACTTTCAGAACGTCAATAGAAAGAAGGGTCATACATGCCAAGCGATCGCCAGAAATCCGGAGAAGCGAGACGGGAGAAAATCTTACAGACACTCAGCCAATCCGTTGGTCCAATCACCGGCCGTTCTCTCGCCAGCGAAATGAATGTAAGCAGGCAGGTGATTGTCAGTGATATTAATTTGTTGAAAGCAAAAAATGAACCGATCCTTGCAACAAGCCAGGGTTATTTATATATGCCTGCACATCCATCAAGCCGCGTATCAAGATTGATTGTCTGCAAGCATACGGCTGAACAGACGGAAGAGGAACTCATGCTGATCGTCCGTAACGGGGGTATTGTTAAAAATGTCATGATCGAGCACCCGGTGTATGGAGAAATGACAGCTTCACTTATGCTTCACAATCAAACAGAAGTAAAGCGGTTTACAAACCAGCTTGCATCTTCAGAGTCTACATTGCTATCAGTGTTAACAAATGGTATACATATGCATGAAATTGAAGCTGAGCATACAGCAGTGCTTGACAGAATTGAGCAGGAGCTTGATCAGGCGGGTATTTTGTTTAAAGGATAAGCTTTTTTAAAGTTGGCTGTTGATTGCAGCTGTGCAAAAAATAGTCAGCTTTAACTTAGCTACAGAATATAAAAAGGTGAGACATCAATCCGTGTCTCACCTTTTTTGCGTTTTCATATTATTTTTGAGGCTCCAGCAGATGCTTTCTATAGCTTCCAAGCACCTTTACCGTACAGCCCAGTGCTTCAAGCTCTTCAATCGCTCCCTGCATCAAAACGCCATCGACAGGCTTTTCAACGTCAATAATAAAGAAATAGTTTCCAAGCCCGGTTTTAAGCGGTCTTGATTCAATTTTACTCAGGGAAAGCTGACGCCATGAAAATGCTGAGAGCACCTGATGAAGTGCACCCGGTCTGTCATCAGACGGCAGTGTTACCATTAAAGTGGATTTTTCAGCATCCTGCTCGAATGAGAGAAGCTCAGACTCTTTTTCGCTCGTCAATACGACAAAACGCGTATGATTAAAATGAAAGTCATGAATATTTTCTTCAACAATCTTCAGACCATATGTATCGGCAGCGAGTGAGTTCCCGATCGCAGCTACATTTTCTTCTTTGTGTTCACTTACATATTTTGCAGCCGCTGATGTTGAAGTTGATGGTTCAAGATCAATTCCTCTGAAGCGATAATAGAGATACTTATGACACTGGGCAAGTGCATGGGAATGCGACATGATTTTCGTAACTTCCTGCCATTTATCCACATTGTCCGGATGTACCATTAAATGCTGTTCAATTGGTGAAATTAATTCAGCCGTAATATGTAGATCTACATCATGGAACAGATAATCAATTGTTATGGGCACAGAGCCTTCAAGCGCATTTTCAAGCGGTACGACTGCGCGGTCCACCTTTCCCTCAGCAAGTGCCTCAAGACAATCAGGAATGGTTGGAAAGGCAATATATTCTTCGTTTGTAAATACGCTTTTTACCGCATGATGGGTAAAAGAAGCTTCCGGACCTAAATAACCAATTTTCATGTACTCACCTTCTTTATAAAATCAGGCCCCCGAGCCGAGGACTTCCACTTTTTCAACAAATTCGAGTTTTTTCAGCCTGTTCAGCATCTCATCGAGCGGAACATTCATGTCTGTTACATTTAAAGACAGCGTGACGTTTGCTCTTCCCTGTAGCGGGATCGTCTGGTGAATCGTCAGGATATTTCCGCCGCAGGATGCGACCAGCCCAAGCAGCTGAGATAAGGTGCCTGAGCGGTCTTCAAGATGAAAAAAGAGCGTGATGATTTTTTCTTTCACAACTGTGTGAAAAGGGAAAACAGTATCTCTGTATTTATAAAATGCACTTCGGCTTAAATCGACTGAGCGCACTGCTTCCCATACAGATCCTGCATGCCCTCTTTCAAGCAGCTGCTTCGCTTCAAGCGTTTTTTGCATCGCTTCCGGAAGCACATCTTCTCTGACAAGATAAAATTTTTCATTCAGTTCCTTCTTTGGCACCTTATTACCCCCTGCTTCTATCTACTCAACAAAGTCAAATTCAAATTCAATGATTTTAACCGTGTCGCCATTCTTCGCACCTTTTTCACGCAGCGCATCGTCAATTCCCATTGCACGCATTTGCCTTGCAAATCGTCTGATTGATTCTTCACGGCTGAAGTCTGTCATCTTGAACAAGCGCTCAAGTGAATCTCCTGTAATAACAAAGCTGCCGTCAGATTCACGGGTAATGTCAAACTTCGCTTCTGCATTTTCATGCTTGTAAAGTACTCGGTTAATCGTTTCATCTTTTTCTGCTTCCTGCATTGGAAACTCAGGTGTTGATTCAACTAGGTCAGCAACCGTATACAGCAATTCCTTCAGACCCTGTCTTGAAATCGCAGATACCGGGAAGATCTTCACATCGTCTCCAACCTGCTCTTTAAATTTCTTCAGGTTTTCTTCGGCTTCAGGCATATCCATTTTATTAGCAACTACAACCTGTGGACGCTCTGTCAAACGGAGGTTATATTCTTTCAGCTCGTTATTAATGGTCACGTAGTCTTCATACGGATCACGGCCTTCTAATGCGGACATGTCCACAACATGAACAATTACACGCGTTCTTTCAATATGACGCAGGAACTGATGACCTAGTCCCACACCTTCATGGGCTCCTTCAATCAGACCCGGCAGATCAGCCATGACAAATGTTCTGTTATCTTCTGTTTCGACCATACCAAGATTCGGTGCAATCGTCGTGAAGTGATATTCAGCGATTTTTGGCTTTGCAGCTGATACGACTGATAATAATGTTGATTTTCCTACACTTGGAAAACCGACAAGACCGACATCTGCAAGCAGCTTCAGTTCCATAATTATATTCTTTTCCTGACCCGGTTCACCTTTTTCAGACAGTTCAGGTGCAGGATTTGCAGGTGTTGCAAAGCGTGAGTTACCTCTTCCGCCGCGTCCGCCTTTTGCAATAACCGCCTGCTGTCCGTGTTCAGTCAGGTCAGCA
The DNA here is from genome assembly GCA_000818095.1 of Jeotgalibacillus malaysiensis. NCBI lineage: Bacteria > Bacillati > Bacillota > Bacilli > Caryophanales > Caryophanaceae > Jeotgalibacillus > Jeotgalibacillus malaysiensis. The sequence goes on from CP009416.1 coordinate 2,135,629, forward strand.
ATAACTTCTCCTGTAGCTTCATCTTTTACAACTGTACCAGGCGGCACTTTTACGATCATATCTGATGCGCCTCTACCATGCTGGTTTTTTGACATGCCGTTCTCGCCTTTAGGGGCCTTGAAATGACGCTGATAACGGAAATCCATCAGCGTTCTTAAGCCTTCTTCGACTAAAAAGATCACATTGGCTCCCTGTCCGCCGTCTCCGCCGGCAGGTCCACCCTTTGGTACATATTTTTCTCTTCGGAAAGCGACCATTCCGTCTCCGCCGTCTCCGCCTTTTACATATATTTTTACCTGATCGACAAACATAATTGTGGATCCTCCTATTGTTAAACTTTCACTCTTGGCACAGGATAATCAAATGTCAGCTTTATTGAAAAGGATGTGCTTGAATCCTGAATCCATTCCACCTTCGCATCTTCTGGTTCCTGTATGATATCTTCCGGAGTTGATTGAAGAGGCTCCCCTTCGTATTCCACAACAATAGAAAAGCTTTCTTCCTGCTGTTCAAATAAAAAGTAAAGCTCCTGATCTGACGGTGTATTTAATGCTTTATCCACTGCTGCTGCAGTTTTCTTAGCCCATTGCAGGAGTAAACTGTCATATGATTCCGGAATCTTCATTCGCTCTGTAAATTCATACCCAAGCTTCAGCGGCCCCGGACGATACCAGTTGTAAGTCAGCAGCCATTCTGAAAAGCGGGGTGTGCCAAGACCGGTTAATAAAGCTTCCTGTCTGGATTCAATGACTAATTCATCTATAATTTGTGTAGCCCGTTCTATATTGGTTAACTCGAGATTTCCTTTAATCATCTGCAGTTTATTCATCCAGTCATGCCGACAGTGCTGCAGCAGCTCGAGCTTTAGCTTTGATTCTATCATTAGCCCCCTCCTACCTAGTGTCACTTACTCTAGTATAGCAAAGAGCGTGCAGATGCTGAACATAAAAAGAAACTCTGGCTGTTTATAACCAGAGTTTCTTAAGAAATTAAGCTTCTTGTGCAGCTGGGTATACGCTGACCTTTTTCTTGTCACGGCCCATACGCTCAAAGCGTACTACGCCGTCAGCTTTAGCGAATAGAGTGTCATCTCCTCCGCGGCCTACGTTTTCTCCAGGATAAATCTTAGTTCCACGCTGACGGTAAAGGATTGATCCGCCTGTAACGAACTGGCCATCCGCACGCTTAGCGCCTAGACGCTTAGAGATTGAATCACGACCGTTCTTAGTTGAACCTACTCCCTTTTTCGAAGCGAAAAATTGAAGATCTAATCTTAGCATGGTTTTCCACCTCCTACTGTTTGAAGGTTATTTTAATGTATTGCCCGTATTCCTGTTCAATTGTCTGCAAAGAGACAATCATACTTTCCATAATCAGCTGGGTACTGCTGTTTGCCTCATCCGGGAACTCAACTCTGAGGTAGCCTCCATCATCTCCCTGGTGTATCAGCGGTTCAGTCTCTGTAAGAGAAAGAACGGCGTTTACTGCGCCAAAGGAAACTGCAGATGCACCTGCACAAACCAAGTCTTTACCGTGTTCAGCATAATCAGCATGCCCTTCCATCTGAAAAGCTCTTATCAGACCGTTCGGATCTTTTTCAATGATCACTTGTATCATGAATAATCCTATTAAGCGTTGATCTTGCCGATTACAACTTTAGTGTAAGGCTGACGGTGACCAAGCTTACGGTGTTGATTCTTCTTCGGCTTGTATTTGAATACAGTGATCTTTTTAGCGCGACCCTGTTTTTCAACTTTACCTGTAACAGTAGCGCCATCAACTAGTGGGCTTCCTACTTTTACATTATCTCCGCCTACGAAAAGAACTTTGTCAAACGTAATTTCTTCGCCTGCTTCTGCGTTAAGCTTTTCGATGTAGACCTCCTGGCCTTCAACTACTTTAATCTGCTTTCCGCCTGTTTCAATAATTGCGTACATTCCAATGCACCTCCTCAATTTCACTCAGACTCGCCATATACCAGGTGACTTTTCAGTGCTTAATAACCTGTTATGAGCGGTTGTAGCACGGGTGCTACAAACAGTAACATATGAATGTTATCACAATCAGATTCGTGGTGTCAATGACAATCTGAGATTTATAAAATTTTGTAGGCAGGATGAATATGTTCGATTTCTTTTATTTTCACAGGTATGTTCAGATCTTCTTCTATCCATTTAATAAACGACGGGTCATCTTTAATCAGCCGGTGAATATCCCGTGTCATTTCAATTTCTGCATTGTCGAGCTCTCTTCTTTTTGACAGCAGATCTTTTTCAAGTTCAAGCAGACAGCTCTCCGGTGAAAGCACATGACCTTTACCCAAGCATACAGGACACTGAACTGTATATGAAGACTGATAGGAGCCTTTTGTTTTCTTTCTCGTCAGCTGATAAAGTCCTAGCTCTGTAAAGCCGGCTGAATGAATGTGTTTATGATCTGATTTTGCTGCTTCTCTGATCAGCTGATCAATGGCATTTTGGTCTCTTTTTGATTCCATATTGATAAAGTCAATCAGCACAATTCCATGAAGATCCCGCAGCTTCATTTGTCTGAGGGATTCAAGCGCTGCTTTTTGATTGATCTCTTTTACAGCCGCTCTCTGCTGTTTTGCACCTGTCTGACGGGAAGAATTCACATCAATGACTGTAAGTGCTTCAAGAGAATCAATGGCAATTGAGCTGCCTCCATCAAGCCAGACTGTCTGTCGTGTCATCAAGTGATACAGATCTTCTTTTAAATACTTCCGGAAGAGATCTTCATCTTCCATATAATAAGTTACATCCGTAGCAAGCTGCATCTCTGTTACAAATGCTTTCAGCTGTTTTGAAAGTGATGGTGAGTCTGTGATGATCTCATCAGGCTGCGTTTTGATCAATGCCTCTTTCACATCTTCATCAAACTTTTCATGCTGATTAATTAGAAAAAAGCCCTTTTTCTGATTGAATAATCTGTTTAAACGATCATATTGCTGCTGAAGTTCATGAAGTTCTGACGTTAATATACTCTGATCTGCTGACTCTGCTTCAGTTCTCATCAGAATACCACTGTCATGCTGAAGCAAACTTTCAGCCCATGATTTTAATCGCTTGTGCTGATCGGCCTTGATTTTTTTAGATATCCTGATCATTTGTGTAAAAGGAAAGTAAACCATATATTGTCCGGGTAATTCAATATCTCCTGTCAGCACCGGACCCTTTGCAGCTTCTTCATCTTTTTTCACCTGAACAAGAAGCCTCATCCCCTGGTGAACAGATCCATAGCTAGCAGGAATCGCTTTTAACGGCAGGTAGCCTTTTGGGCCATGATCGAACATGACAAAAGCTGCCTGAAGTGACGGCTTAATAGTTGCTATTGTACCGCTGTATATATTACCAACCTTTGATTGCTGAAATGGCGGATACAGCTCAATTCTTTCAGGCTTTCCATGATCAATGACTGCCCACTTCTTTTCCCTCGTCCTATTACTGATGATTAATTGTTTCAATGACTACACCTTCTTATTTTCACCGCGATCATTTTTCTGCGGAAAAGTATCGTTTTATTATCATATCATCACTCAGGTTCGCAATCATCTTACCATCTCTCATCAGAATAAAATGATGTTTCTTTCCTTTATATAATCTGCTCACTAAATCGCTTAACTTAACAGGATTTCCAATCATTGTCACCTTTACTTTATAATCAGCTGAACGATCTCCCCACTTTTCAAGTAAAAACTGTCTATGTATAAGATGCCTGTTCAGATAAAACTGTCTATGTATAAGATGCCTGTTCAGATAAAACTGACAGGTACAGACGGCTGAATATATATAACAGAAGCCGCTGAATCTGAAGTCCGCCTAATATGTAAGAGAGCATGATTAAAAGGCTGAGTGAACTCAGGAGGACTGTCAATTCAACACTTTTTTTAAAAGGGAAAAAGAGATTGGCGATTGAATAGACGATTCTGCCGCCATCAAGCGGCCAAACAGGCAGGAGATTGAAGAAAAGCAGCTGAAGATTAAGATGATAAAGCTCGTCAGTATATGAAAAAGACGGCTGATTGTACACGATCATCAAATGGATGAGAATATGAAATGCCGGTCCACTGCTGGCAACGGTCATTTCTTCAATGACTGGCTTATTCAGAATTCTGTTCACTTCGAGCTGACCGCCAAATGGCAGCAGTGTAAGCTTAGACACTTTCCACTTAAAGCAGATCGCAGTGACCGCGTGGGCGGCTTCATGAAATAAAACGAGAACAAACAGCATAAAAAATGAAAAAAACTGACCTGATAAAAAAGAAGCCAGTGCCATTATCCAGAGAACGGGGTGAAATGAAACGGTGAAATTACTCGTTTTCATTTATCTCATTTATCAACTGCTGCAAATTGAATGGCGTTTCTGAAGGTTTGAGCATGAATTGATATGTATCGTGATCAGCATATCCAATCCGCTCTCCTGCATTTACCAGATCAAACGTCTTGATGCGCTCCGGAACGACTGACAGATAGACTGTTTTCTTTCTGTCCGGATGCTGCATCACGACTACATTCTTTCCATCAGTTTCTCCTGCAAATAAAATCAGGCCGCTCCTTGGTACGAAAATCGGTTCACCTGCCACCGAGTTGATGACAGTGCTTTTTCCACTGAGGGCTTCCTGGTGAAAAGAAGCGGATACAGGCATTACTGTTTCTGCATCAGTCCCAATTTCATCTGAGAAGCCAAGGTATTTCCCCCACTGATCATAATGTGCTGCAAATTCAAAAGATGAGTATAGTACATCCTGTGCTTCAATCAGCTGTTCAATTGACCAGAGATCGTCTTCACTAGCGGTAAATAGTACTGCAATCAATCCGGCGAGTATTGTTTTAATCAGAAACTTTTCCGGGAACCTGCGATTGATCTGTTCTTTTTTTCGTATTGTGTCAGCATACTTTTTTTCAGGGGACATGGATACACTCTCCCTTATCAAGTGTTGTGATCCATTGTATGAAAAAAACCGGCAGCACATTCGCTGCCGGCTGAGTTACTTTTTGCCGAGTAATTTAAAGACCTTCTGAATAAATGAAGGCTTTTCATCTGTCAGAGACATGAGTGGAATTGATTCACCGAGAATACGTTTTGCAATATTACGGTATGCAATGGATGCTTTACTATCCGGATTCATCGTAATCGGCTCACCTTTATTGGATGCAGTGATGACTTGATCATCGTCCACTACGATTCCAAGAAGGTCAATTGATAGATGAGTCGTGACCTCATCAATATCGAGCATATCTCCTGATTCCATCAGATGATTTCTGATTCTGTTAATAATAAGGACAGGCGCCTCTTCTGTTTCCTGTTCGAGCAGCCCGACGATTCTGTCTGCATCACGAACAGCAGATCGTTCAGGTGTCGTTACGACGATTGCTCTGTCTGCCCCTGCAACTGCATTCTTATATCCCTGCTCAATTCCTGCTGGACAGTCAATTAATATGTAGTCGTAATCCTGCTTAAGCTGATCAACCAGCTCCTTCATCTGTTCGGGATTAACGGCTGACTTGTCGCTTGTCTGTGCTGCCGGTAGCAAGTAGAGTAATCCATCAAAGCGCTTATCTTTTACAAGCGCCTGATTTGGTTTACAGCGTCCCTCTACAACATCAACAAGATCATATATGATTCTATTATCCAAACCCAGAATGACATCTAGGTTACGCAGGCCGATATCAGTATCAATTAAACATACTTTCTTCCCCTGCATTGCAATTGCTGTACCCAGATTGGCAGTCGTAGTCGTTTTACCTACGCCGCCTTTACCAGATGTAATGACGATTGCTTCGCCCACTGCTATCTTCCTCCTTCAAACTTAGTCATACTGGGACGGATCTTCCTCAAAACCTGCAAACGGTCAACAACAATCTGATTGCTGTCATCTATGTACGCACATTCCATTTCATGTGTCTCATCATCATGATCAGGTGCGCGATTCAATTTTGAAGCGATTCTAAGCTGAGCGGGAATCATCTGGGAAGCTACAATCACCGCTTCCTGTTTCCCGTAACAGCCTGCATGTGCGATCCCTCTCAGTGTACCTAAGATATAAATATTTCCACCCGCCATAATCATACCGCCGGGATTTACATCTCCAATAAGGAGAAAATCTCCTTCAACTTCAATCACCTGACCGGACCTTACAATCCCGGTCATTGAAGACATTTCTTTTTCCCTGACAAGCTGATCTGATTCAGCTTTTGTCAAAACGTCGCTATGAATTTCATCTACGAGCAGGCTTTTCTGCTGATGTACAATCTGTCTGATTTCTTCCTGCTGCGCTTCAGTTAAATAACGGTTTCCGACTTCTATTCTGGCTTTAACCGCCTGTCCATCAGCAGGCGCTTTATATTGAACGGAAAGCTTGTCGATCAGTTCTTCTTTTAATACGTCGTAACCGCACTGGTCATTCAGTTTTAAAATAAAACCGTCTTTTGTTCCTTTAATCATTACATTTTGTGCACCCACATGATTCACCCCAAACCGTAGCGTATTAATCCTCAAGATGTCTGAACCTCATCGCTGACATCCAGGTCTTTAATGGATAAGCTGCAATTAAAATAAAAATTGCATTAAAGATCAGTGTTGAGTATAACCTTTGATTTAAAAACGTCTGAACATTCATATCTGTAATCCCAATCAGAAGATTGAACTGATAAACCAGCCATTCAAGCAGCGCGATCATTAAAAGTGTAATGAGTCCACTGATAGCGATATTTTGAAAAATCATTCTGAAAATCAAAGCAGAAATGTAAATTAACAGCGGGAATAAAAACATATAAATCCCCATAATTCCTGTAAAGAACACGTCGTATAGAAAGCCAAGAACAAATGCATACAGGTAGCTTGAGTTTTTATTATAATAAAAGCTTAAAAACAACAAAAACACGACCAGAAAGCGGGGTACCAACAGTCGATCATCACCTGCTACTTCCACTGGTGAAAACGTTGCAAAAATACTTTCACTATAGAAGATTACAATGCCAAGAAGCGGAAGAAGGAAACGGTTCATTCCTCTTCCTCCTCCGTTTCAATCTCATCAGCACCGGCTGCGAGGCGCTCTAGTACTAACACATGTTCAATGTCGGACAGTCTTGCTGCAGGCTTAACGTAAGCAGTCTGAGTCAGACCGTACTCATCAGATGACACTTCTGTTACTTCCCCGATCAGAAGGCCACGCGGGAATACACCGCCTAGACCTGATGTAATAACGTTAGAACCAACTTCCACCTCTACATCAAATGGAATTTTCCTTACCATTAATTCTTCTCTTTCAGGGTCAAACCCTTCTACTAATCCATAAACATTTGATTCTTCTGTCTGGATCAAAGCAGAAACTCGATTATTCGAATTTCTCGCACTCAGCAGTTCAACAGTGGAAGTGAACTGACCGGTATCTTTAATACGGCCAATCATACCCCCGGCTGTCTGTACGGCCATATTTGCTTCAAGGCCGTTAACCTGCCCCTTGTCGATAATAATCGTATCCTGCCACTGGTCAGGGTTCCGTGCGATGACTGTTGCATTAGTCGTATTGAAATCGCGAATATCACCTTCAATATTTAACTGGGCTCTCAGCTCTTCATTATCACGTTCGAGATCAGTCACCTGCGTCTGAAGAAGTGCAAGCTCTTCTAATCTTGATTTTAATTTTTTATTTTCGTTATACGTATTCAACAGGTCCTGCACGCTTTCAATCCCGCCGCCAACAAATCCGGCCGGTTTGGATGCTATATTCTGTCCAAACCCTACAATATCTTTTACAAACTGTTCAGGAAGAGAAATATTTTCCCGCTCCCTGAGTGAAAAACCAATTAATGCAACAAGCAGTATAATACTGACGAGCAGCACAATCAGCCTTTTATTTCTAAAAAAAGAAGGCATTTTTCTGCACACCCCAATTAACTGTTTTCCTTGTTACTTCTGTTTTTTAAAGTAGTCTATATTATCAAGTGCTTTCCCTGTGCCAATCGCAACACAATCAAGCGGTTCTTCAGCAATATGAACTGGCATTGAAGTTTCCTGTGTCATTAATTGATCCAGTCCCTGAAGCAATGCTCCTCCGCCTGTCAGTACAATACCGCGGTCCATAATGTCTGCAGAAAGCTCAGGTGGCGTATGTTCAAGTGTACTCTTAACTGATTCGATAATCGTTGAGATTGTATCAGCTAAAGCTTTCTGAATTTCTTTTTGAGTAATTTCAATCGTTTTAGGCAGACCTGTCAGTAAATCACGGCCACGTATCTCCATCGTTACATCGTTTTCAGCTGCAATCGCTGAACCGATTTCCATTTTAATTGCTTCTGCCGTACGTTCACCGATCATTAGATTATACTGCTTTCTGATATATGAGACGATCGCATCATCCATCTCATCACCGGCAACACGGATAGACTCACTTGTAACAATCCCTCCAAGTGAGATCACCGCAACTTCTGTTGTACCTCCACCGATATCTACAACCATGCTTCCTGTTGGCTCCCATACCGGAAGACCTGCACCAATCGCAGCGGCAAAAGGCTCTTCAATTGGAAATGCGTCTTTAGCACCTGCCTGTCTTGCTGCATCAATGACTGCACGCTTTTCAACTGATGTGATGCCAGATGGTACACAAACCATTACATATGGCTTTCTTGTAAATGAACCACTTTTCAGCGCCTGATTCATATAATATTTCATCATCGTTGAAGTTGTTTCAAAATCAGCAATAACGCCATCTTTCATCGGGCGTAGTGCCACGATATTCCCTGGTGTTCTGCCGATCATATTTCTCGCTTCATTTCCTACTGCTACAATATCTCTTGTATCCTGTCTAAGCGCCACTACTGAAGGTTCTCTGACGACGATCCCCTTACCTTTTATGTAAACAAGTGTGTTCGCTGTACCCAGATCAATTCCTATATCTTTCGTTCCAAACATGGAGTATCTCCCTTTCTCATTCCGCTAATAGCCCTTTATAGGCCGGTCAAAAACCATAGCTTTAATTATAGCTTACACGCATACAATTTAACAACGTTACATATATCCTTTTTCCTTCAAACTTACATACTTCTTTTCGCCAATGATCAAATGATCAAGCACTTCAATCCCTATCATTTTTCCACATTCTACTAATCTTCTAGTCACGTCAATATCTTCTTTTGATGGAGACGGATCACCACTCGGGTGATTGTGTGCACAAATAATGGAGGCAGCAGACCGCTTGAAAGCCTCCTTAAAAACCTCTCTGGGATGCACAATAGAAGAGTTAAGTGAACCGATAAAAATTGTCTGCTGGTGAATGATTTGATTTTTAGTATTGAGGTAAAGTGCGACAAAATGCTCCTGAGTCAAAAAGCGCAATTCATTCATCAGAAAAGTAGCTCCATCCTCTGGTGAACGAATTGTGAACCTGTCTTCAAAAGTAATATTTGCGATTCGCCTGCCAACTTCAACTGCTGCAAGCACCTGAACAGCCTTTGCATGTCCGATTCCTTTAATCGCTGTTAATTCATCGAAGGAGGCTTCTTTTAAAGATCTCAATCCGTTAAATTCCTGGAGCAATTTATTTGAGAGGTTAATGACAGACTCTTCTTTTGAGCCTGTGCGCAGTAAAATAGCGATCAGTTCCTGATTGGATAAGCTTTGCGGTCCCTGGTTGATAAAGCGTTCGCGCGGCTTATCCTCATCATGGTAATCTCTGATCATTAAGGTTTTCTGTGGAATCAGCATGGTTTTCCTCCTTATGGCTGAAAACAGCTGAGAAAGCGTTGAAGCTCTCTTTTTAAGCGGGCTGCCGGGAGACCGACCACGGCATAATAATCACCTTTAATCTCTTTTACAAAAAGGGCACCGCCTGACTGGATACCATATGCTCCAGCTTTATCGTAAGGGTCATCTGTTGAAATATAACGGCCGATCTCTTCATCTGTCAGCGGCCAGAATGTAACACTTGTTTTTTCAACGAATGAATGTGCCTTTTCACCTTTCATAAGGGTGACACCTGTATAAACCGTGTGTGTCCGTCCGGATAAACTGCGGAGCATTTCTTCAGCTTCCCCGGCTGATTTCGGTTTGCCGAGAATTTTATTCTGATAGACAATTGTGTCGCTGCCAATAACGACTGATTCAGGAAAGGCTGCAGCTACATTAGCTGCTTTTCCCTCGGCAATTTTTATGACAGCTGTTTCCGGATCGGGATCTGTAATAGTGGATTCATCAAATGTTGAAGGAATGATTGTAAAAGGATATGGAAGTAAAGCCATTAACTCTTTGCGACGTGGAGATTGTGAAGCTAAAATAAGATCCATGATTTTTCACCTCAAAGCAAAATGATAATAGGGAGACTAATTAAGTATAGCATATCTGCCTATTATCATTGTAAAAATTTAGCGCTGCCTGATTATTCCTGGTGCTTTTGCTCAAGCTGTATCAGGGCACCCAGACTCTGAAGAAATGCCGTTTCCTTATTTTCATGCTGAACAGCCTGCTGAAAGTCATGCAGCGTGCTGCTTTTTGATTTACTTTCAGTAGCAGCAAATGTTTGATCAGGTGATGCAAGCTTCTGATTGATCGCACTGATCGCTTCAGTCAGCCATTTTTTATCAGCTTCAGATACTTCAAGTGCAATACTGCTTACGCTGACCTGTTTAATATATACTTCCCCTGAAACCTTAGCTGCAAGGGCTTTTGCTAAATCTTCACTCGCCGCTGCCCCGATCCACAGAAGAATCATATCATCCTGTTTGACAAGTACATGCGCCGTGTCAGCTGACATGCCGGAAGTGAAATCTTCAGCTGCTTCCACACTGCTGAATGCACCTGCCTGAAGCACCCAGAATGTAAAAGCGGGTGATTCAAATAAGCTTGTCTCTTCAGGTGGTTCAGCCAAAAGTGGCTGCTGGTCAGGTTTTTCCAAAAGCATATTCAGAATCAATCCAAATACAGCAGCACATAAAATACCTGAGAGCACTGGAAACAATATCACCCCTGTTGACTTCTTACTCTTTTCAGCTAAAGGAAATTGAATGATCGTTCCATCTTTATTTTTCGAGGCCGGTTCCTGTTTCATTATCAGCAGCTCTTTCTTTTATTCATAACTCGAGACTAGCATGTTACATAAAAAAAAGAACAAGACAATTGTCGTCCTGTTCACGTGAGATTCCGACAAGTATTACCTTGTCAGAAGAAGAAGTTTAGATATGATGCAATCAGCTCTGTTCCAAAAAAGTAAGCGATCAATGCGCCTGCTGCGATTGACGGGCCAAATGGAACAGGATCTTTTCTTGATTTCTTTTTTACATAAATGGCATACAAGCCTGCTGCCGTGCCGATAAATGTCGCAAGAAAAAATGACAATAGCGTCAGCTTTACTCCTAGCACAAGTCCGATTAAGGCGTAAAGCTTAATATCGCCACCACCCATGCCTCCTCTTGACACGATTGCGATCAGAAATAAAAGGGTAAAACCGGCAGCTGCTCCGAGTGGTGCATCCCACCAGGGCGTTAGCGGTTCAATGACTCTTAACGGGATCAGCAGGAAAAGAAAAAACAGTAGAATTTTATCGGGGATCAGCATGTAGGCGATATCTGATACGGTGATAATCAAAAGTAATGAAATAAATGTAAGGGCAACCATTAATTCAAGTGTAAGACCAAAATACAGATAGGCAAGACCAAATAGTATCCCTCCCAGCGCTTCAATAACCGGATAGACAGGTGAAATTATCTTTTTGCAATTTCTGCACTTTCCGCGTTGAATGAGAAATGAAAACACAGGAATCAGCTCTTTCCATGTCAGACGTCTTTTACACTGAGGACATGCTGATCCAGGATATACAATTGATTCTCCGGCAGGAATTCTTAATCCGGCCACGTTAAAAAAAGAAGCGAGCAGCATACCCGCTATTACAAAATAAACCGTTAATAAAGTTGTCATTGCAGCGCTCCTGTATCGTTATTGGGTCATACGATCATCAATTTCATTGTAGTAATAGGCTGTTGCTGTCAGCTGAAGTACAATCTTATCATCATCCGGAGCTGACAATAAAAGCTCCTCTTCAGTCAGTTGTTCAAACTCCAGACCTTCAAAGTTCATAATTCTTTCAAGCCGTTCCATTTCTTTTATAAAGATCTGAAGGCTGCTAAAATCCGGAGAACTGACTTCCGCTGTAAAAGCTACTGACTGAAGACCCTCATCAGGCTCTGTGATCTGTTCTGCAACAGGCTCCGTTTCCTGCTCTTCTTCAAGCAGCTCTTCATCCGATATCAGTGGTTCTACTACATCATTTTCTCCAAACTCAACTATATCGATTTGCGTCCCGCTGACAAGTTCAGCAGATTGCATCGCAAGCAACACCTGATCTTCCGCTTTAGTTAAAGGAAGCTTATCTTCCTGAATGATACGCGGTGAATCAGTCTGAACAGGCTCAAGATTACTTTCAGCTTCAGCAATAATCACTTCACTTTCAAGTAACTCTGTTTTTGCAGTCAGCGTCTCATTTTCAGCTGCAGCAGGTCTGACGAAAAACAGATAAAAAACAAGAAGCTGAATAAACAGTAAAAATACTAAGATGATAACCGTTGCCTGCCTTTTACTCAGTTCCATTCTGTGCGCCTCCTGTCAAAAACTGAAAAGAAAAAATGTATCTTGGAATTTCTTCAAAATCGCTTTCTTCATTAGGGAATTCAGTTTCTACTCTATCCACTTCCACAAACTCAAATAATTCCGATTGATACAGCCTGGATGTATATGCTGCACCTTCGTTCATTGTCTCAAATTGAATACTGCTATGTAATCCTTCTTCTGTCAGTTCGAAGCTCACTAAGGTTGCACGTTCCGGCAGTAAACCGATTAATTCATCCAGATAAGGTGAAATATCAGCTGCAATTAATTCAGCCCTGCTTAATGCTTCATCATATCCATCCTCTTCTATGACCTCAGGCTGATTGAGATAAGCAAGTTCAGTCTGAAGCCTGGTCTGTTTAAGTACAAGCTCCTGGTTATCAGCTGTATAAGAAAAGAACGTCACCACAAGCCAGATTCCGAGCATTAGCCAGATTGCACCTGTTATCATCAGTAGTAATTTTCCTTTAGATAAAAAAGGGTCTTTTTGCGGCAGCAGGTTAATATCGTGATTCATTTAACGTCCTGCCCCCTTTTGCAGCAACCCCATCAGAGCAGTGTATTTACCTTTTACCCCTTTTTGATATGTATCAAGAAATGATTCATCTGCGACTGTGACTGGCATATTGTAATAGTCTGAGAGCTTTTGACCGATTTCTCTAATAAAAGGGTTATCTCCGGTCAATATGATCTCATCAATTTCTTTTTCACCTTTATGTAATGAAAAGCGGTAAAAATTCATTAATCTTTCAATCTCCGCAATTCTGTCTTCTAGCTGCTGGTTATAAAGGTTCAGGTCTCCCACATAAGAAAAATGTATTTCTTCTCCATCCCTTTCAGGCTTCCAGTCAGTCAGTGAGGTTTCAATTGGCTGATAGCGCATAAAATCAATCACACTCTCAGAGAAGATTGAGATATTCAGCATATTAATCGACCATTCACTGATCAGATAAGTTTTGTCTTTTTGAAGAAGCTCCAGACTGTTTAAAAACCTGTGAATTGAAAGTGCTCTCACCTCTGCTGTAACAGGCTTCATCTTTACATCTTCAAAAGCATTGGCATACGCTGTTACATCCTCCTGCGGTGAAGCAAAAAGAATCCCCGGCGTCTCAGCCTGACCCGTTCTTGACTTTGCAAGATGATCTAGCCTGATGACATCGAGTAATGGGTCTTCGAATGGAAAATGCAAAGACTGACCATTTTCCATCATAAAATATTCATTTACTGCATCAGCTTTTAAATGGGAGGGGATCATGACAGGTTTCATTAATACTGAAGAATCAGGCACAAAAAACTGAACGCGTGATTTCTTTAGCTCCCATGATTCAGCTAATTCTTTCATTAGTTCGAAAAACTTCTGTTCATCAACGATCTGACCATCTTCAATCATGCCTGCAGGAAGAGGCTCTTCCCGCAGCGTGAGTGAATTTGTTCCTTTATCGGAGGCAGCCATTCTGATGACGTAGTCCTGGATCATGATGTTGACTGTTTTTTTTGATGGAAATAGGTTCATTGGGCTGCACTCCTTTTAATCATTCAAATAATCAAGATTGTATGGTTTTCTTAGGCTGGCTGGTGATTTCCGCTCCAGGGGGACGCTTTCCGTGGCCGGGCGGTGAGCCAGCAGGCTTCGCCATGCTCTGTCTCACCTGTCCCTTCCTGCCACAGGAGTCGCCCCCTTACGCTGCAATCACCAGCTGTGCATAGAAATGAAATAGTAAATTAAACAACATAATAAGTGAATATCACAATGTCATTTCTAATTAGTTTACAGTGTCTAAATATGTTTCAATATCTTGTTCAGTTAGTCCAGTATCATCAGTATTATCTATGTCTGTAATATCATTTGCAGAATGACCTGATATCGTCCACACATTGCCACTTCTAGATACTGAAAATGTATCAGATCCTTGAATGTATTCAGCTAAAGTAGTTTGAGTACAAGCAGCAGTTTCACAGTCAATTGTATTATCAGATAGCTCAGCCAACTTAGCAGAACTGATAATATTTAAAGCTTCCGCTGCTTCTGCACGATCATCTGAATCATTGATGATACTATTTACAATCGGTACTGCAATTGCAGCAATAATTGCGATAATGACGAGTACTGCTAGTAATTCTACCAGTGTTAAACCTTTTTGATTTAATAGATTTTTAATTTTTTTCATAATAACTTACCCCCGAAATTTTTTTAGATATTAGATGTTAGCCCCTAAACGGTTAAAGCAGACTCACCTCCTTAAAATAATGAACGATTAAAACTGATCATATAAAGTAAATAATGGCACCATGATTGCTAAGACAATTACGCCTACGACAGCTGCAAGAATTACGATCATGATCGGTTCGATGAGTGATTTCAATGTATCTACTGTTCTCTCAACCTCTGCTTCGTAGAATTCTGCTATATTCTCGAGCATCATATCGAGTGTTCCACTTTTCTCTCCGATTGCAGTCATCTGATAGACCATCGGTGGAAAGATCCAGCTTTTAGATAACGGCTCTGACAGAGTGCCTCCTGTCTGGAGATTCGTTCGTGCTTCAGCCAGTACTTTTTCTATTGCCGGATGATCCATCACGCGCTGAACAATTGTAATCGCCTGTAGAATCGGGACAGAGCTTGCAAAAAGTGAAGACAGTGTCCGAGTCATTCTCGCAATCAATGATTTTTGCAGTAATGAACCAAAAATCGGGAGTTTCAGCCACATAACTGATAATGAGTAACGAAAGGAGCTGCTCCTTTTAAGAGCTACAGAAAAGCCTATTAAAATCCCTGCCAGCAGTAAAAAGATCAGCCACCAATATGATTGGATCAATTCACTTATTCCCAGTACGGCTTTTGTAATGGCAGGAAGTTCAGCATCCATCTGAGCGAACATATCTGTAAAACGCGGTACAATCGTCGTCATCAAAAACACGACGACAGCAAACGTCAGAAACGTCAGCATGATCGGATAAGCTAGTGCTGACTGAACTTTTTTTCTAAGGTTATACTGCTTTTCAAAGTAATCAGCGAGCCGTTCAAGTGTTTCATCAAGACGACCAGATGCTTCCCCGGCTTTAATCATATTTATAAAAATTGCCGGAAAAATTTTAGGATATTTTCCAACCGCATCTGAAAGCGAAGTTCCTGTCTGGATATCCTCTTTAACAATTAAAAGTGTTTTCTGAAGCTGCTTTCCGGAAACCTGTGAGGCGAGGATCCCTGTTGAATCAACGATAGGAATACCGGCTTTAATCAAAGTTGAAAACTGCCTGCAGAACACGACAAAGTCCTTATGACTGACTTGTGGCTTCAGATAAATTTCTTTGTGAAGCAGGTTATTAGATGGTGAGATCTCGCGGATGCTGATTCCGTCCTCACGTAATTTAGCAACCGCCTGTCTTTCTGAGATTGAATCTATCGTCCCTTTTTTCAAAAGGCCTTTTGAAGTTCGTCCGGTGTATTTATAAATCGTCATGAAAACTCACCTGTCTGGAGGTGATGCTGAACATCATCATATTTCACTTTTCCTGCCTGCAGCAGCTGCTGAACTGACATCTGCAGCGTATGCATCCCCGAAGCTCTTCCTGTCTGGAGTACGTTTGGAATCTGATGTGTTTTTTCACTTCTAATCAGATTGGCTACAGACGGAAGGTTAATCAGTACCTCTGTAGCTGCTACTCTCCCTGAGCCATCTGCTGCAGTGAAAAGCCTTTGTGAGATGACGGCCTGGAGTACAGAAGCAAGCTGCGTTCTGATCTGCCCCTGCTGATGAGGTTCAAAAACATCAATTATCCTGTCAATCGTCTGCGCAGCGCCACTTGTATGTAATGTCGCAAGTACCAGGTGACCAGTTTCAGCCGCAGTAATAGCAGTTGAAATCGTTTCTAGGTCTCTCATTTCTCCAACAAGAATAATATCTGGATCTTGTCTTAATGCTGAGCGCAGACCGTTCGCAAAGCTTCTGGTATCAAGCCCAACTTCACGCTGGTTTACCATGGATTTTCTGTGCTGATGCAGATACTCTATTGGATCTTCAAGTGTTATCACATGTTTTGACTGTTCTCTATTAATATGATCAATCATCGCTGCTAATGTTGTTGATTTTCCGGAACCAGTCGGACCAGTTACTAAGATAAGCCCTTGAGGTTTTTTACACAGATCAGGAATCACCTGCGGAAGATTTAGGTCGCTGAAAGCAGGAATGATATTTGTGATCACACGGATTGCAATTGCTACTGAATTTCGCTGATGGTAAGCATTAACCCTGAATCTTGACACGTCAGGGAGACTATAGCTGAAATCTATCTCCCCTTTTTGTAAAAATTCATCCAGACGGTGATCAGGAATCATTTCAGTTGCAATTCTCATCAGTTCTTTCGGAATAAATTTTTCCTCACCAAGCTGCTGCAGTACCCCGTCTACGCGGCAGATCGGTGTAGAAGCTACAGTCAGGTGAAGATCTGATGCCTTCATTCGGTGCGCCTTTAATAAAAGCTCTTTAATATCGTATTGTTCCACTTGATTCACCTCACTGTGACAATGAAGATACTCTGAGAATTTCGTTGATTGTAGTCTGACCCAATGCTGCTTTATTCAGACCGTCCTCATGAAGGAATGCTGAGTTTTCTTTCATATACTGCTTAATACTCGAAGTAGCAGCCCTTGTTACGATTAATTCCTTTAAACCATCATCCACATTCAGTACTTCATGAATCGCCATTCTGCCTTTATAGCCGGTATGATCACAAGATGGGCAGCCATTTCCCTGAGCCAATTCAGTAAATTGAATTTTATACGCCTGTAACAGTTCTTTTTCAGAATGGTCAGGCTCGTATAATACTTTACAATCCCTGCAGACTTTTCTGACTAGCCGCTGTGCAATCACTCCTGTCAGAGAAGATGCAATTAAAAATGGTTCAATCCCCATATCTGCAAGCCTCGTAACTGTTTCAGGAGCACTGTTTGTATGAAGCGTACTTAAAACCAGGTGCCCTGTCAGAGATGCGCGTATAGCAATTTCAGCTGTTTCCTGATCACGAATTTCCCCGATCATAACAATATCCGGATCCTGCCTCAGAATGCTTCTGAGTCCTTTGGCGAAAGTTAAGCCAACATCCTCATTAACCTGAATCTGATTAATCCCATGCATCTGATATTCAACCGGATCCTCTACAGTTAAAATATTGACTGCTTCCTCATTCAGTTCATTCAGCGCTGCATACAGCGTGGATGATTTACCTGAACCGGTGGGCCCGGTAATTAAAATAATACCGTTTGGATTTTTGATCATTTTCATAAAACTGTTCAGATTCTGTTCTGAGAAATTAAGATGTTTAAGTGCAGTTAACTGATTTGATAAATCATGGAGTCTTAACACCATTTTTTCTCCATATACAGTTGGAAGGGAAGACAGTCGAATATCAACCGGCTTCTGATTGATCACTGTTTTTATCCTGCCATCCTGCGGAACTCTCGTTTCAGTTATATTTAAGTTCCCCATAATTTTTAAGCGGGCAAGTACGACGTTCTGCATATTCTTCGGTAAAGAACGATCCTTACGTATAACGCCATCAACCCTGAACCGGACTGTCATGTCCCGCTCTTGAGGATCAAAATGAATGTCACTTGCTTTTTGAGAAAGTGCTGAAGAAATGATTTGATTAACAAGTCTGACCATTGGTGAATCGACATTTGTCAGATCATCATCCGCATCAGTCTGATTGCCGTTGACATCCATTAATGCTTCATCCATAGATGACTGCATCTCAAAATACCGACTGACATACTTTGACAGCTGCTCTTTTGTTGCAATGCTCGGTTCGATCTGACAGCCAGTTGCCATTCGAAGCTCTTCAATTGCAAAGTAATCCATTGGATCAGCCATCGCTACTGTTAGCTTATTACGTTCTTTTTTAAGCGGAATGATCAGATTACTTTTGGCAAGTTCAGCCGGAACTAATTGAATAAGTTCTGAATGTATGCTGAATCGAGATAAATCCACATGGGGTATACCAAGCTGGAATTCCAGCACTTCAATCAGCTGTCTCTCAGTGATCATTCCTTTATTGATAAAATAATCACCAAGTTTCTCATTTTCACTTTTAGCGGTCAGTGCTTCTTCCAGCTCGTTTGACGTCACCATACCTGATTCGACGAGCAGATCCCCTAACCTTTTTCTGCCTACTGAACTCAATGCTGAACACCTCTATTACTTCGGGTTATTTTCATTTATTTTTTTGTCAGGGTCCTGATGAATTTCAGATTCATTCGAATAATTAGAGCCTGACTGTTCGGCCGGATCATCTGCAGGATCTGAAGTATCTTTATCTTCCTGTTCAGATGCTTCTGGCTGTGTTTGATCCTGCGGGCCGCTCGCAGCAGAGGGCTGATTTACGGCAGGAGCAATTGAAGAGACTTCGATGATCGCAGGGACAGGTGCATAGAAGTCTCGTGTGAACGGTACATCTTCCATCACTTCATCTGATGGCTGAAGCTTTGTCTGATAGACCTGCACTTGAAACCCCTCTTCTCCCTTTTGAATCTGTTGTTCTTCACCGGACTCAAGCAGATTTGAAAACCGCTTGATCGTTCTCGGCTCCACAAGATTGCTCTGGACCAGTTCAATGCTGTAACGCTCAGGGTCTGCAGTTGTTAACGTAACAGTAAGCTGATTGCCAGCTGAACTCGCCTTTATCATCATTTGAAAATCAGACTGATTAAATATTTTCAGATCCTTATTTTCTTCGAGACTGATTGCGGCTTCAAGGCCGGGCTTTGTATAATCCGGTGGTCTTATTCCAGCATGACGCTCTGAGATAACAGCACCTGTTTGCAAAAACAACTGATAAAGTGCAGATGCCGCAATCAACCCTTCTTCACTGTCATTAAAATATGTCTCATTAAATGAGAAGTCGCTCTGTGCAGGAATGGAAACAGAAGAAATTAAATCAGCTGCCTTTGATGCGTAGCCAGTCGTCATCTGGATCTCCAATGGTTCATTTAGGCCGGACTGCTTTGAAGAAGCTGTATTCAAATCTTCATATACAAGTCTTTCAGCAAGCATAATCAATTTTTTTCTTGTCATTTCTGTATTGATTACATCTGAATATGGTGCCAGGTAGTCTTCATCCAGGTCAGCTGACAGTGAAAATGTAACCAGTTCATTTCGCTCCCAAAACGCAAACCATGGTGTTTGTAATGCCTCTTCAAGCGATTTGTAACTTTGCACCAGGTCAAAATCAAAATATGTACGAGGAATCTCTAATGTACCTTCAGGATAACTGACAGTGATTGTCCCACGGTTTTTCCATTCAGCAATCGCACCGGCAGTCTGAAGCTTCATTTCCCTAAGATCCATTCGTTCTATCGTAAAGCCTTTATCTGAAGCAGCTGAGCTTTCGGAAAAATAGAGAATTGAGCCGAAAGACAGCAGTAGTACAGGTATTAATAACAAGACAATCTTAACTACTTTACTTTTCATTCAGCCCGATCCTTTCCGCTTATATTACCTATGTATTTTATCCTATTTTTCCTCATTGAAACAATAAAAATAAATAATAAGACTTATATGTCTTTACACAAAC
The DNA here is from genome assembly GCA_000818095.1 of Jeotgalibacillus malaysiensis. Classification (NCBI taxonomy): domain Bacteria; kingdom Bacillati; phylum Bacillota; class Bacilli; order Caryophanales; family Caryophanaceae; genus Jeotgalibacillus; species Jeotgalibacillus malaysiensis. The sequence continues at coordinate 2,155,816 of CP009416.1, forward strand.
AATACTCTATTAGTATAGATTTTTTAAAAACACATAACAACCTGTGATGTATAGTTCTTTATACGCAAAGTGAGCATTTTTAACAAAATGCTCACTTTGCGTATACTGCCACCTTATTCCGTCCTTTTTGCTTAGCACCTATATAGAGTGCCCTGTCAGCGTTTCTCAACAGATTTTTTGAGGAATCGGTATCTTCAGGTGATGATGCCACCCCGATACTGACGGTCATTTTAATTTCAGACATTTCTCTGTTTTTACTCAGATCATGCTGGATTTCAAATGTACAGTTTTCAACTGTGTTTCTGATTTTTTCTCCAATCATTTGTGCTTCCTTTTTTGTTTTGCCGCTTACTAAAAGAACGAATTCTTCCCCGCCGTATCTTGCAATCAAAGCGTCTTTTCCGGCGGTTTCAATTAATAATCCCGCAAGTTCCTTTAGCAGATCATTCCCACTCTCATGCCCATATGTATCATTAACCTTTTTAAAATGGTCGATATCCAGCAAAATGAGTGAGAGTGCATTCATGTGACCTTTTTGAAGACGGTCAAACTCCTTCTCTAAATGTTCATTAAAATACCTAAAATTATATAGCCCTGTTAAAGCACAGCGCTCACTTCTTTTAACATTGCGCTGGTAATTCCTTGCGTTTTGCATGGCAATGGCAAGGTAAGAACATAGAATCTCAAGAATTGCGATCAGGTGAGTTCCAAAAGCGTTTTTCTTTTTAGAGGCAGCGAGCAGCACTGCTACAGTTCTCTTATCGCGCTGGATCGGCACACAGATAATACTCTCTATATCAGATGGAATGTAGCCCTCAACCTCTTCTATCCATTCAGATTTTTTATTAAATAGCAGTGCACTGCCGCTCTCCCACACCTTACCTGAAATCCCCTCGCCTTTTCTCACTGGAGACAGGTTATTCGGCTCAAGCTGACCATTTTCAATTCTCCTCAGCAGCACAAGCTCATCTCTACTCGTATGAACGTCTAACACATAAGTATAATCAAGCGGCATTAGATCGCCGAGTTTATTTGTGAAAAGGTCGAGTACTTCACTGACATTGAGCCGTTCAGCCAGCTGATGGCCAATCTTTGCTGATTTTGCAAGGTCTGTATTAACACGTTCAGACGTGTTGTATAATCTCAGGATCATCGTCACTGCAAGGAACGGTATGCCAAGGAGCAGTGTTGCAGAAGGCCCAAGCAGCTGAAGCAAATAATAAAGTGCAAGACCAAATGGCATACTGAGCATGGTAGCGGCATAATCAAGCTTCGTATCACTGCTCATGAAGGCATAACGATTACCAATCAACCAATTGAATCCATATAAATAAATATGGTTTGCAAATATGTGAATAAAAATATACACAGCAGAAGCCGCCACCAGGGGTCCAAAGCCTGATGAAACTTCTATATTCATCAGGTAAAACACACCACCTGCAAGCAGGCTGATCAGCATGAACATGACAGAATTCAACGGAAAGCGATAAAGGGTTTTTAGAGACATTTTCGCTCTGATTAATAACGGAATCAGCACAATCTGCATCAAAAGCATCTCAAAAAACAGTCCATATGTTAAAAACGCTGCTAAGTTAATCCAGTGAATGATAAAAATAGTGGAATGATCTACTTTAAATGGCAGATAAGCTGAAATCACAGCCAGCCCGATCAAACTAGTCGCAATCCGCCAATCAATTCCTGTACCCGGACTGATATGATAAGCAATATAAAAACCGGCTGGAAACACAATGAGCCAAATGAGCCATAATGCCCACTTTATCTCTTTTTTCACTTCTTTCATCTTATCTCACCACACTTTTTTATGATAATAGTCACGATTAACTTTTATCATACCAAATAATCTGTCAGCAGTCACAAAGTTTTTAACAAATGGAAATTTTCTATTAACTTAAGTGATTTTTTAGATCTTTGTAGATACTTGATAAGAAATAAAGTGATCCTGTCACCATATAGACTGTTTGATCATCCTCATTCAAGCTGTTCATCCAGCCAGTTCCCTCATCCTGCTTTTTATTGGGATGATTACTGATGTTATATAGAGCCTCAGCTGTTGCTGCTCTTGGAAAATCAAATGAAGTAAAAGTGATCTGATCGGCGTGTTGATCGAGTTGAGAAATCATGTTAGAAAGATCTTTATCTGAGACAGCTGCAAAAATAAAGTGAATGTTTCGTGTACTGTATTTTTGCCTGACTGTTTTCATCATCATTTCTATACCTTCAGGGTTATGTGCACCATCCATGATTACAAGCGGTGTTTCACTCATCACTTCAAACCGCCCGGGCCAATAGGTTTTTTTCAGTCCATTGATAATTGCCTGATCGGAAATCGACTCGTCGACTACTTTTGCCATGGTAACTGCAAGCGATGCATTTTCGACCTGATGGATGCCGCTCATGGCAGTCTGCAGGGTAAGATTACCGTTATAAATGAACTGTTCTCCGGAGTCAGATGTCGTCAGCTGTTCAACTTGAAACTCACTATTAAATTCAAATAATGAAGCATTCATTTTTTTTGCCTGGGCTACAATCACTTCCCTGGCACCTTCATGTTTTACGTTAAATACAAGTGGTGTGCCCTTTTTAATAATTCCTGCTTTTTCAAATGCAATTTCTTCATATGAATGCCCAAGAATATTAACATGATCCAGTCCGATTGAGGTAATACAGCTGCAAATAGGTTCAATAATATTTGTAGAGTCAAACCTTCCTCCAAGCCCTACCTCAATCAGCACGAAGTCTACTTTTTTCATTTCACCGAAATAGGTAAACATCATGGCTGTGATCACTTCAAACTCGGTTGGACCACCGAGTTCGTGCTGCTCGAGTTCATCGGCGAGCGGTTTAATTTTATTGACTAATGCAGTCCATTCTTCTTCCGGTGCTGGTTTGCCATTAACAGAAATCCTTTCATTAAAAACTTCAAAATACGGAGACGTAAAGCTTCCGACTGTATAGCCTTCTTCCTGTAGAATATTTCTTAAAAAGCTGAGCGTTGAGCCTTTGCCGTTTGTCCCGCCGATATGTACGGCTTTAATGTTCTGGTGAGGGTTTCCAAGCCGCTCCATCATCCATTCCATGCGCTCAAGACCGGGCTTTATGCCAAGTCTTAATCTGCCATGAATCCAGTTTACTGCTTCTTCAAAATTCTGTATCAATATGATCACTCCTTAAAAAAGCGGACAGACAGTGATGTCTATCCGCTCAAACTTTTATACTGTGCGCAGTTCTTCAATACGTGTCTTTACAGCATCCTGTTTCGAAAGATAATCTTTTTGCTTCGCACGCTCTTCTTCTACTACTGCTTCAGGCGCTTTGCTGACAAAACGCTCGTTGCCAAGCTTTTTCTCTACGCGTTCAACTTCTTTTGTCCATTTATCCAGCTCTTTTTCAAGACGGGCAATTTCTTCGTCAATATTGATAAGCCCTTCTAAAGGCAGGAATAACTCTGCATTGGTTACAACAGCTGACATCGCCTTTTCAGGAGCTTTCACATCTGTACCGATTTCAAGCTTTTCAGGGTTACAGAATTTTTCAATATACGCTTCGTTTTTCGTTAAGCGCTCGGCTGTCTGATCATTTGCTGCACGGATCATCAGATTAACTTTTTTGCTCATTGGCGTGTTCACTTCAGCACGGATATTTCTTACTGAACGAATCACCTCAATCAGCAGTTTCATTTCTTCATCCGCTTCACGGTCGATATGATCCTGATTTACTGTCGGCCATGCTGCTTCAGTAATTGACTTTCCAGTGTGCGGAAGGTTCTGCCAGATCTCTTCAGTGATAAATGGCATAAACGGATGAAGCAGGCGCATCGTCTGATCGAGCACGCGAGCAAGAATTGAGCGCGTTGTCTTTTTCGCTTCCTCGTCTTCACCATTCAGCGGCAGCTTCGCCATTTCAATATACCAGCTGCAGAAATCATCCCAGATAAAGTTATATAGCGTACGGCCGACTTCACCGAATTCATAGCGGTCAGCAAGGCTCGTTACATTTTCAATTGTGTCATTCAGTCGGGTCAGAATCCATTTATCCGCGACTGACTTTTTACCTGTCAGATCAATTTCGTCAAATGTGAGTCCATCCATATTCATCAGAGCAAATCTTGAAGCGTTCCAGATCTTATTGGCAAAGTTCCAGATTGACTCAACTCTTTCCATCGAGAAACGCAGGTCCTGACCAGGTGATGAACCGGTTGTCAGCACGTAACGCAGTGAGTCTGCACCGTACTGCTCGATCACATCCATCGGGTCAATTCCGTTCCCAAGGGATTTAGACATCTTACGTCCTTCTGCATCACGAACGAGTCCGTGGATTAGTACATCTTTGAATGGACGCTGACCTGTAAATTCAACACCCTGGAAAATCATGCGTGATACCCAGAATGCGATGATATCATAGCCGGTTACAAGCGCTGATGTAGGGTAGTAACGCTTCAAGTCTGGAGCATCTCCGTCCGGCCAACCCATTGTTGAAAATGGCCATAGTGCAGATGAGAACCACGTATCAAGTACATCTTCATCCTGATGCCAGTTTTCAATATCCTGTGGTGCTTCTTCACCAACATAAAGCTCGCCTGTTTCCTTATGATACCAAGCAGGAATTCTATGGCCCCACCAGAGCTGTCTTGAAATACACCAGTCCCTGATATTTTCCATCCATCTCATATATGTGTTTTCAAAGCGATTCGGTACAAAGTTTACTTTGCCTTCAGTCTCCTGAATATCCATTGCCTGCTTTGCAAGAGGCTCCATTTTAACGAACCACTGTGTTGAAAGGTAAGGCTCAACAACAGCCCCGCTTCTCTCAGAGTGTCCTACTGAATGCAAATGCTCTTCAATTTCAAACAGCACGCCATCTTCCTGCAGGTCTTTTACAATCTGCTTACGGCATTCAAAGCGGTCCATCCCTTTATATTTCCCGGCATTGTCATTCATTGAGCCATCCTCATTCATAACAAGAACACGCTCAAGGTTATGACGGTTACCGATCTCAAAGTCGTTAGGGTCATGAGCAGGTGTAATCTTCACTGCACCAGAACCAAACTCCATATCCACATAATCATCTGCTACAATTTCTATCTCACGGCCTACAATTGGAAGCTTGACTGTTTTGCCGATCAGATGCTTGTAGCGGTCATCTTCAGGGTGTACGGCCACGGCAGTATCACCAAGCATCGTTTCAGGACGGGTAGTCGCAATTTCAATATGCCCGCTGCCATCTGTGAGCGGATATCTCATGTGATAAAATGCACCCTGTACATCTTTATGAATGACTTCAATATCTGATAAAGCCGTTTTTGTCGCAGGGTCCCAGTTGATAATATACTCACCGCGGTAAATTAGACCTTTATTATAAAGATCAATAAATACCTTTTGTACGGCTTTAGAGAGACCGTCATCAAGTGTAAAGCGCTCTCTGCTGTAATCAAGTCCAAGACCGAGCTTAGACCACTGAGCACGGATATGCTGAGCGTATTCTTCTTTCCACTTCCATGACTCTTCCAGGAAAGCTTCACGCCCAAGTTCGTAGCGTGATTTCCCCTGTTCACGCAGCTTCTGATCAACCTTTGCCTGCGTGGCAATACCTGCATGGTCCATACCCGGGAGCCATAATACATCATAGCCCTGCATTCGCTTCATTCTGGTTAAAATATCCTGAAGTGCTGTATCCCAGGCATGGCCCAGGTGCAGTTTCCCTGTAACGTTTGGAGGCGGGATGACAATTGTATAAGGGTCTTTACTTTCATCACTTCTTGCTTCAAATACTTTCTCTTCAAGCCACCACTCATAGCGGCCTTCTTCTATCGCCTTCGGATCATACTTTGTCGGCATCGTCGTTTCTTTCATATTAAAACCTCCGTAGTGATTAATCTGTTAATTTTAATTTTGTCGTATAAGCACAGCTGGTGATTGCAACGGAAAGCGTCTGCCTGTAATTGTAATCGCAAGCCAATTTATACCAGCATAAACAACAAAAAATCCCGTTCGCCATAAAAGGACGAAGGGATTTGATTCGCGGTACCACCTTTTTACACAGACTGATTGATCTGTGCACTCAATTAAGATAACGGCTTCTAACCGGCACCGACTACTGTAATGTTCACCGGTACTGCTTACAGGCGACTTCTGCAGGGTCAATTCTGGAAATTCTCTCACCAAATGAATTTCTTCTCTGAAGAACGAAAATCTGCATACTACTCCTGATCAGAGCATCATATATATATGCTCTATCATAATCAAAATACGGCTAATTCGTCAATAAAAATCGCAAAAAACCTCTGTCTGCATAAGATATCTTATGAAGGGGGCCCGCCATGAAGAAAAAAATGTTTCCTAAACCCAAACCGCCCTGGTGGAGAAAATGCCGCTGTATGCTGCAAAATATCATTATACCGCTTTGTATCTTTCAAGCAATCCGGTTATTGTTATTGCCTTCCACAATTGATGTACTGATATTGGGATTCTTGATCGGGGTTGCATGCGTTCTTTACTTCGAATGGATTTGAGTCTCGGGAATTCTGATCAATTCTCCTCTGTTAAAAGGACGTCTGGATTCAAATTGATTTACTTTCATCAATTGCAGCATTGGAATACCATATCGCTCTGCGACTGTTTCCGGTGTTTCATCCTGCTGGGCGATATGTATTTTAATGACTGTCTTTTCTTCTTCAAGCGACCGGATAAATCGTGTAAATGTATCACCGCTGTTATCTTGATTTGATTCTGTATCTTCTTCAACTCTTTCTTCTGCTATGCTTTCCTCCACTTCAGATTCGATCAATTCTTCAGGAAGGAATTCCTCCGCCTCAAGTGATTCTTCGGCTATTGCTTCTGCTTCGTCTGCCTGATCAACTTCCTGCTCTAGTATAATGCCCTCATCACTCTCTTCATGTTCCTCCAGTACTTCTCCTTCCCAATTTTCAAGAGGATTGGGTAAAACTCTTACTTCCTCTTTTTCAGGCTTAGGTTCTGTGATTCCCTCAATCATAATGTCAGCAGTAACTGCTAGCCTGCCACTCTCAGGAATATCATAATCTACATGATCAATATACACTTCTACATCCTGTTTTCGTTCTACTCTTGCAGCAGAGATTGAGATTGATAATGGAAAATGATGTTCAAAATAAATCAGTTCTTCCATCACAATCGCTTCCTGGACTTCAGGCTGCTCTGAAGCTCTGAGCTGCTCAGTCCCCTGATCATAACTGCCCTCACCTGCTAAATGAAGCGTTCCTTCCACTACTACCTGATCAGCATGTTCTGTGATTGATACACTCGGTTCAAATGAAAGAGAGCGCAATTCACTCAGTACATGATCACCTTTGAATATAATTGTTTCTTTTAATTGATGAATCGTATTTTTCCCCATCACGGCCTCCTCATAATCAGTCTCTTATAATTTATGAGCATCATGAGGCCAGTATGAATAAAAAAACAGCCCGGGATTATCCAGGCTGTTAAGGTTTATCGTTTTGATGCTATTTCTTTGAATGATGCTTCAACTGCATTGAGTGTTTTTTCGAGATCCTCATCGCTATGAACAACCGAAAGGAACCATCCTTCAAATTGTGAAGGCGGAAGGAACACACCATTTTCTGCCATCAGTCTATAAAATTCACCAAACATATCAAGATCTGATGTTTTAGCTTTTTCGAAGTTTGTCACTTTTTCATTTGTAAAGAAGAAGCCAAGCATTGAACCTGCACGGTTAACAGAGTGCGGTATGCCATACTTTTCAGCAAGTTCAGTAAAGCCTGCCTGCAATTTATCACCGGCCTGAATGAAATGATCATAGCTTTCTTCAGTGAGCTGGGAAAGTGTTGCGTACCCTGCAGCCATTGCAAGTGGATTTCCAGAAAGTGTACCTGCCTGATAGATCGGACCTGCCGGCGCAATAAATTCCATAATATCTTTGCGTCCGCCAAATGCACCTACAGGAAGACCTCCACCAATTACTTTACCAAGGCAGGTAAGGTCAGGTGTTACACCGAGGTGACCCTGCGCACAGTTATAGCCGACACGGAATCCTGTCATGACTTCATCAAAAATCAGCAGTGCACCATGGTCAGAAGTCAAAGTTCTTAACTCTTCAAGAAAGCCTTCAACCGGAGGTACGACACCCATATTACCTGCGACAGGCTCAACAATCACACCTGCTATTTCGCTTCCATATTCCTTAAACACATACTGAATCGATTCGAAATCATTGTAAGGTACTGTGATGGTATTTTGCGCAACACTTGCAGGTACGCCTGGTGAATCAGGTAAACCGAGTGTTGCTACGCCTGAACCTGCTTTAATTAACAGACTATCTCCATGTCCATGATAGCAGCCCTCGAATTTAACAATTTTATCACGGCCGGTAAAACCTCTTGCAAGTCTCAGCGCACTCATCGTTGCTTCTGTACCAGAGGAAACCATTCTCACTTTTTCAATTGATGGTACACGTTCAATTACAAGCTCAGCCAGCTTATTTTCAGCAAGGCTTGGGGCCCCAAAGCTTGTACCGCTTTCTGCAGTTTTTTTGATTTCTTCAATCACATGATCATCAGCATGACCAAGAATCAGTGGTCCCCATGATAATACGTAATCGATGTATTCATTGCCATCAATATCATAGATTTTAGATCCTTTCCCTTTTTCCATAAAGATCGGATCCATATTTACAGATTTAAATGCGCGGACAGGACTGTTTACTCCCCCCGGCATTAAGTCTGATGCTATCTTAAATGCTTCTTGTGACTTTTCATATGAACGCATGCTACCGCTCCTTTTAAAATTTATTGATCTTGCAGCCAGCGTGATGCTTCTTTTGCATGATACGTAATGATCAGATCTGCACCAGCGCGCTTCATGCTCGTCAGTTTTTCAAGGATGACTTCCTGCTCATTAATCCAGCCGTTTGCTGCAGCTGCTTTTATCATGGAATACTCACCGCTTACATTGTAAGCAACGACAGGAAGTGTGTGACGGTCCTTTACTTCTCGCATAATATCAAGATAAGAAAGGGCAGGCTTTACAATAAGGAAATCTGCGCCTTCGTTGACATCAGAATCTGCTTCTCTTAATGCTTCAAGCCTGTTAGCCGGGTCCATCTGATAAGTTTTCCGGTCACCAAACTGAGGTGAGCTGTGCGCTGCATCTCTGAAAGGTCCATAAAAACTTGACGAATACTTAACAGCATAACTCATAATCGGCACATCGTGATAACCTGCTTCATCCAATCCGTAACGGATCGCCGCGACAAATCCATCCATCATATTTGACGGGGCAATGATGTCAGCGCCTGCTTTCGCCTGACTGACAGCAGTTTTTGCAAGCAGGTCAAGTGTTGGGTCATTCAGTACTTTGCCGCCTTCGATCACGCCACAGTGACCATGGTCTGTATATTGACACAGACAAGTATCTGCTACAATAACCATTTCAGGTGCTTCTTTTTTGATCAGTCTAGTTGCCTGCTGGACAATGCCCTCTTCAGCATAAGCCTGAGAGCCGACTGCATCTTTTTCTTTAGGCACGCCGAACAGAATGACAGACTGAATACCGAGTGACTGACACTCTTTAATTTCGTCCATCACACCGTCTAGTGAGACGTGAAATACGCCTGGCATTGACGGAACTTCCTTGCGAACTCGTTCTCCTTCTACTACAAATAACGGATAGATAAAGTCCTCCGGTCGAAGCCATGTTTCGCGCACCATTGAACGCAGTGCGTCTGAACCTCTTAATCTGCGGTGACGGTCAAATTGTAATTCCTTCATTTAAAAACCTCCTGAATACGTATAAAAACTAATCTATTCACTTCAGATATATAGCAATTTCTTCAATCATCGCTTCCATTGTATATTCTGAAGGTTCGATATGTACAGGTAAAGCCATTTCTCTTAAAGCATCAGACGTAGTCGGTCCGACGCTTGCAATTTTTATCAGACCCTGCCTGACATTAGAAAGAAGCTGCGGATCGGCAGCCAGAATAAACCGTTCGGCAGCAGAAGGTGAAAAGAATGTAATCACATCACCCTCTGCCAGTTCTTTCAATTGCTCTGCAGTGATTTCAGGAACTGTATTCTTATAGACCGTCCAGCTTATACATTCATGCCCGTTCCCGCTTAAAAACTTAGCGATTTCACCGCGTGAAAGATCACCCTGCGGAAAAAGAACAGGTCCTTTAACAGATTCAGTGAAATCCTTTTTAAAGCTTGCCGCTGAAAAAAGAGGCGGAATATAGTTCACCTGCATACCTTCCGCTTTAATCGCATCAGCTGTTTTTGAACCAACTGCTGCGATTTTCTTTGCTGCAGCCAGTCTTTTCAGTCCCGCATCTTCTAGCAGTTTGAAAAAATAATACACGCCATGTTTACTCGTAAATATAATCCAGTCAGCTTCTTTTAGCTGAAGTACTTTATCCTCTGTTAACGTCATGTCTCCGGATTCAATCTGGATCATCGGTGCAGCAATAGAGATCCCGCCCTTTTCCTCAATCAGCAGCCGGTCGTGTTCTGATGAGCGTATATCTCTGGTCAGCACAATTTTTACCCCGTTCAGGGAAGCCATCTCACTGACCGCCCTGTTCGATCTTCACCTGATCAATTAATGCTTTTGCACCCTGCTCAGTCAGGATCTCAGCTGCTTTTAGTCCAACTTCAATCGGATCATTGCCGCTAATGACTTCTTTATATACTGTTTTACCGTCCGGAGAGGCTACGAGTGCCGTCAATGAGACACCATCTTCAATTTGTGTAGCATACCCTGCGATCGGCACTGAACATCCGCCTTCCATTTTGTGTAGGAATGTCCGTTCAGCAGTCACCGTCTGAGCAGTCTCCTGGTCGCTGAAACGATTAAGAAGCTCTCTCAGTTCAGTGTCACTCTCTCTGCATTCAATTGAAAGTGCACCCTGTCCAATTGCCGGCAGACAGTCTTCAGGAGATAGAAATTCAGATACTACATCTTTTGACCAGCCCATTCTCGATAATCCTGCAGCTGCAAGAATAATGGCATCAAAGTTTTCTGTTTCAAGCTTTTTCAGACGTGTATCAATGTTTCCACGAATCCATTCAACTTTCAGATCTGGACGAACTGCAAGAATCTGCGCTCCGCGTCTCAGGCTGCTTGTACCAACAATCGAACCTGCTGGTAATTCTGCGAGTGTTTCTTTATTTTTAGAAATCAATGCATCTCTCGGGTCTTCACGCACAGGGATGCTGCCAATGATTAATCCTTCAGGCAGCTCTGCCGGCATATCTTTCATACTATGAACCGCCATGTCAATTTCACCATCGATCATTGCCTGTTCAATTTCTTTTACAAAAAGCCCTTTGCCCCCAACTTTTGAAAGCTTCACATTCTGAATCTGGTCGCCTTTTGTGACAATTTCCTTAATCTCGAATTCAGTACCGGGTTCAAGCGATTTTAATTGCTCAATTACCCATTTTGTTTGTGTAATCGCAAGCTTACTTCTGCGTGAACCTACAATGATTTTTCTCATAAATAATTGCCTCCAGTGATGTAGTAATCGTAATTTAGACTGACCAGAAATGGAATGATGATAATCTGCTTCCAAGTAAGAAGTTGATCAGCAGACAGCCGAATGCAGCTGTATTAAATAGTGCGAGTGATTTACCTGATTGTCCTTTTCCGAATCGTCTGTATAAAAAGACGCCATAGATTGCGAGCAGCAGAAATGATCCGGAAATTTTAATATCGTACCAGAGTACAGTCGGGAGTGAAACGACAGCCCATTGCACACCGAGAATCAAACTTAATAATAGTAATGGAAATCCAATACTATTTAAAATCACTGATCCTTTCTCAAGCTTTGCAAGATCTGTAATCCGCTGAAGTTTCTGCCCCCATTTTTTCTGTTTTAATAGTCTGTACTGTAATAAGTATAGAATAGAAAATACAACTGATATTGAAAAAGCTGCATACGACACAATTGCCATAGTGATATGAATAAGCAGCAGCTCCGACATCAGCCGCTCAGCCGCTGCTTCAGTGCTCGCCTGAACCGGTGCGAATGTGTGGATCGCCATAAATGTAAACCCGATCAGATTCACGAAAAATACCGTAAAATCGATTTTCATTAATCGGTTCAGCACCAGTGAAAGTGTTAATAACACCCAGGCATAAAAGTAAATGCCTTCAAAAAGCGTTAAAACCGGAAATCTTCCGGTTCTGAACATGTATAGAAATAAAAAAATTGTTTGAAGAACCCAAACAATTGACAAAAGCCAGAAGGCAACGCGATTCGCCTTCTGGTCTCTTTGTACATAATCCATAAAATATAATAGCACGCTGATTGCATAGAGGATGATCATGACTTCATGCAGCCGTGTCATTGACAGTTCGAACATGTGTGATCCTCCCCGTTAACTTTGCAGTGAAAGCTGTGGCTGTAATTTTACTGCTTCAGCCGACTTTTCTTCATGACGTTCAGTTTCCTGAGTCAGATTGAAGATCTGTTTGAACAGTTCAAGCTTTTCATCACCATCAGGTAATGCAGCCAGCTCTTTCGCCTGTAAAATCGGATCTTTCAGCAGCTGATTGATAATGCTTTTCGTGTGTTTGTTAAGGACCTTTCGCTCACGGTCAGTCAGGCTTGGCATTTTACGTTCAATGCTTTCCATCGTCTCCGCCTGAATGGCAAGTGCTTTCTGGCGCAGTTCTGAAATGACAGGCACAACACCAAGCATATTTAACCACTCTTTGAACGCAACAATTGCTTCTTCAACCATCAGACCAATTTGTTCAGCAGCAACCTTTCGCTCTTCAAGATTAGCCTGAACGATTCCTTCAAGATCATCGATATCATACAAAAATACGTTATCAAGTTCATTGATTGCAGGATCAAGGTCCCTCGGTACTGCGATATCCACCATAAAGAATGGACGGCCTTTGCGCATTCTTTCAACATCAGTCATCATTTCTTTACTGATCAATGCTTCCTGCGCACCTGTTGAAGTAATTAGAATATCTGCCTCAATTAACGCACATTGGAGTTCTCTCAGTTCTTTCGCATTACCTGAGAACTTATCTGCAAGTGCTGCCGCTTTTTCGAACGTGCGGTTGATGACCGTTACTTTTGTAGCACCGCTTCCCTGCAGGTTCTGAATCGCCAGTTCACCCATTTTACCTGCGCCAAGGATCAATACGTGCTTTTTATTTAAATCTCCGAATATTTTTTTAGCCAGTTCAACTGCAGCATAAGATACAGATACAGCATTAGACGCAATATCAGTTTCAGAGTGTGCCTTTTTCGCAAGCGTCACTGCCTGCTTGAACAGTTCATTAAAGACTGTTCCAGTTGTACCATTTTCCTGACCTGTAAAGAAGCTTTTCCGTACCTGCCCTAGGATCTGTGTTTCACCTACGATCATTGAATCCAATCCACAGCTTACCTTGAACAGATGTTCCATTGCTCCATCTTTCTCGTAAATAAACAGATAAGGACTAAATTCATCCTTGTCTAGATTAAACCAGTCAGCTAGGAATTGTTTTATATAATAACGACCTGTGTGAAGCTGATCCACTACCGCATATATCTCAGTACGATTACATGTCGAAACGATGACGTTCTCCAGTATACTCTTTCGGGACTGAAGCTCCGTCATTGCTTTACTAAGATCCGCTTCCTGGAAAGAAAGACGCTCTCTCATCTCTACAGGGGCCGTTTTGTAATTCAAACCTACCACTAAAATGTGCATGTGCTGAATGACACCCCCACGAATTAATCATTACTCCCATTATAACATGATTAAGAACATGTCCTAATGGTAAATGTGAACAACCATTGAAACGTACGGATACAGCTGCCGGCATGTGCCGGTTCGCACTGCTGTATCAAGATTTCACCTGAACTAAGGGTACCAAAGCACCCGTTCGTTTTCAATAGTTCTGCTCAATATCAGAATCTTCTATGAAAACGTTTTAATAATCTATTCTTTCACTACTTTTGTGTTTTATAAACATTTAAAAAGAGACCCGTTATCCAGGTCCCTTTAATCGTTTCGCTGCGCTTCAGGCGGACGCTTTCCGGACGGAGTGAAGCTTGAGCCTCCTCAACGCTACGCGTCTGCGGGGTCTCAGCTACCCTCTATTCGTCCCGGAGTCGCCACCCTACGCTTCGCTGCACTATGTAATGTGCATATACAAATGATAATGATATTTAATATTGTGTTTCAAATAAAATATGAATTTGCATCAAGAACTGAATATTAAAAAGAAACGCTCTGATCATCTCAGGCGTTTCTTTTTTAGTCAATGAATCTATTACTCTTTCATTTTTCTCTCAATAAAATGCCAGGCGTTGTCTTTACCGAGTCCAGTTTCAGAAGAGAACATGATGAGTTCGTCGCCTTCTGCAATTTCAAGGACTTTTCGGGTGACACTAAGATGTTTTTGCCACTTACCTTTAGGAATTTTGTCTGCTTTGGTCGCAACGATCATACACGGGATGTCAAAGTGCTTTAAAAAGTCGTACATCATAATGTCATCCTTTGTCGGCGGGTGCCTCAGGTCAACGATCATGATTACGGCTTTTAATGGCGCTCTATCTGTCATGTAGGTTTCAATCATTTTGCCCCATGCTGCGCGTTCTGTTTTAGATACTTTCGCGTAACCGTAGCCAGGAACGTCTACAAAGTAGAGTGCTTCATTTAAAAGGTAAAAGTTCAGCGTCTGGGTTTTCCCCGGTTTTGAGGAGATACGCGCGAGCGCTTTACGGTTGATCATTTTGTTAATAAAAGATGATTTCCCGACATTGGATCTGCCCGCTAATGCAAACTCGGGCAGACCTCCTTCAGGATATTGTTCAGGCTTTACAGCACTGATGACGATTTCTGATTGTGTTATTTTCATTGTTTTTCACCTGCCAGCGCAATTTCAAGGACTTCATCTACATGAGATACCGGGATAAATGTAAGTTCAGCACGTACACTTTCCGGGATGTCATCTATATCGCGCTCGTTATCTTTTGGAATAATTATTGTCGTAAGACCTGCTCTGTGTGCACTTAAGGATTTTTCTTTCAGTCCGCCGATCGGCAGTACTCTTCCTCTGAGCGTTACTTCGCCGGTCATACCGATTTCTTTTTTAATTGGACGTTCAGTTAGTGCTGATACAAGCGCAGTAACGATTGTAATACCTGCTGAAGGTCCATCTTTTGGTACTGCTCCCTCTGGAACATGTATATGAATGTCATGCTTCTCATGGAAGTTTTCCTCAAGCTTCAATTGTTCTGCTCTTGATCTGACAAATGAAAATGCAGTTTGCGCAGACTCCTTCATTACATCACCAAGCTTACCAGTCAGTACGAGCTTACCTTTACCCGGTGAGAGCGATACTTCAATTTGAAGTGTATCCCCGCCTACAGTCGTATAAGCGAGACCGGTTGCAACACCAATCTGATCTTCTTCCTCAGCCTGACCGTAGCGGAACTTTTTCTTGCCCAGGAATTCAGCAAGACTCTTTGATGTGACTACAACTTTTTTCT